>JBEIHO010000028.1:0-35085 GCA_040381215.1 Alphaproteobacteria bacterium | reverse complement strand
CCTCGCGTAGCGAGGAGGTGGATGCAGCAGCGTCAGCTGCCGCAGACGGAGGAGTTTGGTTGGGAGTGGGTGCCCTGCGGGGACAAACTCCCTCCCCCGCGCGTTCCGCGCGGGTACTCCCTCGCAAGCGAGGGAGAGAGGGTCAGGCGTCGAGGCCTATGGCGTCCTTGATGGTCTTGATGTTGTCGCGTTTCATGCAGGCGAGGAGTTCGCGCTTGATGCGGGTGACGAGCGTCGGGCCTTCGTAGACGAGGGCGGTGTAGAGTTGCACCAATGAGGCGCCGGCGCGGATCTTGGCCCAGGCGTCCTCGCCCGAGGAAATGCCGCCGACGCCAATGAGGACGAGCTTGCCTTTCGTGAGGCGGCGCATGGTGCGGAGGATTTCGGTCGATGGCTTGAAGAGCGGTCGGCCGGAGAGGCCGCCGGCTTCGCCGCGATGGGCGCTGCGCAGGCTGTCGGGGCGCGCAATCGTGGTGTTGGAGACGATGAGGCCGTCGATGGCGTGTTCGAGGGCGAGGGCGGCGATGTCGCTGCAGGCCTGCTCGTCGAGATCGGGTGCGATCTTGACGAGGAGGGGAACGCGTCTTGCGAGCTTGCCGCGGGCCGTCATCACGGCAGAGAGCAGGGTGTCGAGTTCGCTGCGGTTCTGCAGCCCGCGCAAGCCCGGCGTGTTGGGCGATGATATATTCACGGTGACATAGTCGGCGAGCGGCGCCAGCTCGGTCAGCCCCTTGACGTAGTCGGCGACGCGGTCGCTTGCATCCTTGTTGGCGCCGATGTTGATGCCGCGGATGCCGGGCCTGCCCTGGAGGCGTGCGAGGCGGTGGCGTGCGGCCTCGAGGCCTTCGTTGTTGAAGCCCAGACGGTTGATGACGGCCCGGTCCTCTCGCAGGCGGAAGATGCGCGGCCGCGGGTTGCCGGACTGTGGCTTGGGGGTCACGGTGCCGGCTTCGACGAAGCCGAAGCCGAAGCCCAGCATGGCTTGCGTCGTCTCGACATTCTTGTCGAAACCGGCAGCGAGGCCGACCGGATTGGGAAAGGGCAGGCCGAGGACTTGTATCCCAAGGCTGGGATCGTCGGTTTCGCTGCCGGCGAGATCGCCCAGATACGAGAGCGAGCGCACCGTAATCGCGTGCGCGCGTTCGGGGTCGATGCATGTGAGCAACGGTCGTGCGAAGCCCGACAGGCTGTGAATGAGTTTCATCGTGATAGGATTCGAATCAGTTTGTGCAGAGAGACGCAAGAGCGTGTCCGCGAGGCGCGCCCGGTGTGTCGGTCTTAATTCCATCTCGGGACGGTTCAATTCGACATGTTATCGCACAAGCAGATCTGGGGCGCGATTGATGCATTGGCGGCGCGGTATGGCCATTCGCCGTCCGGGCTCGCGCGGGCGGCGGGGCTTGATCCCACGACGTTCAACAAGAGCAAGCGACTGGGGCCGCAGGGGCGGTTGCGCTGGCCGTCAACCGAGAGCCTGTCGAAGGTGCTCCATGTCACGGGTGCCAGCCTCGATGACTTCGTCACGCTTGTCTCGAAGGCCAATGGCGGACGCGGGCCTTCGCGCATGGTTCCCTTCATCACCATGAAGGATGTGCAGAAGAAGCGCGTTTTCGACGAAAATGGTGATCCGATCGCCAAGGCGTGGGACAGGTTTGCGTTTCCCGATTTCGGCGATGACCGCGCCTTTGCGATCGAGATCTCGAATGATGTCGCTGCACCCGTGTTTCGCAACGGTCATGTGGTGGTGGTTTCGCCGGCGGCCGAGTTGCGCAAGGGGGACCCGGTCGTGGTGAAGGCTGAGCCGGGCTGTCTGGTGATGAAGCTGGCGCGGCAGACGGCGCGCAAGCTCGAGTTGTCGCCCTTCAACCCTTCGCTTGAGGGCCTGTCATTGCCACGCGACGCCGTCGAGTGGATGGCGCGGATCGTGTGGGTTCGGCACTGACGCCCGCTTACCTGTCGCTGGGGTAACCCTGGAATTGCAGCACCAATGAGCGCAATCGGCCGCGTGATGGCGCGTCGAGTGCCTCGAGAAGGGTTGCGGCCCGGCCCTTCGTGAAGATGGTCAGGGCGTCCTTGCTGCCTGATCCTCGCACATCCATGAGGGCTTGCCGGGCCTCGGGCACGAGCGTGTCCCGGTCAAGCGCGAGCAGCGCGAGGGCGAACTGGTATTGAAGCGGTGCTTCACCGGGCCGTTCGCCCAGGGCCTCGCGATAAAGTGCCAGGCCCTCGTCCTGCGAGGCGCCGTAAAGCAGCGATGCCAGCACGGAACCTGCGTGGGTGACAATTTCGAGATGCCAGGCGCCAAGGGCGGCCTTGGCCCAGGGGTTGCGCGGATCGATGGCGCGCGTTGCGTCCAATCGTTCACGTACTTTCTCTGCGAGGCCTTCGGCGCGGGCGGCCGACACGCCGATGCTTCGTCCGCGGAAGCCCATGGCGATGGCTTCCTGCAGGCAGGCTTCGACATTGCGTGGATCGAGGCGGGATGCGCGACGGGCCAGGGCTTCGGCCTGGCGCAGGCAGTCGGTGCAGAAGCCGTCGGGGCGGGTGATCGCATCGGCAATGAGGGCGCGCGCGGCGTAGGCGAGCGCCGGGGCGCTGTTGACGTCACCCGCGATACGGGCGGCGTCGGCGTAATCGCCTGCCTCGTAGGCAGCCGTCGCCTGTGGCGGCACCGGTTGGGCGTTCGCCTGCGAGAGGGGCAGGAGAAACAAGGCCAAGATCAGGAGAAGCGCGCGGCTCGTCATGCGCGCAGCTTAGGGGAAGATGCGCGTTTCGTCAGGCCAAAAACCTGCCGGACAGGCCCTCGCGGATCAGGCGTGCCGTGTTTTCCACGCCGTAGAGCACGGCGAAGGAGCCAAAGCGTGGGCCCTGTTCCTGGCCGAAGAGGACCTCGTAGAGGGCCTTGAACCAGTCACGCAGCGGGTCGAAGCCGTGCTTCTTTCCTACCTCGTAGACCTGGAACTGCGCGGCTTCGGGATCGGTCACGTTGCCGAGGGCATCGAAGGCGGCCGCGAGATCTTCCATGGCTGCGCGTTCGCGATCGGTGGGGGCCCGGTATTTCTTGTGCGGCCTGACGAAGTCCTCGTAGTAGCGGATCGCATACCCGACGAGGCGGTCGAGCGAGGGGTTGTCGGTGGGGTTTGCCTCGGGTGCATATTGGCGGATGAAGCCCCAGAGAATGTCGGGCGTCGATGCGTTGGAGGCCGACACGAGGTTCAAGAGCAGCGCGAAGGAGACCGGCCATTTTTCCTGCGGGGGATTGCCGGCATGGATGTGCCAGGCCGGGTTTTCACAACGGTCGGCGTCGGCCTGTCCCTGATACTTGTCGAGCCATGTCACATATTCGTCGACTTCCTTGGGGATGATGTCGAAGAAGAGACGCTTGGCGGTCTTTGGCTTCTGGAACATGAACAGGGCGAGGCTCTCGGGTGCGGCGTAGGTCAGCCATTGCTCGACCGAGATGCCGTTGCCCTTCGACTTCGAGATCTTCTCGCCCTTGTCGTCGAGGAAGAGCTCGTAGACGAAATTCACCGGCGGCTCGACGCCGAGCGCCTTGCAGATCTTCGCGTAGACCGGCTGGTTCGGCAGGTGATCCTTGCCGAACATCTCGAAGTCGACGCCCATGGCCGCCCAGCGCATGCCAAAGTCGGGCTTCCACTGCATCTTCACCTGGCCGCCCTTGACGGACTGGGTGATTTCCTCGCCGTCCTCGTCGTCGTAGGTGATGGTTCCGGCCTGTGGATCGATCCGCTTCATGGGCACGTAAAGCACGCGGCCGGTCTTGGGCGAGATGGGCAGGAAGGGGCTGTAGGTGCGACGACGGTCCTCGCCGAGGGTCGGGAGCATGATGTCCATGATGCGGTCATAGACGGACAGGGCGTGCAGCAGCATCGCGTCGAACATGCCCGAGCGATAGGCTTGCGTCGCCGACATGAATTCGTAGTCGAAGCCGAAACTGTCGAGGAACGAGCGCAGGCGTGCATTGTTGTGGTGGGCAAAGCTCTCGTGCGTGCCGAAGGGATCGGGGACCGATGTCAGCGGCTTCTGCAGGTGCTCGCGCAGCATCTCCTGGTTGGGCACGTTTTCGGGGATCTTGCGCATGCCGTCCATGTCATCGGAGAAGGCGATGAGACGGGTCGGCTTGTCGGAAATTTCCTGGAAGGCGCGGCGGATCCAGCTGGTGCGTGCGACTTCGCCAAAGGTACCGATATGCGGCAGGCCCGAGGGGCCGTAGCCGGTCTCGAAGAGGACGTAGGGCTTGGTCTTGCCAGCGGCCTCGTCCTTCTGCACGCGGGCGAGGAGCTTGCGGGCTTCCTCGAACGGCCAGGCCTTTGCGGCCATTGCAAGATCGCGTCTGGACGACATGGGGGTCCTCTCAATCAAATCTGGTTCAAAGCCATAGGTGGCGCTTCCGGCGAGGTCAACGCTGCTGCATAGTGGCGACAATGGACAAGACGTTGACACAGCCCCTTGACGCCATCCCGGCCCTTGTCGCGACGTTCCGTCGCGCGGTCATCGCCACGGCCGATGGACGTTTCAGCGAACCCCTGCCGGATGTGGCGCTGCTGGCGGCGCAGCGCACGCCGCACCTGATCGCGCATGCAGGCATGACGCTGCAGCGACTGGGGTTGCAGCGCCACGAGCCGCGCGGGGTGCACTATGATGTGCTGGAACTGTTTGCCTTCGTGCGGCCGGCGCAGCCCATTGCGCCGAGCGTGGGGGCGCTGGCGCGGGCCCTGGGGCTGGAGGCGCCGCAGAGCCTGGCCGAGCAGGCGATCGTGTTGCGGGACGTAGCGCTGCAGTTGCTTGGCGAAGCAGAGACCCTGAAGAACCGGCCGATGGCAGCGCGGATTGCGGCTGCGATGGGGTTGAGCCGTTGGCTCTGGGCGCCCCTTCTGCTCGAGCGTATCGATCCGGAGGGGCGGGCGCGGGCGACGCCGCGCATGGACTCGTGGCGCGACTTGCCCGAGTGGGAGGATGCCGCGCCGCAAGGGCAGCCGGGGAGCCTGCCGATCCTGCCCGAGGAAGCGCGTGCGCACCTGTCGGTGATCGTGGGCGATGGCGCCGAGGTGCGGCGTGCGCAGTCGGATTATGCGGCGTTGGCGGCGGAGGCTTTCCGGCCGCGGCTGCAGGAGAGCGAGCCTGCGGTGGTCCTCGCCGAGGCGGGGACTGGGCTTGGCAAGACGGCTGGCTATCTTGCGCCGGCGGCGCTGTGGGCAGAGCGCAACGATGGCACGGTCTGGATCTCGACCTATACGAAGAACCTGCAGCGGCAGATCGCGCAGGAGCTGAGGCGTGTCTATCCCGATGCCGCAGTGCTGGCCGAGAAGGTGACGATCCGCAAGGGGCGCGAGAATTATCTGTGCCTGCTGAATTTCGAGGAGCAGGCCGGGCGGCTGCCGGTGCTGATCGAGCGGGAAACCGTGGCGCTGGGCCTTGTGGCGCGGTGGCTCATGGCGACGAAGGATGGCGACCTCATCGGTGGGGATTTTCCGTCCTGGGCGTTTCCTGCCGCCGGCTTTGCATCCGGCCTGACCGACAAGCAGGGCGAGTGCATCTATGGCGCCTGTCCGCATTACAGGCGTTGCTTCCTGGAGCGCGTCGGGCGCAAGTCGCGCACGAGCCGCATTGTCGTTTCCAATCATGCGCTGACCATGGTGGAAGCGGCTCGGCACGCGGCCTCGCGCGGGGCCGATACGGATGGAAGCACCGGTACGCCGCCGCTGCGCTATGTGTTCGACGAAGGGCATCACATCTTCGATGCGGCCGACAGTTTCTATGCCATCCATATCTCGGGGCGCGAGGGATCGGAGCTGCGGCGCTGGGTCCGGGGGCCGGAGGGACGCAGCGGGCGGCGCGGACGCGGCCTGGTCGAGCGATTGACGGCCGTGCTTGATGACGCGCCGCAGGAACTGGAGCGGCTCAACGAGATCGGGCAGGCGGCGCTTGCGTTGCCGGGCGATGGATGGCTCAACCGGCTGTCATCGGAAGCCCCGCGCGGGGCGATGGAGAAGTTCCTCGCGGCGGTGCGGGCGCAGGTGCGGGCGCGGGCGGAGGACCTGCACTCGCCGTACGGGCTGGAATGTTCGGTGGCGCCTGTGATGCCGGAACTGCTGACGGCGGCCGCAGCCTTCACGCAGGCGCTGCAGGCGCTGCTCGAGCCCTTGAACGTGCTGTCGGCCAAGTTGCGCGAGATGCTGCGCGAGCGCAGCGACGAGGTCTTTGCGCAACATCGGCTCCGGGTCGAGGCAGTGCTGCGTGGCATCGAGCGGCGATCGCAGCTGCAGATCCCGAACTGGATCGCGGCGCTGGATGCGGTGGGCGAACCCGCGCCCGGTGGCCATGTCGACTGGTTGAGCGTCGAGCGTTTCGAGGGCAACGACGCGAATGTCGGGCTCTATCGCCACGCGATCGATCCCACCATGAGCTTTGCGCTGCAGGTTCTCGAGCCTTCGCACGGCGCGTTCATCACGTCGGCAACGCTGCGGGACCGGGCGGCGAAAGAGGGCGAGGGCCTTGATGGCTGGCGGGCTGCAGAAATCCGGACGGGGGCGGGGCACCTGGTGGTGCCGGCGCTGCGTTCGTCCTTCCAGTCGCCGTTCGACTATGCGCGTCAGTCGCGCATCCTGGTCGTCACGGATGTCAGTCGCGATGCCGATATGCTGGGTTCCGCCTATCGCGACCTGTTCATCGCATCGGGCGGGGGGGCGCTGGGACTTTTCACCTCGGTGCGCTCGTTGCGCTCGACGCATCGGGCGATTGCGCCTGCGCTGTCGCAGCGGGGGATCCCGCTCCATGCGCAGCATGTCGATGGGCTGGATACCGGCTCGCTGGTGGACCTGTTCCGGGAAGACGAGAATTCGTGCCTGCTGGGCACGGATGCGCTGAGGGATGGGGTGGATGTGCCGGGGCGTTCGCTGCGGCTGGTGGTGTTCGAGCGCGTGCCGTGGCCGCGCCCCGATATCCTGCACAAGGCGCGGCGGGCGGCCTTCGGCAAGGGGTATGATGACCAGTTGACGCGGCTCAGGCTGTCGCAGGGCTTCGGGCGGCTGATCCGGCGCGCGTCCGACAGGGGCGTGTTCGTGCTGCTCGATGCGCGCGCGCCGTCGCGGCTGCTGTCGAGCCTGCCTGCGGGCGTCGAGGTGCAGCGCCTCAGCCTTGCCGAGGCCGTGGCCTCGGTACGTGAATTCCTGCAATTGCCCGGACTTGCTGACAATCGTCCGGCCCCATAGATTGCGCAGCATCACGCACATAACCGACAGGTGAGTTTCATGACGCCGCGATCGACGCTCAGCCCGCATTCAGCACTGATCTATGTGATGGTCATTGCCTCGGCGGCCGATGCCTCGATGAGCGACGCCGAGCTGCATGTTATCGGTGACATCGTGCGGACGCTGCCGGTGTTCGAAGGCTTCGATGACGACAATATCATTCCCGTGTCGCGCGAGTGCGCCGCCATCCTGCAGGAGAACGAGGGGTTCAATGCGGTGCTGGGACTGGTGCGGGAGGCCTTGCCGCGCAACCTGCGCGAGACGGCGTATGCGCTGGCGCTGGAGATCGTGCTGACGGAGGCGCCTGTCTATGCCGAGGAGAACCGGGTGCTGCAGCGGCTCAAGTCGGTGCTCGAGATCGACCGGTTGACGGCGGCGGCGCTGGAAAAGGCGGCGATGGTGCGGCACGCGCGGATCACCAACTGAGATGGGTGACGGCAGCGAGGCTTTGGTTAGGCTTGCTGCCTTTGCAGGGGTCTTCATTCTCGTTGCGCTGGCCGAGATTGCGTGGCCTTTCCGAGCGACGGTGGCACGCGGGTGGCGATGGGGCTGCAATGTCGGGCTCAGCTTCATGAATACGGTGGTCGTGCGGTTGCTGGCGCTGGTGCTGCCGGTGCTGCCGGTCGGCGTTGCGGCGCAATTCGAAGGTGGGGGCCTCGTGGGCCTTGTCGGGATGCCCTGGCTTGTTGCGTGCGTTGCAGGCTTCTTGCTGCTCGATCTTGCCGTCTATGCGCAGCATGTGGTGTTCCACCACGTGCCCTTCCTGTGGCGGCTGCACCGGGTGCATCATGCGGATACGGATTTTGACGTGACGACCGGGATCCGGTTCCATCCCTTCGAGATTGTCCTCAGCCTTCTGTGGAAGCTTGCGGTCATCGTGGCGTTGGGGATCCCGGCGGCCGGTGTGCTTGCTTTCGAGATCGTGCTCAATGCGGGGGCGATGTTCAGCCATGGTAATGTCTCGCTGCCGGCCGGTGTCGAGCGGGTGCTGCGCTGGTTCATCGTGACGCCCGACATGCACCGGGTGCATCATTCGGTCGAGCCGCGCGAGCTCAACGCCAATTTCGGGTTCAATCTTTCGGCGTGGGACCGCTTGTGCGGGACCTATGTGGCGCGAACGCAGGCGGATGCGCGCACGATGCCCATCGGGCTTGCCGCACACCGGGGGCCGCATGGCCTGGGGTTGGGGGCGATGCTCGTGTTTCCGTTTGCGGCAAGGAAATCCTCGTGAAGCGTCTGTTCGTTCTCAGGCATGCCAAGACGGAGCCCGCAGGTGGCATGAAGCGCGACGAGGATCGTGTCCTGGTCGCGCGCGGGCGGCGCGATGCGGCGGACATGGCGCAGTATTTCGTCTCGCGCGGGCATGCGTGCGAGCTTGTTCTTTGTTCGACGGCGGCACGCACACGCGAGACGCTGTCGATCTTCAAGCCTGTGGCGTGCGCCGGCGCGCGCGTCATCCTGAGCGAAGACCTCTACCTGGCCGAGGCGCCCGACATCCTGGCGCTGCTGCGTTCACTGGATGACAAGGTTGGGTCGGTCATGGTGATCGGGCACAATCCGGGGCTTGCGGAGCTTTGCCTCATGATGAGCCTGCCGCCCCTGAGCGTCGAACAGGAGGCGCGTCACCGGCGCATGCGCGAGAAGTTCTCGACGTCATCGCTGGCGGTGATCGGGTTCGACGTCGCAGCGTGGGGCGGGTTGCGGCCCGGGAGCGGTGTGCTCGAGGATTTCATGCGGCCACGCGATTTCGGCCAGACAGGAGACTGACATGTCACAGCAGAACCTCACGGCGCTTGTCACGGGCGCGTCGGCGGGCATCGGCAAGGCCTTTGCCGATGTGTTCGCGCGGTACGGGTTCAACCTGGTGCTGACGGCGCGGCGCGAGGAGCGGCTGCGGGAGGTCGCGCAGGAACTGTCTGCGCGTCACAAGATCGAGGCGACCGTGATTGCGGCCGACCTTGCCGACCCGCTGGCGCCGGAGGCGCTGGTGGCCGACATTCACAGGCGTGGTCTCAAGGTTGATGCGCTGATCAACAACGCGGGATATGGCGTGCCCGGGCCCTATGCGACGACGGCGTGGCGGGACCAGCGGGATTTCATCCAGGTCCTCACGACGGCGCCGTGCGC
Organism: Alphaproteobacteria bacterium; assembly: GCA_040381215.1. Lineage (GTDB taxonomy): Bacteria > Pseudomonadota > Alphaproteobacteria > Micropepsales > Micropepsaceae > SZUA-430. Next base: position 25,687 of record JBEIHO010000028.1, on the reverse strand, counting down.
GCTGACGCATCTGGTCCTGCCCGGCATGATCGAACGGAAGCAGGGTTACATCGTGAATATCGCCTCGCTGGCTGGTTTCATGCCTGGTACGGCGGGCAGTGCGCTCTATGGGGCGTCGAAGAGCTTCATGATCCAGTTCTCTCGTTCGCTGAACATGGAGCTGCAGGCACACAAGGTTCATGTCACGGCCGTGTGCCCGGGCTTCACGTACAGCGAATTCCATGACGTCATGGGCGTGCGGGGGCAGGTGTCGCGCATGCCGAAGTTTTTCTGGATGACCGCTGAAGCCGTCGCCGAAGAGGGCTATGCCGCTGTCATGAAGAACAAGCCGGTGCACGTGAACGGTGCCGTGAACAAGTCGATCGCGGCGCTGGTCAAGTACCTGCCTGATCGTGCGGCGTTCTCGATCATGAAGGCGCGCAGCGGGTTCAACCGCTGAGCGCCTCATGTGCCTCGGATGTCAGTAGAGGCCCATCTTGTCCATGGTGCCGGCGCCGGCCACGCCATCGACTGCTATGTTGTTTGCCTTCTGGTAAGCCTTCACGGCCCCGGTGACGTCGTCATCATAGATGCCATCGATCGGGCCTTTGTAGTTTCCGGCCCTGGCGAGCGCCTCCTGCAGCAACTCGACCTCGCGTCCCTTGTCTCCGGGCTGGAGGGCAAAGCCCGTCCGCTTGCCTGACTTGGCCTGGTAGAGGCGCTGCTTGCTGGCCTTGAGGTAATCCTTCTGGGCGGCGGGCGAGGCGGCGGCCTCGGACATCTGCCGGCTCTCGACGTTCAGGGCCTCGATCTTCTGGGTGAGGCGCTTGTCGTCGAGATCGCGGTTGCTGGCTTCGAGGTCCTTGGCGAGGGCGCTCAGATTGCGCCTGGCTTCGTCACCGCGTCCCTGCTGGTACAGCAGTACCTGTTCCTTCTGCACGCGGTCGCTTTCGGCGAGGGCTGCGTCGGCGGCCACAGACTTGTTCAGGGTCTTGCCGACGGCGCCCGCGTCGGTCGATGCGGTCACCTGAAGGTCCTGCGTCACCGCATGGGCCTTACCGGTGCCTGCCGTGCGATAGCGCAGGGACAGCTTGCCGAGGTCGAGCGTGCCGCTGGGGGGCACGTCAACCTCGAGGCGCAGCAGGATGGACCGCTTCTCGCCCTCGAACATGTCCTCGAGGTCCCTGGTCAGGGCGCGGCCGGGCTTGACGTCCTCGAAGCCTATCATCTCGGCCTTGCGGATCCTGGCGCTGCCGGTGAATTCGATGTCGAGGTCTTGCGCGCATGTCTCGAACATTGTGCCCAGTTCGTCCTTGAAGATCCTGGCCATCTGGGAGGGGTGCTCGATGTAGTAGTAGCGCCCGCCGCCGTTCTCCGCGATCGCCTGCATCAGGTCTTCGTCGTAGTCGCGGCCGAGGCCCATTGCCGACACCCTGACGCCCTTCGACCTGGCATCGCGCACAAGGCGTGCGATCTCCCGTGGTTCGGTGATGCCTGTATTGGCGAGGCCGTCGGACATCAGCATCACGCGCGTGATCGTGCCGTTGGCTGATGCAGGGCCGTTCAAGGCGCCTGCGGCTTCCTCGACACCGCGGATCATGCCGCCGGCAAGGTTGGTCGAACCGCGGGGCTCCAGGGCTTCGATGAGCGACTTGAGTTCGGCGACGTTCCTGACCCGGCGGGCCGGCCACATGACCGAGATCTGGTCGTCATACTCGATCACCGACAAGGTGTCGTCGGGGGTGAGGCGGTCGACGGCGAGGCTTGCGGCCTTGCGGAGGTAGTCCATCTTGCCTTCGTCGGCCATCGAACCCGAGCGGTCGAGAACCAGGGAGACGTTGAGTGCCGCGCGCTTTCGGTTTTCATCCGGCGTTATATCGAGGCCTTCAAGGGACAGGCGGACGTAGATGACGCGGCTCTGTCCTGCGAGGACGGATGTCTGGTTCAGTTCCACACCGGCGCGCAGCGGGTCGCCGGCCGCGTGCGCCGGGACCAGGGCCGAGGTGGCCAGCAGGGCGGCGGTGCAGCCGGCCGCGACATGGCGCAGGGCCGACTTCATCATTGCGGCGCCGGCTTCGAGAAGGGGCATGGGGTTACTCCAGGGGTTCGGGTTGTGCTGGGCCATGGGCCTTGCGGCATGGCGTCGTCGGTGCGTCAGCGGGATGGCTCGCGCGGGGCAGGTGTGCGCTGCCAGCGTGGCGCAATCCGGTCCGGATTCGGGCGGGAATCTGTCGGCGCGCTGCGTGGCGCCAGTGCCTTGCGGCCTATCCTGCGGGTTTCATGATTAGCGCTGCGCGAGGTGACCGATATTTCATGCGCAGGCGGGGTAAATAAAAGGGGCGCTGACCGGGATCGGTCGCGCCCCTGGATCTGTGCCCCCTGTTCCGGGGAGCCGTGGTGTCAGCGAACCGAAACCACCGTGCGGTCACGCAGCGCTTCACAGCGCGCGGCGATTTCTTCCGAAGCGGGTTCGCCCTTGCATTCCTTCGGCATACGCTTGCCCGTTACGGTAAACGAGATGGTCTGTGCGACGGGAACAGCGGCTTCGAGCTGCACGGATTCGACCGCGGCGGTCGCTGCCGGCGCGATGGCCATGTCCGGCGTCTTGATGTTGTGCAGCGCCATAACGGCTGCGATTGCAGCAACAAGCGAACCGCCCATTGCCATTTCTTCCCAATTCCACATGTCTACGTCCCCCAACGAATGCTCTGCCATTCACGACAGTCAATTCCGGCCGTTAACTTAGGGTGCCTGAAATGGCGGATCAATAGCCATTAAGCATTGCATGGCAGGCATGCAGTGGCTGCATATCGTTAAACTGGCGGAAACGTGATGGTTATCACGGCATCCGCCTACCTCTTTCGAGGTAGCCGCGCACGTCAAGGGCGACAGGTGCCGCTGCGATCGCTTCAGGCTGTTTCCGACGAGGATGGCTTGACCAGGAAGTGACCGTGCAGTGCAGCAATCGGTCGGGACCGGTCTTCCTGCCAGGCTTCCGCGCGGATGTTGCAGACGCGGCGGCCGTGCTTGGTGACCGTGGCGCGGGCATAGGTGTCGACGGGCCGGCCCGAGCGGAGATAATCGATGCCGATATCGACAGGCTTGGGCAGTTCTTCGCTTTCGACCTCGAGCATCAACTGGATCACGGCCGTGATCTCGAGGAAGGCGCCGACGACACCGCCGTGAAGCGCGGGGAGAACAGGATTGCCGATCAACCTGTCACTGAATTTCAGGATGGTGGTGAGCTCGTTTCCCTTGAGATCGGTTTCCACCCCGAGGAACCGGCAATAGGGGATCGCCTGCACAAGCTCCTTCAGATCGGGCTTGCGCTTTTCGGCAATGGCGCGCCTGAGGATGTCCATCAGCCTGCTCCCTGGCCTTGAGGCGCCTTGCCGGGTGTGGACTTCGTCCCGAGCATGAAGGCGGCGGTGCACGTGGCGATGGGGTCGGATAGATCGGTCTGGTAGGCGATACCCCGCGCGAAGGCGATGTTGCGCGTAACCTTGAAACACTCGGCGAACGCGAGAATGTCCTGGTCCGGTGTCGCCGACTTCATGTAATCGATCCGCAGGTCGAGCGTGGCTATCTGTCCGCGGAGCATCGTCTTCGAACCCACGGCAATGCCGCATGCGTTGTCGAGCAGGGCGGTCATCACGCCACCATGAATGACCCGCGTGTCAGGGTTGCCGACAAGCTGATCGGCAAACGGGACCCTGCATGTGACCTTGCCGCTTTCGATGCTGACAATGTGCAGGCCGAGGGCGGCCGCGTGCGGAATGCCCGCGAGAAGGCTGCCGGCCGGCGGGTGGGGATCGAAGGTCTGTGTCATCGGTGCAGTGGAGGAGAGTTGTTGGCGGATGTCAACTTGATCGCGCAAGCGTCCTGGCGCTAGCTTTCCTGACTGAAGGAGTTCCGATGAGCATTCTGCGATTTCCGCTCGACAAGCTTGAGGCCATGGCTTTCGAGATCGGTGCGCCGCTTCCCGAGCGCATCATTTCCGGCGCCCCTGTGTTCAGGACGTGGGTGTTCGATACCCGTGATGCCGATACGCTGTTCTCCGGGGTATGGGAATCGACACCCGGCAAGTGGCGGATTGCCTATGACGAGTGGGAATTCTGCAGCATCCTCAGCGGGCGCAGTTGCGTGACGCGCGATGGTGGCAGGCCGGAGATCCTTGTTGCCGGTGACACGTTCATCATCGAGCCCGGTTTCTCGGGGACATGGGAAACGCTGGAGACGACGCGCAAGCTGTTCGTGGTGCGGCTGCCCGCAACAGGGTAAAAGTTGACGGGGCGTCATCGTTCGCCTAGACATGATGACGTCTCTCTCACGTTCAGTCGACAACAGCCATGTCCAGGGTCGCCGATCCCCGCTTTCCCAAGATTTGCATCATCGGCGCCGGGGCGAGCGGCATTGCTGCGGCCAAGAGGTTTTCCGAGCTCGGCATAGCTTTCGATTGCATCGAGGCGTCGGACAGGGTGGGTGGCAACTGGGTTTTCAAGAACAAGAACGGCCTGTCATCGGCCTACCGGTCGCTGCACATCAATACGTCCCGGGACAAGATGGCGTATTCGGATTTTCCGATGCCCGATCACTATCCGGACTTTCCGCATCATGCGCAGGTCGCGCAGTATTTCGACGCCTATGTCGATCATTTCGGCTTTCGCGACCGGATCCTGTTCAACACGTCGGTGACACGCGCCGAGCAGATGGCTGACGGGCTGTGGAAGGTCGACTTCGATACCGGTGAGATCCGGCTTTATGATGCGCTGGTGGTTGCCAATGGACATCATTGGGATCCGCGTCTTCCCGAGCCTGGTTTTCCCGGTCGTTTCGACGGCAAGCAGATCCACTCGCATCAGTACATCGATCCGTATGATCCGGTGAGCTGCGTCGGGCGAAACGTTCTTGTCGTCGGGTTCGGGAATTCCGCGCTGGACATTGCCTGCGAACTTGGGCGCAAGGGCGTGGCGAAGAATGTCCACCTGTCCCAGCGGCGTGGCTATTGGGTCATGCCGAAATATATCGGCGGGCAGACGCTCGATGCGCACAGCGTGCATCCGAGCGTGGATGCTCCGCTGTGGCGCCGGCTGGTGCCCGCGGGTGTCATGCGCTGGCTTGCGGAGCGCCGGATTGCATCGACATTCGGCCGGCCCGAGCAGTTTGGCTTGCCTGCGCCCGATCATCCCTTGCTGGCGACGCACCCGGCGATCAGCCAGGAGCTCTATCTTCGTCTTGGGTCGGGTGACGTGAAGCCGAAGCCCAATGTGCGAGAGTTCAAGGGTCGCCAGGTCGCATTCTGCGACGGGACGATCGAAGACGTCGACGTGATCATCTGGTGTACCGGATACAGGATCACGTTTCCGTTCTTCGATGAGGGCTTCATTTCGGCGCCGGGCAACGAGATCGCGCTCTGGAAGCGGATCATGGAGCCGCGGTTCAGCAACCTGTTTTTCCTGGGGCTGGTGCAGCCCTTGTGCGCGCTGATGCCTGTTGCCGAGGAGCAAGCGAAGTTCGTCGGTGAGTACCTGACCGGGCGCTACATGCCACCTCCCGTCGATGTCATGAATGCGGAACGTGTGGAGACACATGAGCGCGTGCGCTCGCGGCATGCACCGTCGGCGCGTCACACGATACAGATCGACTGTGCTGCCTATGCACGGGACCTGCGGCGCGAACTTGCCCGTGGTCATCGGCGGGCGGAGCAGCAGGGTTGCCCGCTTCCCGTTCCCGCGCGGGTGGTGCGGCCGCCCGCACGTCCGCAGGTGGAGGCTTGAGCATGGATGCTGACACGAAGACGCGCGGCAAGCGCGAGGAAACAAAGGCGTCGAACCGGCAGGCGATCGTCGATGCGGCGCGGCGCGTGTTTGCGCGGCTGGGCTATGGGGCGACCACGGTGCGCGACATCATTCGCGAGACCGAGCTGGCCTCGGGCACGTTCTACAATTACTTCAAGTCGAAGGAAGAGGTTTTCCAGGCGCTGCAGGACGAGACGGCCCTGCGCGTCCGTCCGCGACTGCGAGCCGAACGCATTCGTGCGCGCACATTCGACGAGTTCATTTCAGCCACGTTCCGCACTTTCTTCGATTTCGTGCGTTCGGACCAGAACGCATTCGCGACCATGCGCCAGCAGCAGGACATGCTGCATGTGCGCATCGACACGCCGGAAGTGCTTGCGGGCTTCGATGAGCTCAGGGCCGACCTCGAGATCGCCATACGAAACGGGGTGATGCCGGATGCAGATCCTGACCTGCTCATGGCGTCGATGGTGGGTGTCGCCTTCGAGGTGGCAGGGCAACTTGTCCAGCGGGCAGACCTCACTGTCGACGAGGCTGCCCGGTTTGCCACCGCGTTGTTCCTCGGGGGCGTGCAGGCGCTTCCCCGCCATGCAGGATCGGACAGGACCTAGGGTCGTTGCGTCCCGCCGCGAATGAGTTTCCCCGGCAAGGCGCTGGTCGGTTTTCCCTGCCTGTAGGTCACCTGTCCCGACACGATGGTGGCGTCGTACCCATCGGCAAACTGGACAAGGCGCCTGCCGCCGGCCGGAAGATCGTGGGCCACCGTGGGACGGTGCAGGCGCAATCGGTCGTAGTCGATGATGTTGAGGTCGGCCTTGTAGCCCGGTTGCAGCAGGCCCCGGTCATGCAGGCCCACGGCGCGGGCAGTGTCGAAGCACTGGGCCTTGATCACCTGCTCGAGTTTCAGGCGAGCGCCACGTGTCCGGTCGCGTGTCCAATGCGTGAGCATGGACGTGGGAAAGCTGCCATCGCAGATCATGCCGACATGCGCTCCGCCGTCTCCGAGGCCGAGGATGGTCAGCGGGTGGTTCATCATCTCGCGGGAGGGTTCGAGATCGCCGCTTGCGTAGTTGAGGAAGGGAAAGAGGATCAGGGATCTGCCATTGTCCTGCAGCAGCCAGTCATACGCGACATCTTCGGGCTTGCGGTTCTGCCGACGCGCTACCGCGCCGAGGCTTGTCTCGGGCGGTGGCTCGTAGTCGGGCGGGTCAGCCAGGGGAAACATCTTCTCGAAGTTGCGCAGGACGGCTCTCACGAAGGGATTGTCCGACGCCGGTTCGCCTGAGAGCATCCTGGCCCGCATGTCCGGTGTGCGCAGGATGGCGAGTTTGCGATCGAGTGGCAAAGCCTCGATCTCTTTCCATGCCGGGTGTGCCGAGAACGGGTTCAGCGTCAGGCTTAGCCCGAGGAGCAGCCCGACCGGTCTGCCGCAGACCTGGGCCCTGACGGGCAGGCCGTCTGTCGCGCATTGATCAAGGAAGGCCAGCATGTTCTTCCAGCCGTCCGGGCTCCGGTCTGACTGGGCGAGCGAGAAGGAGAGTGGCCTGCCGGACTCCGTCACCATGCGGCGCAGCATGGCTGTCTCTGCTGCGGGGTCCGTGAAATCCGAAATCACCTGCAAGACGCCGGCACCCGCACGTTTCAGGCCCAGGGCGATGCCCGCGAGTTCGTCAGCCTCGGCAGAGAAGGTGGGCGTCAGTTCGCCGTCGCTGGTGCGGTGGTTCAGCGTGCGCGATGTCGAGAAGCCGAGGGCGCCGGCGCGGATGGCGTCGGCTGCGATGCGCGCCATGGCGTCAATGTCGTGGGGCGATGCCACTTCGCGCCTCGCGCCGCGCTCGCCCATGACATAGACGCGAAGGGCGCCGTGCGGCAGTTGCGCCGCGAAATCGATGTCATGGGGAATGGCCTCGAGGGCATCAAGATACTCGGGAAAGGTCTGCCAGTTCCACGCGAGGCCTTCGGTCAGGACCGCGTTGGGAATGTCCTCGACGCCCTCCATCAGCCGGATCAGGCGGTCATGGTCGCTCTCACGGCAGGGTGCGAAGCCGACGCCGCAGTTGCCCATCACGGCTGTTGTCACGCCGTGCCATGCCGATGGCGTCAGCCGCTGGTCCCAGGTCGCCTGTCCGTCGTAATGCGTATGGATGTCGACGAAGCCGGGTGTGACGATCCTGTCCCTCGCGTCGAGTTCCTCGCGGCCGCTGCCGGCGATATCGCCCATGGCTGCAATCCTGCCGTTGTCGATTGCAATGTCCTGTGTGCGGGCGGCGTCGCCGCTGCCGTCGAAGACAAGTCCGTTGCGGATGACAAGGTCGTGGCGCGGGTTCATGAAGGGGCTTCCCGGTGCGTGGCTCAGGGGAAGTACGTTAACACGCTTTGGCCTTGACAGAAGAGCGTGTGGCCGCATTTTGACGGGATGCGGAAATTGCTCGTGCGCACGATCCTTAACCTGCCCGGTCGATGGCTGGTCGCCCTCGCCGGCGGCAAGCCCCTGAACATCGAGGGACGGGTGCTCGATCCTCGGCTTCAGTTCCTCGGCTTCATGGGCGGCAAGCAGCCTTCCATGGAAACGCTGACGCCCGCGGAGGCTCGTGTCGCGGCGGCCGAAGGTTTCAGGCTGCTCGACGGGCCTGTTGCCCACGACGTGGACATCGAGGACATCGAGCTACCGGTGGCTGCCGGTCGCGTCGTGCGCGCGCGGCGCTACGTGCCGCGGCTTCCCAACCGGCTGGTGCCGACGCTTGTCTATTTCCACATGGGTGGTTGCGTCATCGGTGACCTCGAGACCTGCCATGCCTTCTGTTCGCAGATTGCTTTGCGATCGGGGTGCCTTGTGGTTTCGGTCGATTACCGGTTGGCCCCTGAGCACAAATTTCCTGCGGCTGTTGACGACGCTGTCGCCTCTTTCCGGTGGGTGCGGGACAATGCCAAGAGCCTGGGCGGTAATCCTGCGATCGTCGCGGTCGGAGGGGATTCTGCCGGCGGCTATCTTTCGGCTGTGATCTGTCAGGAGATGAAGCGGCTGGGGGAGAGGCAACCGGTCCTGCAGTTGCTGATCTATCCTGCTGTCGATTGGCTGTCGCAGACAGCCTCGATGACCGCGTTCGGAAACGTCTATCCGCTGACAACGTCGATCATGAATTACTTCAGGACGCTCTATTTCAATGATGCCGACAAGGAGGCGCTGGACCTGCGCGCATCGCCGGGGCTCAGCCGCGATCTTTCAGGTCTGCCGCCGGCGTTGATCTATACAGCGGGTTTTGATCCGCTGGTTGACCAGGGGCGGGACTATGCGGAGGCGCTCAAGGTGGCGGGCGTGCCGGTGCTCTATCGCTGCTATGACCAGCTTTGCCACGCTTTCACGGCCATGAGCGGCACGGTGCCGGCGGCGCGACAGGCTCTTCTCGAAATCATCGCCGACCTGCGGCGGGCCATTGGATGATGCGCGCTCAGCTTGTTCGCAGCCTTTCGGATGACTTGTCGAGCATGCGGCTCGAGAGCGTGCCGGTGACATTGCCAGGCCCCGGCATGATCCAGGTGAGGATGCGGGCCGCGAGCGTCAATTTCCCCGATATCCTGACCATCCAGGGGAAGTACCAGCACAAGCCGGACCTGCCCTTCACGCCCGGCATGGAAGGGGCCGGCGATGTCGTGTCCATTGGTGACGGGGTCATTGCCTTCAAGCCCGGGGACCGGGTTGTGGTTGGCGCGAAGCAGGGTTGTTTTGCCGAGGAGCTGGTGGTGCCTGTTGCTGCCGTTCGTGCGCTGCCTGCGGGGGTGTCCTATGTGCAGGGGGCTGCGTATCCGGTTGCCTATCTGACGGCCTATGTTGCCCTCGTGCGTCGCGGGCAGTTGCAGCAAGGCGAGACGCTTGTCGTGCATGGGGCGGCCGGCGGTGTCGGCCTTGCGGCAGTCGATCTTGGAAAGCGCATGGGTGCGCGGGTCATTGCGACGGCATCGAGCGAGGAGAAACGGGCATTCCTGCTGTCCTATGGTGCCGACCACGCGTTGCCGTCATCAGGATTTCGCGAGGCGGTGAAGGCGCTCACCAACGGGCGGGGTGCCGAGGTGATCTATGATCCCGTCGGCGGCGACGTGTTCGACGAGAGTGTGCGCTGCATCGCGTTCGACGGCCGGTTGCTCGTGATCGGCTTTGCCGGCGGTCGCATCCCGAATGTCAGCGTGAACATGCCGCTTATCAAGGGGTTCTCCATCGTGGGTGTGCGCGCGGGCGAATATGGTCGGCAGTTTCCTGCCCGCGGGCTCGAGAACATCCAGGCGATCGACGCGCTTGCGGCGGCCGGCGCGATCCGGCCGCATGTCTGCGCCCGTCTGCCGCTCGAGCAGGCGCGCGAGGCCATGCGCATGCTCGAAGAGCGGCGTGTGATCGGCAAGGTGGTCCTCGAGATCGCGTGAAATGCCGAGGGTCAGACGGTGCGGCTGGCCCTGTCCTTGTCGTTCGATGTCTTGATCATGTTGCGGATCGCTTCCCATTCGGGGTCGCCCAGCTTGGCGAGCTGCGAGAAGTTGCCGCCAGCTGCGAGGAAGCCGCCGCCGTCGATGGCAATGGTTTCGCCCGTGAGGTAATCGCATCCGTCGGCCATCAGGAACGTGGCGAGGTTGCGCAGCTCATGCATCTGGCCGACACGCCCCATCGGCGTGCTGGCGCTGGTGCTGGTCTCGCTTCCCATGCTGTCGGATCGCAGGCTGCCGGGGTTCAGGCGATCCCATGCGCCCTTGGTGGGGAAGGGGCCCGGCGCGATTGCGTTCAGGCGAATGTTGTGCGGCGCCCACTCGACGGCCAATGACTTCGTCATGATGTTGATGCCGGCCTTTGACATCGCGGAGGGGACCGTGAACGGACCTCCGTTCCAGACCCAGGTGGTGAGGATGGAGATCACGTTGGCCTTGTGCTTGTGCTCGATCCAGCGCTTGCCGGCGGCGAGGGTCACATAAAAGGTGCCGTGGAAGACGATGTTGGCAATGGCGTTGAACCCGTTGGCCGAAAGATCCTTGGTGCGGCTGATGAAGTTGCCTGCCGCGTTGTTCACGAGACCGTCGAGAGGGCCTTCATTGAAGATCCTCGTCATCATGTCCTCGACGGCGTCGGCAACGCGGATGTCGCATTCAAGCGCAGTGACGCGTGTGTTGTGAGCCTGCGCGAGTTCCCTGGCCGTTTCCTCGAGAACACTGCCGCGGCGACCGCAGATGTAGACCGTGGCGCCGAGCTTTGCGTATTCGTCTGCCATCTCCCGGCCGAGCCCCGTGCCGCCGCCCGTCACGAGGATGCGTTTTCCTTTCAGGAGATCCGAGCGAAACATGGTCATGGCGGTGTGTCCTTCCCTGGTCGATGAAGTGATTTGCGTCCTACTAATCATGGGGAGGCTGTGCGGGCAACCGGCTTGTCAGGAGATCAAGGTCGTCTGCGTCGCTGGCTGCAGCGGGTTTTGTAACGGAAGCCAATTGGGGGGATGTGAGGACCAGGCCTGCCTTGCGCCGGCTTGCGGCTTCAATCCCGCCGTAGGTGATCGTTGCGAGAAGTGCCGTGCCCGGTTCTCGTGATATTTCCCGGGTCGGTCCGAAGCGTCGTATCGTATGGCGCGAGGCATGGGCTGCGATCTCGGCCTGGAAGGCTCCGGCCGCCAGCCTTGCGACAGGGACAAGCTCGTCGTTCAGCCAGGCGCCGAAGGTGCACATGATCGCCGATGAAGCGCTGCGGTCCTGCTCGACATAGAGCAGGACGGCGTCGATCTCGCCTGGCGGAATGCTCGCTGCTTGCGGCGGTGCGAACAGGTCTGCCTGCGTGGCTGGTGGGGCTTGTTGCCGGCTTGGTGGCGGAGGCAGGCCGCGTTCCTCCAGAACGGCAAGCAATGTTTCTTGCGGCACCGGGTCGCGCAGTGTTCCCGTCACGATGCGGATGATTGCATGCCGGCCGGCTGCGTCGCACCCGGAAAGCCAGGCTGGCAAGCGGGCATGCACGTCGAGGGGGCCGGTGAGCTTCAGCGCCTCGCGCAGTTCTGCGGGGGAGACCGGGCGGTTGGCGCCGGGCTGCTGTGGCCAGAGGAGAGAAATCGTTTCGGCGAGATCGCCCGTGAAGGCATGTGACAGGGTGAAGAGGCGTTCGCCCGTGTGTCCCTCTGCCAGGCGGCGCAGCGATCGCAACTGTGTGCGCTTCGTCATCGACGGGCGTGTCAGAAAAACGAGTACCGCTTCGAGATCCTCGCGCGAAAGACTGGCCAGATAACGCGTCAGGACCAGGCGACGGTCGGCTTCGCTGGTCAGGGAGTTCAGGTAGCGAATGGTGGCGCCGAAGCTGTTCATGGGGCGGGAAGGTCTTCCTCCTGGCCATAACCCTTCATCGACAGCGGCCTTGCGGCGAGGCCCCGGGCTTGTGCCCACGCGAGGAGGGCTGCTTCCTCGCCGTGTGTGATCCAGACCTCCGATGGCGCGATTTCGGCGATCGTGCGCGTCAGTTCCGGCCAGTCGGCGTGGTCGGATATGACGAGTGGCAGGTCGCCGCCGCCTTGCCGGGCGCGCTTCATGACAGTCATCCAGCCGCTGGCGAAGCTCGTCATGGGCGTGCCCAACCCGCTTGTCGTGATGCGATTGCGCGCCGCGGGCGGGGCAATGACGAGAGCGCCCTTCGGCAGCTTGGCTGTCTCGAGTTGTTGCACGTTTCCCAGTCCGATGCCGTGATGTGCATAGACTTCGCACAGTGCCATCGTCGCGCGGTCGACGTAGACAGGGTCGGTGAACCCTTGCGCACGCAGCAGGGCCAGCAAGCGCTGGGCCTTGCCGAGAGAATAGGCTGCAACATGATGCACCCGTTCGCTGAAGAGCTGCATCGATGCGAGCAGGCGTGCGATTTCATGTTCCGCGGGCGGGTGGGTGAAGACGGGCAGGCCGAAAGTGGCCTCGGTGATGAAGACATCGCACGGTACCGGCTCGAACGGGGTTGCCGTGGGGTCGGGGCTGCGCTTGTAGTCGCCCGAGACCACAATGCGCCGACCGTCGACCTCGACGAGGGCCTGCGCGCTGCCGATGACGTGGCCCGCCGGGTAGAGGGTCAGGCGTGCGTCGCCGATCGACAGTGTCTGTCCATAACGCAGGGCCTGAGAGGATGATGCGAAGTTAGCGCCATAGCGGACTTTCATCACATCGATCGTCGGCTGGGTGGCCAGCACAGCCTCATGACCTCGTCGTGCGTGGTCTGCGTGTCCGTGGGTGATGACGGCGCGTTTGACGCGGCGCAGGGGATCGATGAAGAAGTCGCCGGCCTCGCAGTACAGACCCTCCGGTCGCAATTCGAGGATTTGCCTTGCGCGGGCCTCTGGCATGACGGTCCTTTGTCTTCGATCCTCGTGCTTCGGGCGCAGTGGTCAGGCCCCGCGGCGGGGATTATAACCGGGTTGCATGACGGGTTGCGATAAATTGAAACGATGACGACGTCTCGCGGATCAGAGGCCGGTGTGCTGCCGCCCCGTTTTGCGGACTGGTTTCGCGCGCGCGGGTGGGTGGCGCGGCCCTTCCAGCTCGAGCTTGTCGAAGCGGCCCGTGCGGGCGAGCATGTCCTGCTGACGGCGCCGACGGGGGGAGGAAAGACACTGGCAGGGTTTCTGCCGAGCCTCATTGACCTTGCAGGGCGTCGGGAGAAAGGGTTGGCGGTCGCCACGACTGGTGCCCGGGGTCAAGAGAACCCTGTGGTGGCGCGTCTGCGGGCGCGTGCCGGAGCAAGGCCATCGGGCATCCATACGCTCTATATCTCGCCTCTCAAGGCGCTTGCCGTCGACATCGCGCGCAATCTTGAAGAGCCCGTGCGCGAGATGGGGCTGAGGGTTCGGGTCGAGACGCGGACGGGTGATACGTCTTCGCACCGGCGGCAACGCCAGAAGCAGGTTCCGCCCGAAATCCTGCTGACGACGCCCGAGCAGCTGGCGCTGCTGCTTGCGTCCCGGGAGGCGCCGGTCCTGTTCGGCGATCTTTCATGCGTGATCCTGGACGAGTTGCATGCCTTGGCACCCAGCAAGCGCGGCGACCTCCTGTCGCTGGGCCTCTCGCGCCTCCTGGCGCTGTCGCCGCTTCATCGGCGCGTGGGCCTGTCTGCAACGGTCGATGATCCTTCTGTCCTGGGGCGCTACCTGACGCCGCAGAACACGCAGGTGCCGGCGCGCCTTCGCGTGGTCAGGGGGGCTGCCGGCGCGCGACCGCGCATTGCCATCCTCGAAGCGGGTGAGGAGATACCGTGGTCCGGGCACATGGCGCGGCACGCGATCGCGGACATCATGGACGCGATCTCGAAGGCGCAGACCGCGCTTGTGTTCGTCAATACGCGGATGCAGGCCGAGTTCGTCTTCCAGGAATTGTGGGGCGCGAACACGGGCAACCTGCCGATTGCGCTGCATCATGGTTCGTTGTCGCCGGATCAACGGCGAAAGGTGGAGGCGGCCATGGCGCGCGGCAGCTTGCGTGCTGTGGTGTGCACGTCCACGCTCGATCTCGGGATCGACTGGGGTGCGGTGGACCTTGTCATCAACGTGGGAGCGCCGAAGGGGGCGAGCCGCATTGCCCAGCGTATCGGGCGCTCCAACCATCGCATGAACGAACCGAGCCATGCGCTTCTTGTCCCCTCAAACCGCTTCGAGGTGATCGAGTGCGAAGCGGCGCGCGCGGCTCTGCTTGCTGGAGAACTGGACGGAGAGGGGCTGCGTGAGGGCGCGCTGGATGTGCTTGCGCAGCATGTGCTCGGCTGTGCAGTGGCCGCTCCCTTCGATGCGGATGTGCTGTTTCGCGAGATCATTCGCGCAGCGCCCTATGCGGGACTGGCGCGGGCTGATTTCGACCGGGTGCTCGATTACGTTGCGACTGGTGGCTATGCGCTGCGTGCCTATGACCGGTATGCGCGGCTGCGGCAGTCGGCGGACGGGTTGTGGCGGATTGCATCGCCACAGGTGGCGCAGCGCTACAGGCTGAATTGCGGAACGATCATCGAGGAACCGATGCTGCGGGTGCGCCTGGTGCGGCGTTACAAGGGGCCGCGCACGCTGCAGGCCGGGCGTGTGCTCGGGCAACTGGAAGAGTGGTTCCTGCAACAACTGGCGCCGGGCGATACGTTCCTGTTCGCAGGGCAGATCCTGCGGCATGAAGCCATTGTGGACATGGATGCGATCGTCACGCCTGCAGCGGATGGCAATCCGAAAATTCCATCTTTCGAGGGTGGGAAGTTTCCCTTGTCCACGTTTCTGGCGCAGCGCGTGCGAGAGATGATCGAGGATCCGCGGCGGTGGAATGGCTTGCCCGTGCAGGTCAGGGACTGGCTCGGCATGCAGCGGCTTCGGTCGGTGCTGCCACGGACGAACGAGATGCTGGTCGAGACGTTTCCGCGCCGTGGCCGGTATTTCATGGTGTGTTATCCGTTCGACGGTCGCCTGTGCCATCAGTCGCTGGGCATGCTTCTCACGCGGCGGCTTGAGCGCATGGGTTACAAGCCGCTTGGCTTCGTGGGAAGCGAGTATTCGCTGGCTGTGTGGGCGCTGGAGGATCTGCGCGCCATCGACATGGATCGCCTGTTCGACGAGGACATGATGGGGGACGACCTCGACGCGTGGCTTGCGGAATCTGCCCTGCTCAAGCGCAGTTTCCGCGCGTGTGCCATGATCGGCGGGCTGATCGAGAAACGCTTCCCGCGCGAGGCGCGCACCGGTCGACAGGTGACGTTCTCATCCGACCTCATCTACGACGTGCTTCGTAGCCATGAACCCGATCACATCCTGTTGCGTGCAGCCCAACAGGATGCAGCGACCGGGTCGCTTGATATCCGGCGGTTGGGCGCCCTGCTCAAGCGGATCCGGGGGCGTATCACCGTGAAGCATCTCGAACGGGTTTCGCCGCTGGCGGTTCCTGCGCTTCTGGAGATAGGCAAGGTGCCTGTCGGCATCTCGGCGCGCGAGGCTCTGCTTGCGGAGGCCAGCGACGAGATCGTTCGGGAGGCTATGGGGCCTGGCGGTGCTGGGTCTCCACCGGAGCCGCGGACGGCGCCAGCGCCGCTGCATCATAATTCGCGTTTGACAGGATCGCGCGCTTCAGGGCGCCCTTCGACAGAAAGGCGCCGCGGAGGTCGGAAGACGTGAAGTTCGTTCTGTTCATGCTTGCCAGACGAAGGTCGGCGGCAACCAGCTTGACGTTCTTCATGCTTGCCTTGTCCAGCCTGGCGCCGCGGAAATCGGTACCAGAGAAGTCGTAGCCGTCGAGGTTGCGTCCGGCCAGATCCATTCCGCGCATGTTGAGGCGCAAGCCCTCGTGACCGTCTGTGGCGAGCCAGCGCAGATGCGCGGCGAGTACCTCTTCCAGCCTTGCCGTGCTGATGGGCTGGACCAGCTTGACGACCAGCTTTGCGTATTCGGGAAGGCTGTTGTGCGCCTCGGGGCATTTCGAGAAATCGGCGTCGATCAGCTGGGCGCCGAAGAAGTTCACATCGTTCAGCGTCGCCCCGTCGAAGGACGAGCCTCGCAGGTCGCAATTCGAGAAATCGACGTTGTTGGCTGTTACATTGTGAAGCTTCGAGGCCACCAGGCGGGCGCGGCGGAAGCTCGATCCGTTGAAGATTGCGCCTTCAAAGGTGTTGCTGGACGGGCGCATCATCTTTGCGGCCGGTTCGTAGCTCAAGACGGTCGTGGAACGGAAGGTCGCGCCCTGAAGGTCGGCGTTGGTCATGGATGCGCGCGAGAAATCGCAGTTCTCGAAGACAGTGCCCTTGAGGATGGCGGCGTCGAAATCCGTTTCCATGAACGAGCACTCGCGGAACTCGGCCGCGGTCAGGTTGGCGCCACGCAGGGAGGCCCCTGCGAAAGTCGTGTCGAGGATGATGCGCGCGGACAGATCTATCCTGTTCAGGGTGCGCCCTGAGAAGTCGAGGCCACTTTCAACGCGCCTCTGATCTGGCCGGTTCTGCGAGCCCATGCGGCTGTTCCTGTTCATCCTTCGCGAAGAACAGTATCCGGGCCAAGAACTTAACTCCGTGACAGCGCAGAAGGTAAACAGAGCCTTTATACCCGATGGTAGTGCCCCGTTTTTCAACTACCGCGCGGTTTAATCCGTGCGGTCGGGGTTGCGGTCCATGGATCGTCTGGCCAGTGGTGCTTCGGGTATCGACCCTTCAGGTCCTTCTTGACCTGCGGATAGGCGTTCTTCCAGAAGCTGCGCAAGTCGCGGGTTACCTGCACGGGGCGCCGGGCGGGCGACAGGAGATGAAGCAGCAGCGGGACCTTGCCGCCGGCAATCGAAGGCGTGTCTTCAAGGCCGAACATTTCCTGCAGACGAACTGCGAGGACGGGCGTTTCGGTCGTGTAGTCGATGCGTATGCGCGAGCCGGAGGGTACGTCGATGGCTTCGGGGGCTTGCGTGTCGAGGCGTTTGCGGGCGTCCCAGTCCAGCCTGGACGTCAGGATTGCCTGCAGGTCGAGCCGTTGGAGGTCCGTGGCGCGGGCCATGCCGTTCAGGAAGCCGCCAAGCCAGCTGTCGAGATCCTGAAGGAGGGCGGCGTCGCTCATATCCGGCCAGCCGGCTGCGGGATCAATCCTGTGCATGAAAGAGAGGCGCGACCTGAGGCTCGTGGCTTCCGGGGTCCAGGGCAGGTACTCGAGACCGAGCGAGCGAACGCCCTGCAACAAGGCCGATGTGATTTGCTCCTGTGGCGCGTTTCGCAACGGCTTTTCAGAGAGGACAAGCTGGTAGAGGCGGCGTTCCTCGACGGCGGTCACGAGCCGTTCGCGGTCATTCCACTCGACCCTTTGCTTGCGTTCGACATGGGGTGCGAAATTGTCCTCGATTTCCTGAAGAGACAGGGGGGCTGCGAGGAATACGCGGGCGTTGGCGCCGCCGCCGTCCAGCGTTGCCATGGCGAGGAAGGGCTCGTTGGCGAGGGGATCGATCTCTGGAACCGTGGCGCCGCGACCGTTTGCCATGCGAAAGCTCGCGGGCCCGCGTCTGCGTGCAATGCGTTCGGGATAGGCGAGGGCGGTGAGGACACCGGTGGCGGCCGGCATGACATCGCTGCGATCGAGCTTCAGCGCGGCTGACCATGTTCGTGCCTGCTCGCGTGCCCTTGCGAGGGCTGCGCGATCGGTCTGGGCGTCCGGTTTGCCTGCGAAGGTCTCCAGCCGCGACCGCAAATCGATATCGCGCGTGCGGGTGATGTCGCGCTCGGACAGAATGGCGGCGAGCGCTACGCCCGTTGTGCCAAGCCCCATGTCACGGCTTTTGAGCATCATATGCGCCAGGCGCGGGTGGGCACCGAAGGCAAGACAGGCGCGGCCGTGGGGCGTGATGCGGCAGTCGGCGTCGAGCAGGTCGAGCTCGCGCAGCAGTTGCTGTGCCTCGGCAAAGGTGCCGCGGGGTGGCTGGTCCAGCAGGCGCAGGCGCGCTGCATCGGCTTCACCCCAGGCTGCCAGCTCGAGGGCAAAGGGCGCGAGGTCGGTTGTTGCCATTTCGGGGGGCGTGAAGGCTGCGAGTGACCTTGTCTCGGGTTCTGCCCAGAGGCGGTAGCATGTTCCGGGAGCGACACGTCCGGCGCGTCCACGACGCTGGTCGGCCGATGCCTGGGAAACGCGCTGCGTCACGAGTTGGGTCATGCCTGTCGCCGGGTTGTAGCGGGCGAGGCGCTGCAGCCCTGAGTCCACGACCACGCGGATGTCTTCGATCGTGAGGCTGGTCTCGGCGATGGCGCTGGCAAGGACGATCTTGCGCTGGCCGTCGCTGCGCGGCCGGATGGCGCTGTCCTGATCCTGCGGTGACATGTTGCCGTAGAGAGGCGCGATCACAGTTGCCGGGAGGGCCTCGTCACGCAAGAGGCGCTCAACCGTCCTGATCTCGCCCTCGCCGGGCAGGAAAGCGAGGATGCCCCCGTGAGCCTCGTGCGTGGCCCGCATGATGGTCGCCGCGACGTGATGCTCGATGCGCCGGTCGCCGGCGGCCGGGACGTGTATCGTTTCGATCGGGAACATCCGGCCTTCGCTGCGCACCACCGGTGCGTCGCCGAGCAATTTCGCCACGCGTGCGCCGTCGAGCGTTGCCGACATGACGAGCAGCCTGAGTGACGGGTTCAGGGCTTCCTGTACTTCCAGTGCAAGGGCGAGGCCGAGATCGGCGTTCAGGCTGCGCTCGTGGAACTCGTCGAAGATCACAAGTCCGGTGTCGGCGAGCTCTGGATCTTCCTGCAGGCGACGGGTGAGCAGGGCTTCGGTGAGGACGATGATGCGTGTCGAACGGCTGACGCGGCTATCCTGCCGCACGCGGTAGCCAACGGTTGCCCCTGCCTCCTCGCCGCGCATCGCCGCCATGCGCATGGCGGCGGCGCGCGCGGCCACGCGGCGTGGCTCGAGCATCAGGATCTTGCGGCCGGCCAGCCAGGGCTCGTCGAGAAGGGCGAGCGGCACGAGCGTGGTCTTGCCCGCGCCGGGCGGAGCCTCGAGCACGACATTCGCCGATGTTGCGAGCGCTGCCCTGAGGTCGGGCAGCGCTGCGCTGATGGGCAAGTCCGGGGTCATGAGGGCGCTGCGCTGTGCGGGCGCAGGTCAGGTCCCGGCTTTTACGCGATCGAAGTCGCTTGCATCGTGTCGCTCGGGAAGTTGCGAGGATGGTTCGCCCCATGCCCGGTTGACCATGCGGCCACGCTGAACGGCCGGGCGCGCAGCGATCTGGTCTGCCCAGCGGATGACGTTGGTGTATTCATGGACAGAGAGGAATTCGCCGGCCTCGTAGAGTACGCCCTTCACCATGGCGCCGTACCAAGGCCAGATCGCCATGTCGGCAATGGTGTAGTCCTTGCCCGCCATGTATTCGTTCTTCGCGAGGTGCTGGTTCAAGACATCGAGCTGGCGCTTTGTTTCCATCGCATAGCGATCGATCGCGTACTGGATCTTGATCGGCGCGTAAGCGTAGAAGTGCCCGAAGCCGCCACCGAGGAAGGGTGCCGATCCCATCTGCCAGAAGAGCCACGAGAGGCATTCGGCGCGAGCGGACAATTCGTTCGGCATGAAGGCGCCGCCGAATTTCTCGGAGAGGTAGACGAGGATTGCCGCCGACTCGAAAACGCGCGTGGGTGCGGGTGTGCTGCGGTCGAGGAGGGCAGGGATCTTGGAGTTGGGGTTGATCGCCACGAAGCCCGATCCGAATTGCTGGCCTTCGCTGATGT
The DNA here is from genome assembly GCA_040381215.1 of Alphaproteobacteria bacterium. Lineage (GTDB taxonomy): Bacteria > Pseudomonadota > Alphaproteobacteria > Micropepsales > Micropepsaceae > SZUA-430. Next base: position 5,722 of record JBEIHO010000028.1, on the reverse strand, counting down.
TGATCAGCCAGGCGTCGTACTCGGCGCCCTTGTGTCCGCGTTCGAGAAGTTCCTCGAGCATCACGGTCACCTTCACGCCATTTGGCGTGGCGAGGGAATAGAGCTGGAGGGGATGCTTGCCGACCTTAAGTTCCTTCTCGTGGGTCGCGCCGGCGACAGGGCGGTTGATCTTGGCGAAGCGTCCGCCGCTTTCCTGGTCCCACGTCCAGACCTTCGGTGGCGTGTAGGGTGTGTCAGACATGGTCATGCTCTCCGTTCGGGTCGATGCGTTTGACGCGCATATGACCCGATCCGGGCGGGCCAAGACAAGGCCCGATTGGGAGCGCGCGCCCGCAGGCTTATTCGGCCGCGCGCTTCAGCCCTGTGACGCCGTCTGCGGACGCCTTCGTGAATGAAAGAGTGCCGTCATCGATGGACGACCTGCGCATTTCCTTGACGTCGGCGAAGTAGTTCTGGTTCTGCCGCCAGGGCGGGTTCGGGCCCTGCTTGGGCAGGATGGAGATGGACCTTGTGACGTAGCCCGAGGAGAAATCGAGCCACGGGTCTGCCTTCATGTTCGGGTCGGTGAGAACCGGGGTTGCGATCTGCACACCCTTCTCGTCCATGTGGTTGAGGAGGCGGGTGACCCATTCGCAGATGAGGTCGGCGCGCAGCGTCCAGGATGCATTCGTATAGCCGAACACGCTGGCGAGGTTGGGTACGCCCGAATACATCAGGCCCTTGTATGTGAATGTCTTGCCCCACTCGACCGGCTTGCCGTCGACGGAGACTTTCACGCCACCGATCATCTCGAGTTGCAGGCCCGTGGCGGTGACGATGACGTCGGCCTCGAGGTGCTTGCCGGATTTCAGGCGGATGCCCTTCTCGGTGAAGCTGTCGATGTGGTCGGTCACGACGCTGGCCTTGCCGGCGCCAATGGCATTGAACAGGTCGGCGTCGGGCACAAGGCAGAGGCGCTGGTCCCACGGGTTGTAGCTGGGGGTGAAGTGGGTCTTGACGTCGAAGCCCTTCGGCAGGAGGTCGGCTACGCCCTGAATGAGGCGCTCTGCCGTCTTTTGCGGGTTCTTGCGCGACAGGTTGAAGAAGAAGCGCTGGAAAAGGATGTTGCGCCAGCGCGGGATTGCGTAGGCCCATGAGGCCGGCAGCACGGCGCGCAGCATGTTGGCAAGCCAGTCCTTCTCGGGCCGCGAAACATAATAGGTCGGCGTACGCTGCAACATGGTCACATGCGCTGCGGTCTTGGCCATGTTCGGAAGCAGGGTGACTGCGGTTGCGCCGGATCCGATGATGATGACGCGCTTGCCGTCGTAGTTGAAGCCTTCGGGCCAGTGCTGGGGATGAATGACCGTCCCCTTGAACTGGTCGCGGCCTGCAAATTGGGGCGTGTAGCCTTCGCTGTATCGATAGTAGCCGGCGCAGGAGAACAGAAAATTCGCGGTGTAGGTGATGGGTGTCTCGTGGCCGGCGTCATCGCGCCTTGTTGCCTCGATGGTCCAGCGCGCCGTCGCGCTGTCCCAGGATGCGCTCACCACATTGTGGCGGAAGCGGATGTGGCGGTCGACGCCATCCTGGCGCGCCGTTTCGGTCACATATTCGCGGATCGCGCTGCCGGGCGAGATGGCGCTGTCATGCGTCCATGGCTTGAAGCGGTAGCCCATGGTCAGCATGTCTGAGTCGGAGCGTATGCCCGGATAGCGGAAGAGGTCCCACGTGCCGCCAATGCGCTCACGGTTCTCGAGGATCACGTAGGTCTTCTTCGGTGCGTAGTGGTTCAGGTGCCAGCCGGCGTCGATGCCCGACAGGCCTGCGCCGATGATGAGCACGTCGAAATGTTCCGCGGCCATGGTTTGGCACCTTCGCGTTGATTTACATAATGTCACTATGTATACTGTCCCTTGCCGCCTGTCAAATCCCGGCCAGGCGCCATACCCGGGAGATGCCGCCTTGGCCCGCCGAACTGCCGAAGCTGCCGCACAGACGCGTGCCGACATCCTGATGGCTGCGCGGACGCTGTTTGCGCAGAACGGTTTTGCGGCCACGACCACTGCCGAAGTGGCGGCGCGTGCGGGTGTCACGGTTGGTGCGCTCTTCCATCACTTCCGCGGCAAGGTCGAATTGTTCGGTGCGGTGTTCGACGCGCTTGATGCCGACATGAATGACTTTGCACGGGCGCGCGCGCAGGGGGCGGGCGGGGTGATGGGGTTCCTTGAAGGGTACCGCGCCTTTCTCGAATTCGCGCAGCATGCGGACTATCACCGTATCGTGCTGGTGGAGTCTCCTGTCGTGCTGAGCAGCCGGTTCCAGAAGGGGCGTGACTTCCTGCGCGGGCCTGCCACCATCACGCAGGCCGTCGAGACGATGATTGCGCAGGGTGAGATCGCGCTGCAGCCGGCCAAGCCGCTTGCGGTGCTGCTGCTGGGTGCGATCAATGAGAGCGCCTTTGCGCTGGCGCGCGGCGAGGCGGGCGTGACGATCGAGGTATGCGTCCGCGCGATGGAGAGACTTCTGAAGGGTGGCGGGACGCAGGCTGCCTAAAGCTTCCGTACCATCACAACCGCCGTGCTGAAGTCGACCGCCATGCTGCCTGTCGGTTCGAAACTCACAGTGCGATAGAATTCGACGGCATGCGTGTTGGCAAAGACCACGATCTTCCTCGCGCCGCGTGCACGGCACAAATCGACGGCGTGACTGACGAGCGTTTGTCCGATGCCCTGTCGCCAGCAGGAGGGCTCGACGAAGAGGCCCTCAAGCTCCATGTCGGGGGCATCGTGCTTCTTCAAGGCGATGAGGCCCACAACCGCGCCATCGGCTTCCGCGACGAACACAAGTCCCTGCTCGATCTGTTCGGGCGGGATATGGCTGACGTCTGGATTGGCCAGCAGGAACGCGTGGTCTCCCGGGTTTGCCAGGGACGCGCGGTGCTGAAGATCTTCCAGGGCGCGCCTCTCCTGCGGATGGGCCTGGCGAACTGATACGGGGCGCATCGCCGTCAAGGGTTCAGTCCCACCAGAAGAGCCACCAGTCGCTTTCCATCAATATGGCCGCGAGGTGCTCGAGGTTGTCAGTTCCCTGCAAGACGATGTCCGGGCAGAAATCGTATTGCTCCCTTGCGAGTTCCATCGCTTCCGAGCGCGTGGCGGGGCGACGCTGTACCCGGTAGTGGACGACATCATCCGCCACAGCGATGATCTCGGCGCCGAAACGCGTCTTCCAGTGGCGTGCTGCTGCGACCTGGCCTGCCGCGTCGGGGCATTCGTTCCATCCACCGTAACGCAGGAAGGCCGGAACAAGGGTCGGGTCGCGCGTTGGCAACAGCGCGATGTGGACCCGCTCCAGCGGCTTGCGTGTCAGCGTATCTAGGTTCTGCAGAAAGTCCTGCGGCACGACCTGCTGCGGCCAGTTTCCGCTGGGGACGGCGATGTCATCATCTTCCCCGTAGAGGGCTGAAAGTTCCTGTCGGCGTTTCTCGCACCATGCGTCGGGAAAGGGTGTTGCGATGGCGCGTTGCTCGATGGCGTCGACCGTTTCGTGGGTCGGAGACGCCAGATGCCGGGCATGGCGATGCAGCGCTTCGTCGTGACCAAGGATCACGGGGGTGCCACGGCCCTCGGCCCTGAGACGGTCATACGTCTCAAGCGCTTTCAGGCCGTGCACGGTTTCAAGTGGAAAGGGGAACTTCGGTATGGCGCGCACCTGCGGTGCGTTGCCATCCGTTTGTCTGCCTGGATCCTTCTGCGACGCGCGGTTCGCGGGTCGCTTCCTGCCGAAGAGCCAGTCAAACATCGCTTCCCCTTTTTCTACTCCTTATCAGAACGCGCGGGCGGCCGGGCGCTTGCCGAACTTGCCGGGACGGCCCTGTCCATCGCGTGCCGGACCACCTTGCGGCCTGTCACCACGATTGCCGAACGGGCGGCCAGGCTTGGCTGGGCCGTTTTGCCTTGCGGCGTCACCACCCTTGTGGAACGGACGATCGCCCGAGGCGGACTGGCCGTCGCGTGAAGCCGTCTGGGGGCGGTCGCCACGCTTCTGGAAGGGGCGGTCACCGCGCGGCTTGAACTTGCGTTCGCCTTGCTGTTCGGCGCCCTGGGCGTCGCGATATCCGCCCTGGCGATCGCCGCGCTGCTCGCTGCGGGGCGCGTCGCGGTTGTCGTTGCGTGGACCGTTATGGCGTGGCCTTTCGGCGTTGAACGGCCTGTCGCCTTGCGAGCGGTCGGGACGGTTCGGCTTCGGGGCGCGGAATTTGCCATCGGCAGAGCGCGGCTCAACGCTGACGCTGGGCTGCGGACCTTGGGCTGCCATGTGCGCAAGGATTTCGTGCCTTGGGTTGTTGCCCTTGCGGTGAGGCTTGGGCTGGCGCTGGGCGTGCTGGGGCCTCGGCCTGTCGTCGAATTCCCTATGACGGCGGGCTTCCTGCTTCTGGTCGTGGGTGCGGACGGGCATTTCCAGAGTTGCGCCTGCGTCTGCGGGCGCGCGCCAGTCGCTGGCCGGGATCTGCTGACGGGTCACCTTCTCGATGTCGCGCAGGAGCGGGCGCTCCTCACGGTCGCAGAAGGCGATCGCGATGCCGTCGGCTCCGGCGCGGGCCGTGCGGCCAATGCGGTGCACGTAGGACTCGGGAACGTGCGGCAGGTCGAAGTTGATGACGTGGCTGATGCCATCGATATCGATCCCGCGGGCGGCGATGTCGGTCGCGATGAGGACCGGTGCGCGGCCCGAGCGGAAGCTGTTCAACGCGTTCACGCGCTGGCTCTGGCTCTTGTTGCCGTGGATGGCGGATGCGTTGACGCCGGCTGCGGCGAGGGCGCGAACGACCTTGTCGGCTCCGTGCTTGGTGCGCGTGAAGACCAGCGTGCGCGCCATCGTTGCGTCCGTGCGCAACAGATGGATCAGCAGGGCGCGCTTGTCTCCGTTGGAAACATGGACGACCCGCTGGGCGATGCGTTCGACGGTCGTCGATGGCGGTGTCACGCTGACGCGAACAGGATTGCGCAGCAGTTCAGCGGCAAGGCGACCAATCTCCTCAGGCATCGTCGCCGAGAAGAAAAGGTTCTGGCGGTCCGGTCCGAGCAGCTTCACGATGCGGCGAATGTCGGCGATGAAGCCCATGTCGAGCATTCGGTCGGCCTCGTCGAGCACAAAGATCTCGGTCTTCGCCAATTCCACGGCGCGCTGGGCGACGAGGTCGCGCAGCCTGCCCGGTGTTGCCACGAGGACGTCGATGCCGCGGGCCATGTTCTGCTTCTGCGGGTGTTCGCTGACGCCACCAAAGATCGTCGTGATCGTGATGTTCAGGTAGCGGCTGTAGGCGCGGAAGCTGTCGGCGATCTGGGCCGCGAGTTCGCGGGTCGGCGACAGGATCAGGGCGCGTGCAGTCCGGGGCGCGGGCGTGCGCGGGTCCTGGACGAGACGCTGCAGGATGGGCAAGGCGAAGCTTGCGGTTTTTCCCGTTCCGGTCTGGGCAATGCCGAGCAGGTCCTTGCCTTCGAGCACGTGCGGGATCGCCTGTGCCTGGATTGGGGTTGGTGTCGTGTAGCCTTCCTGTTCGAGCGCGCGCAGGAGGCGGGCTTCGAGGCCCATGGATTCAAATGAGGTCACTTGGAGAGAGTCTTTCAATAGTGCGACCGTGCGCGCTGGCGCCGTCGGACATTGCCGAAACGACGCACGCGTCAACCGCGGGGTTTTTGTTGGATTTGCCCCGCGTGTACCCTGGGCTGTTCCGATG
>JBEIHO010000027.1:0-35822 GCA_040381215.1 Alphaproteobacteria bacterium | reverse complement strand
TCGGGATCGCCGGAGAGCGCGGCCCAGCGGAAGGGCCCTACCCCGCGGCAGAAAAGCGGCCGGATATAGGCGGGCACGAAGCCCGGGAAGTCGAAGGCATTCGCTACGCCTTCATCCTTGGCGACCTGGCGGATGTTGTTGCCGTAGTCGAAGGTAGGAACGCCCGCCTTCGCGAAGGCGAGCATCGCCTCGACATGCTCGCGGATCGAGGCCCGCGCGGCGCGGTCGACCGCTTTAGGATCGCTGGCGATGCGGCTTTCCCATTGCTCGACCGTCCATCCCTTGGGGCAGTAGCCGTTGACGGTGTCGTGGGCTGATGTCTGGTCGGTGACCATGTCGGGCTTCACGCCGCGGCGGACGAGTTCCGGGTAGATTTCGGCGGCGTTGCCAAGCAGACCCACCGAGATCGGCTTCCTGTCACGGCAGGATTTCTCGATCACGGCCAGTGCTTCGTCAAGCGAGGCAGTCCACGTGTCGAGGTATTTTGTTTCCAGACGCTTCTCGATACGGCTTTGCCGACATTCGACGAGCAGGATCGAGGCACCGGCCATCGTGCCCGCCAGCGCCTGGGCGCCGCCCATGCCACCGAGGCCAGCGGTCAGTATCCACCGGCCCGCAAGATCGCCGCCATAGTGCTTGCGGCCGGCCTCGACAAAGGTCTCGTAGGTGCCCTGCACGATGCCCTGGCTGCCGATATAGATCCACGAGCCCGCTGTCATCTGGCCGTACATCATCAGGCCCTTGCGATCGAGCTCGTTGAAGTGGGACCAGGTCGCCCAGTGCGGCACCAGGTTCGAATTGGCGATCAGTACGCGGGGTGCATCGGCGTGGGTCGGGAAGATGCCGACAGGCTTGCCGGACTGGACCAGGAGGGTCTGGTCTTCCTCAAGCTTCCGCAAGGCATCGACAATGGCATCGAAGGAAGCCCAGTCTCGCGCGGCGCGCCCGATGCCGCCATAGACGACGAGCTCGTCCGGGTTTTCAGCGACGTCCGGGTCGAGGTTGTTCATCAGCATGCGCAAGGGCGCTTCGGTGGTCCAGTACTTCGCCGAGCGTTCCAGCCCTCGCGGGCTGCGTACGGTCCTTGCGTTCAGACGCCCGTCGATCTGGTTCATCACTCATCCCTACGCGTATTGTACCCTTCGGACCGGACGCCTGCGCGTCCCCGATCAAAGGATTGGGGGGACACTAGCGGTCTGGTGGTCTCACGGCATCATTAAAAATGCCCGCAGCTTTCGCTGCGGGCAAGGGTGATGCGTGTTTTGACGTGTTGTTTTTCCAGTCACCAGCTCACGCGGAGACCGGCTTCGGCGGACTGACTATCCCGCGCGGAAGCAAACAAAGTGTTATAGCCGACATAAATCCGTGCTGCGTCGGTCACCGCGGCTTCTACGCTTGCGCCAACGAGAAAGCTGTCATCGCCAGGTCGCGTGACGGCAGCGTTACCCCTCACGGTCGAGGAATTTCCGCTCAGGGGATCAATCAACTCGCGCGAGAAGCGAACGGAGCGATCGGTTTCGAATTCATGGGACCATGCCGTGCGAACCGACAGCGTGGTACTTCGTTTTCCGGTCGCCATGCTAAGCGCTGCGCGAACACCGAGAAGCGAGCGCGCGGACCAGGTCGTCACCCCATCGACCCGCGCGGGTGACATCGTTGCGTTATCGAGCGGCAGCTCCTCGTAAGCCGCCTGCGACAGCCTCGTGGCGTCAGCCCGGGCAAACCCCGTCAAAGCCAGGCCGGTCAAGGGCTTCCATTCGTGACGGAGCTCTGCGCTCCCCATCCATTGATCCGATGCAACGTCCTGCGCCACAAGGGTCCCGTGGGTGGCATTCGCGCGACTGAAGTCATTGAGGGACCAAACGCGACCTGCCGCAAGCGTAACAACAAAAGGCTGTTCGGGAACTGCTAGACGCGCGTGGACGGCAGCAACAAACTCGCTCGCCAGACTGCGGTTCTGCGTGAAGGGGGTCAAAGCCTCGTGGTGCGCAGTTCCGGCCGCCAGTTCAAACCCCGCACCAAGTCCGCCGTCGGTGCCGGTCTGGAACCCAGCAGCCAAACCCGATCTGCGCGAGCGAACCCCCTCATCCCATCGCGTGCGGTCTCCATAACCTGACAGGAACCCGTGCGACCCTGACAGTGTCGTTGACAAATGGGTGCTGGCAGAGCGCTCGTGCAGACGATCAAGAAATTCCCACGTGCCGGCTATGCTGGCCGATTGCGAGAGGGCAGCGATCGCGTTGCCCTGTCCGTCATCCAGCAATGGCACTGCTGCCGAAGGCGCGCCGAGGCAGGCAATCGCTACGGCGCCGCAGAGCGCGCGCATATATCCGACCAACATGATTACTCTCCACCGGCGGCCTCATTTTTTTTCGAATCGGCCGCAACCCTTTTGCCAAGGGTTTTCCTGCACGCAGGAGATGTCAACGTACCAGCTTGGCGCCTATTGCACCTCAGGTTGAGTTCTGGCCGCACGCTGTCGGAAGTGCAAGAACGTGAAAATGCTTCCCGCTGCGGCGTAGAAGCACCAGACCGACACGAACGCGTCCGGCATCGTGACATAGGTGATCACCGCCGCTGCAAAGATGACGCCCCCAAACAGAACCAGCGTTCGATGCGATGACATCGAAAGCGCCAAGGCGCAGGCTGTCAGGTAGACAGTGCCGGCAAACAGGGGAGATTCCACCTCTGTGCGATAGAGAATGTGGTGGCCGCTGACATACCCTTCGTTCTGCAATGTCAGCAGTTGCACAAGAAAGAAAGACGAGATGGAAACCCCACACAACCCGCAACCAAACATGACCCAACGCCGCCAGGGCACGGGCTCTGTCAGCATGACTGCAGCCGGTGTGTAGATGGGCCAGATCACGAGAGCGAAGGACAGGTAGAGCTGCGTAAAGATCCATGCCAGAGGGCCGGGATTGGCATCCCCCAGGACAAGCCACAACGCCCCCTCAGATGCCTGCTGCACCGAAAACAGCAGCGGAATTGCAGCCAGTGGCCTCTCGGCGGGAGACGACGTGCCGCGCAGCGTCGCAATGCCGACAGCCCCTGCCCCCGCAGCCACCAGAAAACTAGCCGTTGCGGAAAAACACATGCGCCACCTGCCTTTCTGGGCTGCGCCTAACACGAAGGCGTCCGGACCGCAAAGATGAGCGTCGACTCACGCGGTGAGCAAGCGTAACGCTTCACCATATTTTTCCGCAGTCTTCTGCAGAACATCGGGCGGCAAGTGGGGTGCGGGGGCCTTCTTGTTCCAAGGCTGGCTTTCCAGCCAATCGCGCACGAATTGCTTGTCGAATGATGGGGGGCTGATGCCCGTTCGCCAGGAGTGCGCAGGCCAGAAGCGGGAGGAATCCGGGGTCAGGATCTCGTCGATCAAAACGACATTGCCTGCGTCATCCGTGCCGAACTCGAATTTGGTATCGGCAATGATGATGCCCTTGGTTGCGGCGAAAGCGGCGGCCTCTTCGTAGAGGCGCAAGGAAATGTCCCGAACCTCAGACGCGTAACGGTTGCCCACAATGCGAGCGGCTTCCTCAAAAGAAATGTTCTCGTCGTGTTGACCTGCAGGGGCCTTGGTCGCTGGGGTGAAGATGGCGGCGGGGAGCTTGCCTGCCTGCTGCAGGCCGGGTGGCAGTTCAATGCCGCAGATCTTCCCCGTCGCCTGGTATTCCTTCCAGCCGGACCCAACGACGTAGCCGCGAACCACAGCCTCTATCATCAGCGGCTTCAGCCGGCGGACAACCATCGACCGCCCCTCCACCTGGCTGCGCTCGTGAGGCGCGACAACCGTCAAGGGATCGATCCCCGTCAGGTGGTTGGCAACGACATGGCCCAACCGCGAAAACCAGAAGTTGGATAGCGCGGTCAGCACTTGCCCCTTGCCCGGGATAGGATCGGGCAAAATAACGTCAAAGGCCGAGAGGCGATCCGTCTGAATGACAAGGAGATGATCCTTACCAACAGCGTAGATATCTCTCACCTTACCCCTGTGCAGGAACTCGAGCGACTTGATATCGGAGATAAGCATAGATGACATTTCCGGCACATTCGTGGGCGTTGATGGAACGCCCCTAGAATAGCCGCTTGGGTATCGAGCTACAAAGGAACATTGACGAGCTCAGAACCTTGCCTCGCCACTATGCAGTGGTTTGTCCGAAAATGAAGGGGCTTGAAACCTCTCTCAAGCGAGGCAGCCCCCGGTCCTTGCTGGACAACTCTGCGGTATCACCACGGACTGGCCAATCAATTCCCAAGTCTGGGTCCGCCCAAAATACACCCGCATCACTCTCCGGAGAGTAGAAACCGTCTACCTTGTACATTACGACAGTAGCGGGCTCGAGCGTGCAAAACCCGTGTGCGAAACCTCGCGGTATGAATAATTGCAAACCGTTCGACGCACTCAGTTCAACGGCGACGTGCTTTCCATAGGTTGGCGATCCGGTCCGGATATCGACAGCAACATCCAGGATACGCCCCGCCATGACGGAAACGAGCTTCGCCTGCGCATGCGGGGGGCGTTGAAAGTGTAACCCACGTACAGTTCCCACGTGGTTGGACATTGACATATTGTCCTGGCAAAAATCCACACCGAGGGATCGACGGCTCCACGTCTCAGCGAACCAACCGCGATCGTCCCCAAAACGGCGAGGCTTCAGGACCCTGACGTCAGGGATGGCCAGGTCGTTCACGCCGCACCTCTTTCTGCAAGAACCCGACGCAAGTAGGCGCCATAATCTGAATTCTTAAGAGCAGCGGCTCTCTCGGCCACCTTCCCCGCATTGATCCACCCCTGGTCCAATGCAATTTCTTCCAGGCAAGCTATGTGAAGACCGGTGCGCTGCTGGATCGTTCGCACGAACTCTCCTGCCTGGATGAGACTGTCGTGCGTGCCGGCGTCAAGCCATGCGAAACCACGGCCCAATTTCTGGACCTGCAGGTTTCCCTGTCGCAAATAATGGGCATTGACGTCGGTAATCTCCAGCTCTCCTCTCGGCGAAGGCGCAAGATTTCGAGCTACGTCAACAACGCTATTGTCATAGAAATAGAGACCGATAACCGCCCAATTGGAGCGTGGGACCTTGGGCTTCTCCACGATCGACTTTGCAACACCCTGATCGTCGAATTCTACGACCCCGTACCTTTCAGGGTCAGGCACATGATACCCGAACGCAAGCCCCCCAGACTTGATAGCGGCGGCCTGTGCCATCGTCGCATGCAGCCCATGACCGAAAATGAGATTGTCACCGAGAGCCAGTGCGGCACTGTCGCGACCAATGTGCTTCTCTCCGATAACGAAGGCCTGGGCCAACCCATCGGGTTTCGGCTGCTCGGCATAGGTCAGGCTTACCCCGAAATCGGAACCGTCCCCCAATACACGTCTGAAATTTGGCAGGTCCGATGGAGTGGAAATGATGAGGATCTCGCGGATACCTGCGAGCATCAGTGTTGAAAGGGGATAGTAAATCATGGGCTTGTCGAAGACTGGCAGCAACTGCTTGCTTACCGACAGCGTCAGCGGATAGAGCCTCGTACCATGCCCCCCAGCCAGAATAATTCCTTTCATTTCAAACCCTCCATCATGCGTCTCAATCCGTCAGACCAATGGGGCAAGGTGATACCCAGGGTGGTGCGAGCCTTTGTTCCATCGAGGACTGAATTCAACGGCCTTCGCGCAGGGGTTGGATAGTCGGCAGTCGGGATTGGCTGCACCGAGGGCGATGAACGCCCCTTGAAAATCTCTTGGGCGAAACCGAACCAGCTTGTCTCCCCGTAGCCGGTTACATGATAGGTTCCAGGTTCGAAGCGTGCTGCCGCAGCGATGATGGCGACTGCGAGATCATCGGCGAATGTGGGGCAGCCGATCTGGTCGCTGACCACCCGTAATGAATCCCGCTGCGTCGCGAGACGCAACATCGTCTTTACAAAATTTGCGCCTTCCAGACCATAAACCCATGACGTGCGGAAAATCATTGCATGCGCGCACGCATCGCGAATGGCGCGCTCGCCCGCCTCCTTTGAGCGACCGTAGGCATTGATGGGCGAAACGGCGTCTGTTTCGAAATATGCCGATGTCTTCTGGCCGTCGAATACATAATCCGTGGATACGTGGACCAGCGGCAGGCCCAACTGCTCGCATGCCTCGGCAACGTTCCGGGCGCCATCGCAATTGATTGCTACTGCGCGATCTTCCTCAGTTTCTGCTCGATCTACAGCGGTATAGGCTGCTGCATTAACGACCAACCCTCCATTCGTACGGGACAGCGCATCTCTGATCATGCCCGGCTCGGTAATGTCGACACTAGCCTTGTCGAAACTCGAACAGGTTACGTTCATTGTTTGCGCAGCACGTTCAAGCGCGTGCCCCAACTGACCACCAGCTCCGAAGACGATGATTTCCGGCACAGGCCTCATGGCACCAAACCCAGACGGTGACCTCGATAGGTGCCCGCTCGGATGGCCTGCCACCAGTCTGCATTATCAAGATACCATCGCACGGTCTTCTCGAGACCGGTTTCAAATGTCTCTCGGGGACGCCAACCCAGCATCTTCGCAATACGGCTGCAATCGATAGCATAACGAAAGTCATGCCCTGGCCTGTCCGCGACATGCGAAATCAGGCGGGCGTGAGGAGCGTTGGACGGCGAAAGTCGATCCATGATCGAGCAAATGGCATGTACAACTTCGATGTTTGTCCGCTCAGCCTGCCCGCCCAAGAGGTAGGTCTCCCCGGGCACCCCTCTCGTTGCCACCGCGATCAGCCCATCAGCGTGGTCCTCCACGTGGATCCAATCGCGGACGTTATCACCTTTGCCATAAACGGGTAACGGCTTCCCCTCAAGCGCGTTGAGGATCATCAAAGGGATCAGCTTCTCCGGAAATTGATAGGGGCCGTAGTTGTTCGAACAATTTGAAACGATCACGGGGAGCCCGTACGTGTCACCCCAGGCGCGCACCAGGTGGTCGGAGCCCGCCTTCGATGCAGAGTAGGGTGAGTGAGGTGAATAGGGGGTACTCTCCGTAAACAGGCCCTCTGGGCCCAAGGCGCCGAACACCTCGTCGGTCGACACGTGATGAAATCGAAATCGCGCGCGCCTGTCACCCGAGAGGGAGGAATGGTAGGTGCGCGCAGCCTCCAACAAACGGTATGTCCCGAAGACATTTGTTTCGATGAACGCTCCGGGGGCGTCAATGGAGCGATCAACGTGGCTTTCGGCGGCCAGGTGCATCACGATGTCAGGCTGCACCTGTTCAAACGCTCTACGCATTGCCTGGCTGTCGCAGATGTCTGCTTGAATGAAGGTAAAAAGGTCACTTTTTGCTACAGAGCTGAGTGACGAAAGATTGCCCGCGTAGGTCAGCTTGTCGATCACACAAACACGGGCCATGCGCTCTCTGACCAGCTTGCGAACAACCTCTGATCCAATGAAACCCGCACCTCCGGTCAACAGTACGCTTGGCTGGTACATCATCGCGCAACATTCATCCTGTTCATTCTGTTCTGGTATCCGGATATCGGGACTGTAGATAGCTCACCTGATTTGCTTCGGCAAACCTCGAACGATGTCCTTGTCGGCTGGGAGGCGCCGAGGATGTACTAATTGGCGTTTCAAGCGTCGTCGGGTACAATCCGCCCTTAAAATGGAAAGTATTGCCCCATGACCACCCCCGACATCAGCCTTGGCAACTGGCTACTGCAACGTAGCAGGCGGACGCCTAATCGGCGGGCGCTGACGTTTGAGGGGCAGACCTGGACTTATGGGGAACTGCTGGAGAGGGTGGACCGGCTGGCGGCGGCTTTCAGGGCCGGAGGGGTGTGCCGGGGAGACCGCGTCGCGTTCATTGGGCTGAACCAGCCCGCCTTCTTCGAGACCATGTTCGCCACGGCTCGGATTGGCGCGATCTTTGTGCCGCTGAACTTCCGCCTGACGGGGCCGGAACTGGACTACATCATCAATGACGCTGGGGTGCACACGATTGTCGCGGATAGCCCCCATCGTGGCGTCATCGATGGCATTCGCGTGAAGCTGCCCTGCAAGCGCTATCTCTCGGCGGACATCGATGCGCCAGGCTGGCCCTGTCTCCCGGTTTTCGCAGAGGGCCATAAGCCTCTGGCCGGGGCCGACCCGGTTGGCGCGGATGATATCGCAATCATCATGTACACCTCCGGGACCACGGGACGCCCCAAGGGCGCGATGCTTACGCACGGGAACCTGTGGTGGAATAACAGCATGAGCCTGCTAACCATCGATACATACGAAAGTGACGTTACGCTGGTCGTTGCGCCCCTCTTTCACATCGGTGGCCTGAACGTCACGACGCTCACTGCGTTCATGAAGGGGGCCGAGGTTGTTCTTCACCGAGGCTTCGATCCTGCCCGCTGGATCGAGGATGTCGTGAAGTACAAGGTGACGAGTGCCTTTGCAGTGCCCGCCATGCTGCTGGCTGTCAGCCAAAGCGCGGCTTTTGCAACCAGCGACCTGTCCAGCCTCAAAGCCATTGTCTGCGGCGGTGCGCCTGTGCCGGAACCGCTCCTCAAGCTCTATGCCGCGCGTGGCTTGCCCATCAACCAGGGCTACGGGCTAACCGAGACGGCGCCGATGGTCACGTTCCTGACCAGCGAGTGGAGCGAAGCGAAGCTGGGCTCCGCCGGCCGGGCCGGGTTCTTCGTCGAAGTCGAACTCATGGACGCGAACGGGCATTTCGTCAAACAGGCCGATGCACGCGGCGAGGTCGTTGTCCGTGGACCCAATGTGATGAAGGGCTACTGGAACAAGCCAGAGGCGACAGCCGCAGCCATCGATGCATCGGGATGGTTCCATACAGGCGATGTCGGCTACTTCGATGCCGACGGATTTCTCTACATCTGCGATCGTGTGAAGGACATGGTGATCACCGGGGGCGAGAATGTCTATCCCGCAGAGGTAGAGGCCGTGTTCTATGCCCATCCGGCCATCTCCGAGGTGGCGATCATCGGTCAGCCTGACCCCAAATGGGGTGAGGCTGTTGTGGCTGTCGCAGTGCTCAAGCCAGGGCACGCCCTGACCCTCGAGGAGATGCGCGCGTGGGGCACAGAGCGTCTCGCCCGGTACAAGCTACCCTCCCGGCTCGAGGTCATCGACGCCATGCCACGCAATCCTGCGGGCAAGGTGCTGAAGTTCGAACTGCGCAAGAGGTTGGTGGGTTAGTACTCCCACTCGGCAGCAACACCCACCTTCGTACCTGCCGTACCAGCCTCGCCGCGCAGCTTGATGTTTTCGGTTATGTCCACGTCCACAGTTGCGCTTCCACCCGCGGCCTCGCTGGCACCGATGTAGACGCCCCGACCAACGTAGCTTCCGGCTGAAACGGAGGTTGTGCCGGCTTCATCGGTGGTGGCGGTGAGGGCATCAAGCCCGATGGCTGTACGCAGCCTCTCGAGGATGTCGGGACCGGTGTCGAGCCCGCTCCAGCGGCCGATGAGCTGTGCCAACTGCGCAGCTTCAAAAGGTGACAATTGTGTCGTGCGCTTTGAGAATAGCAGGCGGGAAAGGATCTCGTCCTGTGGCAGCGAGGGCGCCGAAGACAGGACGATCTGCGGATCACCGGCGCGGCCCTTAACACTTACTGTTGCCGCCACGCCGTTCTTCGAGACGCTGCCTGCGATGTCAAGCATGGGCTGAGTATCGCCAACAAACTGAATATCGCCGCGAGACAAGATGATGCGTTGGCTCAGCAAGGTGACCGCGCCCCGCCGCAGGTCAAATGCGCCGCGAACGACCGGCGCATCGACGGTGCCTCCCAGATTGGCTGCACCACCGAACTCGGCGTCCACCCCCTGACCACGGACGAAGACTTCACGCGGCGCGCGCACGGCAACGTCAAGGCGAAAGGGCAAGGCGCTGCCCCATTCCGGTTCCGTCAGATCATCGTCGGTTACGAGGCCGGGAGGCACATTGCGATGGGTGACCTTGATGGGCCGCAGAGACCTTGCAAGGCGCTCAGGGATGCGAATGTCCCAGCGACGGATATCGACAGTTCCACTGATGAGGGGGCTTTGCAGGAGGGCGCCGTTCATACGCGCGTCCATGTCGGCCGTCATGGTGGTCAAGGACGTTGAAACCAGCCTGGCTGAGCGGGCCTGCACCCTCAGGTCCACCGGGAAGCCCGCGGCGTAGTCGAGCAAGACGTTGCCCTCCGCAGACACGCCACCACCGGCGGGTGTTGTGCCCGACAGCGTCGAGAGCCGCACCCTCTTCTCGGATCCCTCAAGCTTTGCCTCTATTCCACGGATTTCCAGACCGATCGCGGCGCTCCGAAAGAAACCATCGACTAGCTGGCCAGTCCCCGCAAGTCTCGGTGAAGCCAATTGACCCGAGGCCTTCGCCGCCAGGGTCAGACGTCCTCCTGCCCTTTCACCAGAGGCTCCCAGCCATGCATTCGCCATCGCGAGATCGATCTGACCGTCGATATCGAGCGCAAGTGTCCCACTATCCGTAAAAGGCAGCCTGCCCGCAGCGTTCAGCCGCGCGCCACGCGGTCCGGCGAGAACAGACTTGACGTCGATGCCGCTGCGCTCGGTGGAACCTCGGGCTGTCAGCGACACCTCACGCATGGATATGCCGCTCGCGTTGTTGGCAGAAATGGCATTCAGCGTGAGGTCGAAATCCGAAATGCGGTCACGCGCCCTGCCTCGCAACGAGATGCGTCCGGAAAGGTTGCCCGCAAACGGCACAGGTCCTGTAAAGAGGCCGACGGCCCATACCGGCAAGGCTTGCGGCTCAACGTTCAGTGCCATCTCGCGTCCAACCCAGCCGTCAAGGCGTATCGTGCCGGCGCCTGCAACAAGACGGACTGACTGCAGATCAACACGCCCGCCTGCGATTGTGGTGGTCGTGGGTGCTGCCAGGCGCATTTCGCGACCGTCGCGACCTAATGACAGCGTGGCCAGAGAAATCCTGATTGGTGATCGGTCGATCTTCAGACGGCCCTGTGCGCTCAGCTGTCCCCCCTCGTGTCCAGCATCAGCAACAAAGACGATGTCTGCCAGCGGTCCCTTTGCTGTTGCTGACAGGCCATCGGCAACGAAACCATCGGCATCGACCTTCCGGCATTTGGCCTGCAGGTCAAGATTGAAGGTTCCCATCAGGTCGTTGAGAAAACCCCTGACCTGCAGTTCATCAAAGCGGAATGTGTCGATGCGTACCCGCGGAGTGACAAGTTCAACACGTGCGGCCTGGCGACCCGACCTTGAGAGCAGTTCAATCGTTCCCGAAGCAGGCCCATCAAGTTCTGCATCGATGAAGCTCGAGATGTCGGACAGGTTTGCGGCCTCAAGGCCCAGCAATCCCTTTAGGCCTGACGGGGTGTAAATCATGTCGCCTGAGAGCCTGACACTGCCCAGCGAGAGGCTCGCATTCCGGATGCTCGTTGTTCCATCCGCGCTGTCGGCGATGGTCGCGCCAGCCGCAACAGGTTTGTCGCCTGCGTTACCCTTGACCGAAAAAGCTAGTCCTGCTGGCAAGCTTTTGGCGCTTGCACTCAAGCGAAGGCGAGAGGCTGCGAAGGCGATGTTTGCGGGCTCAATCTTGCCTGCCCCGTCACGGCGCAACTCGAAGGATATGTCGGCGCGGCTACCAACGAGGTTGTTGGCCAGCGGATCCGGCAGCGCAAGGCCTTCGAGGGCCCCCTCTCCCTCCAGCACCACCGCGCCGGTTGGTCGAAAGTATTCGAGGCGCGCCGAGGCTGTCGCCTTCCCGCTGCCCAGCTTCAGGCTTTGCAGGTCGATCGGTTGAAGCAGCAGGGTTGATTGCACGGTCTCCGGGGTTAGCGCGCCCTTGAAGCTGACAGTGGCAGCGGGGGCGCTTGCGGCTCCTTCAAATTGAACCGTCCCATCGACCTCAGACCAGTCTTGCGTGGGTGTGGCACGCATGTCGATCTTGAGGGGCCCCCGGGATGCTTCCTCGACAGTCGCACTGATGTGCAGCGGCGCATTGGGCCTATCGTCTTTTGTTTTCGCTTCCAGACGAGCTCCCGGTGAAACAAGTTGCAGATTGTCGAGACGAATGGCTCCCCCATCGCTTCGCGCGGCATCGAGATCAAGACGCCACTCGCCAGAAAGCCATTGCTGCAACCTATCAGGCCCCATGTCCTGCATACGCGCCTTCAGCTTAGCTTCCATGCGATGCCAGCGCCCCTCTTTCCTGATCCTGGCGCTGCCGGAGGAGATCACGCTGGTTCCGAGGTTCCCCTCAAGGTTGGCACTCCAGTTGTCCAGCGGTCCCGATGATGTTAGCGCCAATGACAGAGCGGCATCGGTGGGGGCACCCGCGAGGCGGGTGAAGATACCGCCCGGTGCATCTGCTCCGCGGATGGACACGTTGAGCGCATTTGCGGATGGGTTCCAGTCAATGTTGCCGACGAGGCGTGCCTGACCGTCGGTCTGACGCAAATCGAAATCCAGAACGGCGCGAGCCGCGGCATCCCGCGTGTCAACGGTACCGTCGATCTGAAGATTTGCACCAACTCCAGCGACGAGGGGCTCAACGATGATCTCGGAGACCTGAAAGCGGGATAAGGCGATCGATGGAATGGCGAGGGAGGGCCCCTCTCCGCTCGCGCCTGCCGTCACAGGCTTACGTATCCATCGCGCCTGCTTCACCGACAGCTTGTCGACTTGCACTTCCCCCCAGAGCAGCCGAACGGGGTGCCAATCCATGGCTACCCCGTCGAGCACCATCCAGATGCCTTTTTGGTCTGCAATGGTGATGCGTCGCACACGTGGTGCGCCGGGCAGCCAGCCATCCAGGCCATCGAATTCCACCTTGCTCGTGCTGGTCGAGACCGCCTCGGCGATCGATGCCGCCAACAGGCTTCGTGCGATTGGCGTTTGCAGGAGTGCCCAGGCAAGTCCCAGAAGGCCGACGATGCCTGCTGCAATCCATCCGCACCTGCGAAGCCACTTGCGGATCTTCATCGCCTAAAACGCCTGACCCAATCCAACATACAGCGAAAAATCGGGGTCAGACGCCTGCGGGTCAAGTGGAATGGCTACATCCAGACGAAGCGGGCCGACTGGCGTGCGATAGCGGATGCCTAGGCCCAGCCCTGTGCCCATATCCTGAAAATCCGGGAAATCCGCTGAAAAAGCGGCACCTGCATCTGCAAACATTGCAACGCCTATATCTTCATAGACCCAATGACGCACTTCCAGCGCGGCTTCGGCGACGCTTGCCCCCCCGAGTATTCGTCCGAGAGCATCACGGGGACTTAGACCCTGGTAGGCATAGCCTCGAACCGATCCTCCGCCGCCAGAGAAAAACCTCAGGTCTGCAGGCAAGTCTGACACGTCCTGACCAAGGGTCATACCTGCTGCAATACGACCGGCAAGAACGGTGCGGGCTTCGGGATCGAGGGACACATACGCCGACGATTGCGCCAAGACGCGAGCTGTCACGCTGCCGGTGTCATCGAGATTCACAAAGGGGCGAAATTCCATGCTTGCCCGCAAACCCCTGACTGGCTCGAGGGGATCGTTGCGCGTGTCGTAGAGGATGGCGGTCGGCACGCTGAGTGTCGTCAGGTTCCGTGTGCCGAAGGCATCTTCTTCACTTGCACGCGACAACGCGACACCGGCCTCGACGGCGAGTGCCTGATCGAACCGCCGGGTCCAACCCAAACCCATTTCGAGCGCATCACGCTCATAGGCGTCGGGCCTTTCCTTCCTTGCGGCCAGACTGATCTGCATATCATCGCGCCGATCCGGCCACGCCGGTAATGTCAGGATGCCCTGCAGCGCAAACTCGTAGTCCTGCAACGCGTTCAGGAACAATCGCGATGACGTCGCCTCGACACGGAGTTTCTCGGCTTCACCGAACAGATTTCGATGCTCCCAGTAGGAAGACACTGCCGCCCCTTCGAGGGTGGACCAGTTTGCGGCAACGCCAATGGCGCGTCGGGGACGCTCATGAACCTTGACTGTCAGGGGCAATTGGCCCTCTGCGGTCAGCTCCTTTGGTTCTTCGATGACCAGGGAGTCGAAGACGCCCAATCTCTCGATGTTATCCCGGTATTCCTTGAGCAGGGAGGCTCGGAACTGCTCTCCCGACTGGAATGGCGCGAGACCTGCGACAAAGTCCGGTTTCATCCGGTCTGTTCCAAGCACCGTTATGGAACCCATCGACGCCAGTTGCGCAGGGTCGTACTGAAGGACCAGATCCAGCGTTGCGCTGGCGTGATCGGCGACCGCATCGCGCCTACTCTCGAGTGCCAACGGATAGCCAGCCTCCCTCAGTACCTCTACAGCGCGCGTGCCAGCGGCGACGATGTCTGCAGAACGGGCCGGCCTTCCCGGTTTAAGACCTATGGCCGACGGGGTCAGCGTATCCGGCAAGCCTTTTGCGTCCCCTCCCTTCGCCTGGATGGCGATGTCGGCGAGACGAAATAGCGGACCGGGCGACACTGCAATTTCGACGTTTACCGGTCCAGAGGCTCCTGTCACCGAAAGTCGATCTTCGGCTTCAGGATTGCTTGCGCCCTCGCCTGCGACGGTCACCTTCACCCGCGCGCCGAAGTAGCCAAGCGCATTAAGCGCGCGCCGGACGCGCTGCTGGTCTTCCCGGCCACGCAAGAGCAAGGCCCCGGGTGTGTCCAGCGGTTCGTCTTCCAGTGACACAAGGAGGGAGGCGGCCTGCACCGCATCGCGGATCTCCTCGCTTTCGTCTTCGATGAGCAGAGTGGTTGTGTATTTCACTTCGCCCGCTGTCGGGGAAACCGAGGATGTAGCCTCCTGCGCAAGCGCGCTCAGTGCTCCCGTTACCGGAGCAAAGCTTGCGATCACAAATGCAATCGATGGCGCAATTCTGCGCGTTCTGCGGCACATGGGATCTGGTGCCATGCAGGCGGTTTACGATGTGTTAACGATGGCAATTGACTGCCGCCGGCCGCCTGTCCCTCGCCGGGCCCACTCAAAAAAAGAGGCCCCGGCGCATAGCCAGGGCCTCAAATTCAAGAGGATCTGCTTCAGGCGAAACTAGCCGCCGCCGCCCTTGTCATCACCAGGCTTGTCGTCGTCGCCGCGGTCGTCATCATCATCATCATCATCGTCGTCGCCACGATCATCATCGCGATCGTCATCGTCATTACCGCCGCGGTCGTCATTGACATCGTCGTCATTATCGCGACCCTGGTCATCCGTGCCGTCGTCGCCGCCGCCATCATTGCCGCTGTCATCGGATTCGGCGCCGTCATCGTCCTCGTTGTCGCCGCCCTGATCGTCCGTTCCGTCATCACCACCGCCGTCGGTGCCGCTGTCGTCATCGTCACCATCGTCGTCGTTGCCACCACCCTGGTCGGCAGTGCCGTCGTCGCCGCCACCATCCTTGCCGCTGTCATCGGTCTCGTCGTCGTCATCGTCGCTGCCGCGCCCCCGACCTGAAGCGCTGTCGTCGTCCGAAGACTTCCGGGTGCCGTCGGACCGCTTGCCAGAATTTGACGATGCCGTGCTGTTGTCGTCGACGCAGCCTGCGGCTCCTGCTGCACAATTGGAGGATGCCGCAAAGGCAGGTGCCACCTGGGACACGGACAATGCGGCAAGCGATATGGCGACTGCGGATGCCGCCGAAAAAAGAAGGGCTTTGGTCGTCATGTTGTTTTTCTGGCTCCAAACACTGCAATGCGGTCGGGATTAGATCATGGGTGACGCGCCTGTAAAGCCGTGGGCACCTGCCCCGGAATATGCTTACGAAACGGCCGGAAATCGCCTGAACCATGTCTCGAGCGTGGTCCTTCAAGACAGGGCACCGTCTATCTGCCGAGGCCTTTCGGCGTTGATTATGCAGGATAATTTCTGTTTCCCTTGCACACCCGGGCTTGCTTGCTGCAGCGCATCCTGCAATCTGAAAGCGAGATATCTGCTCATATTCCCTGCGGAACCACGAAAATAAAAATTTCTTTCGGGAATAAATTCTGGCTGGTGGCGCGGGGATTGGGCGCTCCATCTTGCGTTTTTCATAAGGGTGCACGGCCTTGAAGCGAGACGTGCGGGAACGAGGACATGCAAAGAAAAAGCCTTCTGGTTCTGCTCAGTGCGATCGTGCTCGTCGCCATTGCGGCCCAAAGCCTGCTGGACTTTCGGTTGATCCGCGAGGCCGACTGGTCCGCTTATGCGCGGGCCGGCTCTGCGCGAGACGTGCGGGTGATGCGTGACCGGTACGGTGTGCCGCATGTCTACGGAAAGACGGATGCTGATGTCGCCTTCGGCCTTGCCTACGCGCATGCTGAGGATGACTTCCTGACGATCCAGCAATCGATCATGACCAGTCGCGGCACGTTGTCGGCCTCCGGCAGCCAGTGGCCCCGACTGCTGAATGCGGCCGCTCGCTCGATCGGGGCGCCGGACCTGGCCCCTGTGGAAGGCGGGGATCCCATGGTGACGGACTATCTTGTGCAGCTTCTGAAGGTTCGCGCACGGGTCGACGATCACTACGATGACAATGTTGCACGGGGCCTGATCAGCAGGGGGACGCATGAGGCGCTTGTTGCCTACGCCGAGGGCCTCAACCTCTATGCGGCGCGGCATCCGAATCGGCGATTGCCTGGGTTCGAACCCGTCTCCCACAAGGACATTGCGGCTGGCTTCACCTTCTTCCTGCCGCTGTTCTTCGGTTTCGACAGGCAATTGCGGGCGCTCTTCGAACCGGAGCGCCAGCATGAGACCAGCTTCCCCGAAGGATCTGGTTCAAACGCGATGGCGATTGCACCGTCGCGCTCTAAAGACCGCCATACGCGCCTGCTGATCAACTCGCACCAGCCCTATTCGGGACCATTGGCCTGGTATGAGGCTCGACTGAAATCGGACGAGGGACTGGATATCGCGGGCGGCCTGTTTCCGGCGTCGCCCTTCATCAATCACGGCTTCGGACCAACATTGGGCTGGGCCAACACCGTCAACACGCCCGACCTTGTCGACGTCTACGTCCTCAGTCTGAACCCTGAAAATCCGGACCAGTACAGGTTTGACGGCAAGTGGGTCGACTTCGAGAAGAGCGACGCCGTCATCACCATCCGGGTGGCAGGTTCGCTCGCCATCCGCGTGAGACGGGAGGTGCTCTGGTCGAAGCACGGACCGGTGCTGCGGCAACCGCATGGAACCTACGCCATTCGGTTTTCGGGTATCGACAGGATCAATCAGGTAGAGGGCTATCGGGCACTCAATCGAGCCCGGACCTGGGATGATTTCGTCGAAGCCCTTCGCCTGCAGGCGATACCCAGCTTCAATTTCACTTATGCAGACGCCACAGGTCGGGTCGCCTATTTCTATAATGCCGTCTCGCCGCTCCGCGATCCCGCCTATGATTGGCAGAAGTACCTGCCCGGCGACACATCGCGCACCTTGTGGAACAGTTATCTCCCTCTCGATGCCTTGCCACGGGTCGTTGCACCGAAGTCGGGCTATGTCTTCAATGCGAACAATCATCCCTTTCTTGCCAGCGGCGGCACAGACAACCCGCAGCGCGAGGCTTTTTCCGCGACACTGGGGATCGAAGCACGCATGACCAACCGCGCTCTCAGGTTCGATGAACTGCTTGCCAGCGGCGAGGCCCTCACGGAGTCCGATTTCCGGCGGATAAAGTTCGACAAGCTCTATTCGAAGCGATCCGAGCTTGCGTCCGTCATCTCCGGTCTCCTGGGCGAGGATTTCTCCAAGGATCCGGATGCCGACCTCATGACCCGCGCGCAGGCATTGCTGCGGCGCTACGACATGTCCACGGATGCAGACAACCGGAGTGCTGCGCTGGCAGTCATGACAGGACTTCCCGTGATTGTTCCCACATTCGAGGGCAAGCCGCGGGGCGATGCTGTCGAGGCGTTGCGAAAGGCAGCCAAGAAGTTGATGGCCGCCCATGGACGGCTTGATCCTGCATGGGGAGACGTCAACCGGTTCCGCCGCGGTGCAATCGACGCACCGGCGAATGGCGGGCCCGACGTGCTGCGTGACTTCGAGGCCTCCGTCGAACCCGATGAGGATGGGAGGTTCACGGCCGCGAAGGGTGATACGCTCTACTACTTTGTCTCGTGGTCGCCCTCCGGCAGGATGAAGGCTGAGGGGGTCCATCAGTTCGGATCGGCGACGCAGGACGCATCCTCGCCGCATTATGCCGATCAGGCGCAGCTGTTTCTTCAGGAGAAGATGAAACCCATCTGGATGGACGAGGCTGACCTGCGGCAGAACCTCAGCCGGGAATACAGGCCCGGACGCGAGGACATCTCCCCAACCGACACTTCAGGATCGATGCGATGAAAAAGGACTTCCGCCTGCCCGCTGGAACCGTCCACCGTCTCGTCATCGACAGTGAGGTGCTAAAGGGAAACCTGCTTGGCGATCCCACCTCACGCCGTATCGACATCTACGTGCCTCATGGCCACGATGGACAGGGTTTGCCCCTGCTTGTGGACATCGTCGGCTTCACCGCAGGCGGTCCGGCCCACACAAACTGGAAGAACTTCGGAGAGAATGTTCCCGAGCGCCTCGACAGGCTGATCGCATCCGGCGCGATGCCACCCGTCGTTGTCGCGTTCCCGGACTGCTTCACGCGGCTTGGGGGGAACCAGTACATCAATTCGTCCGCGATGGGGCGATGGGCGGATTTCCTGCTGCAGGAGGCTGTTCCGTTCATCGAGCGGGGCTTTGGTTGCGGCGGTACGGGCCGGCGCGGGTTGTTTGGCAAAAGCTCGGGCGGCTATGGCGCCATTGTTCACGCGATGCTGTATCCCGATTTCTGGAGCGCGGCAGCCTGCCACTCGGGAGACATGGGGTTCGAGCACGTCTACCTGCCCGAGTTCCCTGCCGTCTTGCGCGCGCTGGCCCCTTTCAAAGGCGATATCCGGGCGTGGCTCGACGCCTTTGCCGCAAAGAAAAAAGCGCCTGACGCAGACGTTCATATCCTGATGATGCTGGCAATGTGCGCGACCTACGATCCCGACCCAACCGCGTTCCTGGGCATCAGGCTGCCGGTGGATCCCGATACCTGCGAGGTCATTCCCGCACGGTGGGAAAACTTCATGGCATGGGATCCCGTGGTCATGGTCGATCGCCTCGGCCCAGGTTTGCGATCCCTCAAGGCGCTCTACATCGACTGCGGGGACATCGACCAGTACAACCTGGTCTACGGGGCGAGGCGCCTGCACCGGGCTCTTGCGCGCCAGGAGATCCTGCACACCTATGAGGAGTTTCCCGACACTCACTCTTCAGTCGATTATCGCATGGACATAAGCCTGCCCTTTCTGGCCCGGGCGCTTGGCTGAAGCTCCAGGATATCAGCGCGTGGAAAAAGCACGGCCTCCCTTGCGGTAGCCCGGCTTCCCCGCCCATACTGCGGGCCATGAGGATCAGGGCAGCAATTCTTGGCGGTGGATCGTGGGGCACGACGGTGGCCTCGCTGGTCGCGCGTAATGTTCCTGCCGTCCTGTGGGCGCGTGCGGCCGATACGGTTGCGGAGATCAATGACCGGCACAGCAATGAGCGCTATCTGCCGGGTGCGCGACTGACCCAGAGCCTGCGGGCGACGACCTCGATCGAAGAGGCCGTTCGCGATGCGGATGTCGTGATCATGGGCGTGCCGTCCCAGGCGATGCGCGAGACTGCTCGCGAAGTCGGTCGGCATATCCGCGCGTGGGTCCCCGTGATCAGCCTTTCAAAGGGACTGGAGCTTGGCACGAAGCTGCGGATGACACAGGTCATCGAGCAGGAATTGCCTGGCCATCCGGCGGGCGTTCTCTCAGGCCCCAATCTGGCGCGCGAGGTGATGGCGGGCTACGCGGCTGCCAGCGTGATTGCCATGGAGGACGAGGTCATCGTCCAGGAGTTGCAGTCTATCTTCAAGACTGGCCTCTTCCGTGTCTACACGAATACCGACGTCGCGGGTTGCGAACTTGGCGGAGCGCTCAAGAACGTCATGGCCATTGCCGCGGGCATGGGCGACGGGGCGGGCGCGGGTGAAAATACGCGTTCGGCGGTCATTTCCCGCGCGCTCAATGAAATCACGCGCCTCGGCGTGGCCATGGGCGGGCGCACGGAGACCTTTGCCGGGCTTGCCGGCGTCGGCGACCTTATTGCTACCTGCACAAGTCCCCAGAGCCGCAACCGTACCGTCGGATACGAACTTGGCAAAGGACGCAAAATTGCCGACATCCTTGCTGGCATGCGGCAGGTGGCGGAAGGCGTGAAATCCGCAAAAACCGTTCTGCAACTTGGCGAGGAATACGGGGTGGAGATGCCGATCGCATCGGAAGTGAACGGCGTGATCAATGAGGGCCGCACGGCGCAGGACGCCTTCCGTGGCCTTTTGAAGCGCGCAGCTGGCTCGGAAGCCGATCCGGGATGAACCAGGCCGTCTCCCCCAGCCTTGATGGCTCGCCGTGGCCGTCCTGGCCAGCTGATCCAAGCGCACGCGTCGTTTTCCTGGTGGATGCCCGCACTGCAACCGAGCGCCAGTACATCGAGCGCTGGATTGCCCAGTCCAAACCCGCCGACCTTGATGGTTCGCGCGTTTCAATCCTGACGCTCTCGCGCAGTGACGATGCAAAGGCCTTTTCGCAGCAACTTGGTCCCTTTCTGACGGACGAGAGCTGCGTGATGGCGCCTGTGCGCGTCGCCTGGCTACCGCGTGAACTGCAGGGAGAACGCCTCGCCCGGCTTTCAGACCTGCTCCTGTGGCGCGATCCCCGCAAGCCGCGCGAAAAGCTCCAGCAGCGCATCCTGCAAACCGAACCCGAGCGCTGCCGGGTCGTGGCAGCCCAATCCGCGTCGCTGGGCAACCTCAACGCACGCGCGCGGGCTGCCGGGGAGGCAGATCTCGGCGATGTCGAGAGTTTCTCCGGGTTCGTTCAACGCCAGGCACATCTGGCCCTGCAGCGTGCCGAATACAGGCTGATCGGTCGGCGATACAAGATGCCTCGGCTCGTGCGCCAGCAGATTGCAGCCTCGAAGCGCTTCAGGGACGGCGTCTCGGAGCTGGGGCAGCGGCTGAAGCGCACCGAAGACGAGGTGCAGAAGGAGGCGCTGGAGTATCTGCATGAGCTTCGCACGGCACACAGTCCGTTTGCGATCGACGTGATGATGCAGATCGCCCGTGGCCTGTTCACACGCGGCTACGGCGCGCAGATCGATTACGACCAGGCGCAGATCGAGCGAACGCGCGAGGCGCTTGAAAGAGCCCCGGCCATCATCCTGCCGAGCCACAAGTCCAACCTCGACTCCGCTGTCACGTCGGTTGCTTTTGCGGATAACCGGCTGGCCGTTCCGACCACTTTCGGGGGCATCAACCTCGCCTTCTGGCCCATGGGCACGCTGGCGCGGAAGGCGGGACGCGTCTTCATCCGGCGCGACATCAAGAGCAATCCCGTCTACAAATTCGTCCTGCGGGAATATCTTGGGTACCTTGCAGAGAAGCGCTTCAGCCTCGAGTGGTACATCGAAGGCGGCCGGTCGCGTACCGGCAAGCTGCTGGCGCCAAAGCTAGGGCTCCTGAACTACCTGGTTGCCGCCTACCGCGAGGGCCGGGTCGAAGATCTCATGCTCATGCCGATCTCGATCGCCTATGACCAGCTGCATGAAGTCAGCGAATTCGCAGCTGAGGCCAAGGGAGGAACAAAGAAGGCTGAAAACCTTGCCTGGTTCGTCCGCTATTTCCGCGCGCAACGTGAGCCCTTTGGCCGCATCTATTTCCGCGTGGCTGAGCCGGTGTCCCTGCGGGACATGCTCGGGCCACCGGATGGGCGCGCGTGGGACAGTGACGAGGAAACACTGCCTGTCCAGAAAGTTGCCTTCGAAGTCTCGACGCGGATCAATGAAGTCACGCCGATCACCGGCACCTCGCTCGCTGCCCTCGTCCTTCTATCGCATCGCGGGCGGGCGCTGACGCTTGACGAGATCCACCGGGAACTCGACCAATATCTTTCACTGGCGGTTGCCCGGCGCTTGCCCATCGCACCGAGCGCCCGGCTTGCGGATGCGGACGCGGTACGCCGCATTCTCGAGGCGCTTGCCGGACACAATGTCGTGTCGATACACCGCGGCGGACTGAACACCGTCTACAGCATTGGTCCCGACCAGTACCTGGCGGCGGCCTTCTATCGAAACACCATCATTCATTTCTTCGTCAATGACGCCATCATCGAACTGGCGCTGCTCAAGGCGGTCGAGGCTCCAGGCGACAGGGGTGCAGCATTCATGCAGGAGGCGCTTCGCCTGCGCGACTTGCTCAAGTTCGAGTTCTTCTTCAAGGAAAAGAGCGTGTTCAGCGCCAGCGTCGAGCGCGAACTCAGCCTGCAGGCCCCCAATTGGCTGCAATCGCTTGCTGCGGGCGAGGACCAAGTCCATGCGCTTCTGCGCACCCTGCACCCCATCACGTCTCCTGGTGTGTTGCGCTCGTTCTTCGAGGCCTATGTCGTCGTCGCCGATACACTCGAAGCGTCCGATCCCGCGGCTCCATTCGATGACAAGAAGTTCCTCGCCGCTTGCAGCGATGTCGGCCGGCAATACATGCTGCAGCGCAAGATCCAGAGTGCAGAGTCCGTGTCCAAGCACCTGTTCCAGACCGGGCTGCAGCTTGCGCGAAACCAGAAACTTCTCGAACCGGGAGAGTTCGTGGGCGAGCGTCGCAGGGCTTTTGCCGCGATGCTGCGCGATGTGATGTCACGCATCGATACGGTTGAACTTCAGGCATGGGAGCGGCGGCGCGAATGGCGCCGCGAAGGCTCAGGTCCCTCGGCGCTTGCGCAACCCTAGCAGCTTGCGGCCTCCGTCGGGCCAATCATTGAGGGTGGCGACAAAAAGGTCCCTGACAGCTTCAATGCGCTCCTCGAGGTCATCGAGCGTCCAATCGGCGACCGAGATGGGAGGAAGCACCGTGACGTCCACCCTGCCCGGGCGCATGAAGAAGGCGTCGCGACTGCCGATATCCTCGGCATTGCGGATGACGATGGGCACGATCGGGATGCCTGCTGCCATCGCAATCCTGAAGGCGCCCTTCTTGAACGGCAACAGCTCCCTCGTCTTGGCGCGGGTGCCCTCGGGCGCGATCGCGATCGAGATGCCCTCCTTGGCCAACTGCATGATGGGCTTCATGGTCTCGACGGCCTTCTTTCCGTCAGCGCGATCGATGAAGGCTACTTTCATGAGCCGTCCGGCAGGTCCCATGACGGGATGAAGCTCGAGTTCCTTCTTGGCGACGCCAGTGAAATTCGTGCGCAGCAGCTTGCCCATGATGAGGGCGTCGAAATTGGTCTTGTGGTTGAAGATGAATACGGCTGGCCTGTGGGACCACAGGTTCTCCTCGCCATCTACCCTCAACTCGACGCCGGCGAGTGAATGAATGAGGTCCATCCAAGCCGGTGTCATGAAATTGACGGCGGCGCGGACGTCGTTGTTGACGATACCCGTCGCGACGGCCAGCATGCTCAAGGGGGCCATGGCCGATAGCGCCGTCATGGTCCGCATCACGACCTGCGGGCTTGGGTTGCCGCGGCTCTGGAATGACAGGATTGGCCAGTTATGGGCCTGTGCAACCGTCGCCAGCCCCGACTGCGGATTGGTTGGCCTTGGGTTACCCACGCTCTTCATGAGGGGGACTTCCTCGTTGCCGTCGGCGTAGGCCCACGACCGGCGCAGATCCAGCTTCAGCTTTTTTGCGAGCGCGCGCACGGCACTCGCCTTTCCCTCGCCCCACATGGACGCGCCGGCAGGCTTGCCCGTCAGGCGACCATCGCGGGTCTCGAAGCGCGTGCACAGCACGTGGTCGAAACCGAGGAATCCAGCCGCAGGTTCGACCTGGAAAGCCGTGGCGGATGATGCGAGGACGAGGGTGTGCCCCATGGCTCGATGCGCCTCGATGCGACGCTTCATTTCCGGATAGAGCCGATCGTGGATGCGCGACTGAAACAGCCGCTCACCCTCGTTCATCAGGTCGTGCTCCTGCCGGCCTTTCCACTGGCGGCCCAGAAATGCAATCAGGTCCTTGAAGTCCGCGCGGCCTGCCAGCCCTTGCAAGGCGAGGCTGAACATTCCCGACAACTCGGCGAAGCTGACCTGTCCGCGCATGATCCGGGCGCGCGCGACATCAAGGGCCGAGTAGCCGGCAATCAGCGTTCCGTCAAAATCGAAAATGGCTGCAATCGATTTGCCCGAGGGCCCTTGCAGGATCTCCTCCACGCTACCCGGCTTTGCCGGAACAGGTGACGTCACCGGCTTGCGACGTGGGCGTCGCGCCTTGATCGTTTCCGCTCTCTGCTTTTCGGGATCGGCAGTCATTGGT
This sequence comes from Alphaproteobacteria bacterium, assembly GCA_040381215.1. Classification (GTDB taxonomy): domain Bacteria; phylum Pseudomonadota; class Alphaproteobacteria; order Micropepsales; family Micropepsaceae; genus SZUA-430. Next base: position 11,526 of record JBEIHO010000027.1, on the reverse strand, counting down.
CCTCTTGCGCCCTCCACCCTTAGCCCAGGTGGTTCGAACGGCAAAGTGCAAGGCGGCCCACCCTAATGGTGAGGGGTAAAAATTCCCAAAATTCCGTCCTTCACACGGTTAGCGAAGCGTTAAGCCGCGCTGAAACCGGCGATGAGGCGCGTTGCTGCCGGTATGCGGTCGAGGAGGGCTCGCAGCTCTGCGCGGGCCTGCGGATTGGACATTTGATGGCGCTCGGCCAGCATGACCTCGTTCTTCATGGAATGCTCCCATCCCACGAGCTCGGTCACCCGCACCTTGTAGCCGTGGGCCTCAAGGAAGAGACCACGGATCACGTTGGTGAGATTGCTGGCGAACTCCCGGCGCTGGGTCGGATGGCGCCAGAGCTGGTGCAACGCGTGCTTCGATTGACCTTCGAGGTGGCGCGCCAATTCGGCCTGGCAGCACGGCACAAGAGCGATGATCTTTGCCTCGTGGCGCAGTGCGAAGGCGATGGCGTCATCGGTCGCGGTATCGCAGGCGTGCAGCGCCGTCACCATGTCGATACGGTCGGGCAGCGTTACCGTCGCAATATCGGCCGTCATGAAGTCCATACGATCGAAACCGGCCTCGCGCGCGAGTTCCCGTGCCCGTGTGGTCAGCTCGTCGCGCGTCTCTATCGAAAGGATCGTTCCGCCGGAAAGACCCCGGAACACCAGATCGTAGAGAATGAACCCCAGGTAGGACTTTCCCGCTCCAAGATCGGCAAGGCGCACGTCGTCCTGTGTTGCAATCAGCCGGTCGAGCGGCGGCCGGATCAACTGGACGAGATGCTGGACCTGCTTCAGCTTGCGGCGGGCGTCTGCGTTGAGCTTGCCTTCGCGCGTCAGGATATGAAGTGCCTTCAGCAACTCGACCGACTGGCCCGGCCAGAGATCGCCGATTTCCCCCTGTGGCGAAGTGGCTTTCCGGGCCTTTGTCATCTTGTCAGGGTCTTTCGCTTGCGGGCCATCAGGAGACGCCGGGGAGGCTACATGGCCGCGGCCGCAGCGACAATCAATGGCGTGCGCGAGCGGGGCGGCCGGAATTAACCCAGATGACGCGCAGTTTGCGGCCGAAAACCAAGGCATTTTGCCGCTCGACAGGGCGGGCGCGAGCGGCTATCTCCTCGCGCTCCATGACAGACCTCTCGCTCATCCGCAATTTTTCCATCGTGGCCCACATCGACCACGGCAAGTCCACCCTTGCCGACCGGCTGATCGAGCATTGCGGCGCGCTGGAGGCGCGCGAGATGAAGTCGCAGGTCCTGGACTCGATGGACATCGAGCGCGAGCGCGGCATCACCATCAAGGCGCAGACCGTGCGGCTCAATTACCGGGCCAAGGACGGCAAGGCCTATGTGCTGAACCTTATGGACACGCCCGGCCACGTTGACTTCGGTTACGAGGTTTCGCGCTGCCTCGCGGCGTGCGAAGGCGCTCTGCTTGTGGTGGACGCCAGCCAAGGCGTCGAGGCGCAGACCCTTGCCAATGTCTACCAGGCGTTCGACGCCGGGCTTGATATCGTCCCTATCCTGAACAAGATCGACCTGCCCGCTGCCGAGCCGGACCGCATCCGCCAGCAGATTGAAGACGTCATCGGCATCGACGCGTCGGACTCGGTGCTCATCTCCGCGAAGACCGGACTTGGGATCCCCGATGTGCTCGAGGCGATTGTCAAGCGGCTCCCGCCTCCCAAGGGCGAGGTGACCAAGCCGCTCAAGGCCTTGCTGATCGACAGCTGGTACGACGCCTATCTTGGCGTGGTCGTTCTTTTCCGCGTCATCGACGGCGAGATCCGCAAGGGGCAGCGGATCCGCATGATGTCGACCAATGCCGTCTATGAAATCGACCGCATCGGCGTGTTCACGCCCAAGCGCGTTGCCGTTGAAAAGCTTGGCCCTGGGGAGGTCGGGTTCCTGACCGCCGCCATCAAGCAGGTGGCCGACACCAAGATCGGCGACACGCTCACGGATGAACGCAAGCCCACCGATGCCCCCCTGCCCGGCTTCAAGCCCGCGCAGCAGGTGGTCTTCTGCGGCCTGTTCCCGGTCGATGCCGCCGAGTTCGAGGAGTTGCGCGAAGCCATCCAGAAGCTGGCGTTGAACGATGCCAGCTTCAGCTACGAGACCGAGACGTCGGCCGCCCTTGGGTTCGGGTTCCGATGCGGGTTCCTGGGGCTGCTGCACCTCGACATCATCCGCGAGCGTCTCGAGCGCGAGTTCAACCTCAATCTCATCACGACGGCGCCGTCTGTGGTCTACAGGATCCACATGACGAACGGCGAGATGATCGAGTTGCACAACCCGGCCGACATGCCGGACGTCGTGCGCATCGAGCATATCGAGGAGCCGTGGATTCGCGCCACGATCCTGGTGCCGGACGAATATCTGGGTGCCGTTCTCAAGCTCTGCGAGGACCGTCGCGGACGCCAGGTGGACCTTACCTATGCCGGCAATCGCGCGTTGGTGAAATACGACCTGCCGCTGAACGAAGTGGTTTTCGATTTCTATGACAGGCTGAAGTCGGTCAGCCGCGGCTATGCGAGCTTCGACTACTACATCGAGGGCTACCAGAAGGGCGACCTCGTGAAGATGTCGATCCTGGTGAACGCCGAACCTGTCGACGCGCTCTCGATGATCGTCAATCGCCAGCGCGCCGAGATGCGTGGCCGGGCGATGTGCGAGAAGCTGAAGGACCTGATCCCGCAGCACCTGTTCCAGATCCCGATCCAGGCAGCGATCGGCGGCAAGGTCATCGCGCGTGAAACGATCAAGGCCATGCGCAAGGACGTCACCGCGAAGTGCTATGGCGGCGACATCTCGCGCAAGCGCAAGCTTCTGGACAAGCAGAAGGAAGGCAAGAAGAAGATGCGGGAGTTCGGCAGCGTCGAAATTCCGCAGGAAGCCTTCATCGCCGCCCTCAAGATGGACGATAACTGAGGCGCTTTCGAGCGATTGCCCTGCGATCGCCGAAAAGCCTCATCCCCGCGCAGGCGGGGATCGCGTGGCCCTGCGCCGTTGACCCGTGCGCGCTTTCAGCCTGCAAATTTCGCGCTGCACTCATCGAAGGTCATCGTTGGCGCCGTGATGAGACCCTTGCTGTCGGGTGTGCCCGTCGGGTCGACGAAGATCATGTTGTACTTGTTGGCGGCGAGACCGTAGGCCCGCGTCCTCGAGAGGTTGACGATCCCGACATCGAAGGTGAAGGAGCGATCCTCGCCGGCCACGAGCCAGTGGCCATTGTCGCGGTCATCCGACATGGTCAGCATGCCGCCAGCCTGCATCGTCGCGTCAATGCGGGGCCGCAACAGCACCTTTCCGGCCTCGACATCGTCGCCAGCGCGGTCGAAGGTCCGGGCTCGAAAACTGCCCTGCATCACGAGATGCGATGAGACCATGTTGTTGTGGACGTGGGGTATGATCGCGCCCCCCTTACGCATGCCGAAGAAGCGGATGAACCACCGGCGCTCGATGCCGGCGACATTGATGTGCGCCGGGAACTTCGGGTCAGCCGTCTCGGCCAAGCGCGTGGGGAACGCCATGCCGGCGGTCAGCCTGTCGAAGTCGAGGTAGCGTGCAAGGGCCGCGGGCTCGATGCCCCTGGCCAGGGCCTCTATGCCATCCTGCCACTGCAGCAGTCCAATCGTTCCACGGGCGAGATCGCGGTTCAGGTCGGCGACATCCTGCGCCCACTGGTCAAGCGTGCGCGGCGTCGATGCCAGCGCGCGGGACTGAAGCAGGCTCATCGCTGCGACCGAGGTCGCGAATGCCGGGAAGAAATCCCTGCGGCTCAGTCCGGTCATTGCCTGTACCCTGCCCTCATGAAGCGATGCCTGGCGGGCGCCGCCCCTGATGACTGCGCCGCCATTGCCGGCCTCGATGCTCCCTTACACGAACGAGAGCGCGCTGTCCTTGCTGCTCGCGCTGGGCTGTTGCGGCGATCACAGCCGCCTCGCGCGATGCCGGGTTGAGGGTCTTTTCGGCCCTATGCCTGTTCCGGGATTGATTTGCGCGGCGGCGGCGCGATCGGGCTGGCGGAAGCTGGGCTACAATCCGGCGCAACAATGATTCGTCCCGACAGGCGGAGTTCCCATGCTCACCAAGGCCCAGCTCAAGTCGATCTTCCCGAAGGCGCTTGATGACGAGATCGATGCCTTCATCACCTTCGGCATGCAGGCGCTCAAGGACTCCGGTATCGCGCAGGGCGTCAACCGGCTGCATTACTTCCTGGCGCAACTGGGCCACGAGTCGAGCGGGTTGACCAGCAAGGAAGAGAGCCTGAGCTACTCGGCCGAGCGCCTCACCAAGGTCTGGCCGAGCCGTTTTCCGAGTGTCGAGTTCGCCAAGGCCTATGAACGCAATCCCCAGAAGCTGGCAAACTTTGTCTATTCGGGTCGCATGGGCAATGTGAACCCCGGCGATGGTTATCGTTATCGCGGGCGTGGGTACATCCAGCTCACGGGGCGCGACGCCTATCGAGAGGTTGGACAGATTGCGGGACTGGACCTCGAGAACAATCCGGATCTGGCCAGCAAGCCCGAGCACGCGGTGCGAATTGCCTGCGCCTTCTGGTCATGGAAGAAGCTGAACCCGACCTGCGATGCTGGCGACTTTGCCGGCCTCATGCGGCGCATCAATGGCGGCCTCAATGGCCTGACTGATCGGTTCGATTGGCTTGAGAAGGTTCAGGAAGTCCTGCGCGTGCCGTCTGATCCGGGCACCACGCCTGTGACCACGACGACGCCCAAGCCCGTGCCGACCCCGCGCCCGAAGCCCACGCAACCGGCAACGCCCGTGGATGAAGGCGAGAGCCTCTCGAACCCTGCCATCCTCGCTGCGCAGAAGAAGCTGACAACGCTCGGGTACTACCAGGGCGTTCTCGACGGGATCTATAACCAGCTTCTCAGGACGGCCCTATGGGCATTCCAGACAGATGAAGACCTGCCGCAGACCGGTCGCCTTGATGACCGAACGCGCAAGGAACTCAACGTCTGATCGCGGAAGCCCCGGCAGGCTCAGGCGAATTCGTCGCGCTCGCGGAAGATCACCGCGAGCAGGATCCCGAAAACGCCGAAGACGGCGAAGGCTGGCAGCGACAGGACCGCGTTGAAAATGTCGATCACGATTGCCGGCACCAGTTCGGCAAACCAGACCTTGAAGCTCTCGACACCCGTGGCCGTGAACAGCCCCCAGACGCTCTCCAGCGTGCGCAGCGCCGGCTCCTGCCCGCTTTCGAGCATGGAAATGACATCCGCGCCCAGCAGCATCAGCCCCAGCACGATCAGGATCAAGGCAACAAACCGAAGAAAAGCCATCAGACACGCGCCCCCACGCAAGGTCCATATCCTACGCCAGGGCGCAGCAGCGGCTCAAGGTTTACGCCGCAGTGCGAAACAGCCCCACCCCGCGGAAATCTGCGACTTTCAGGCAGCACTTTCACCTTGCTCCAAGATTCCCGCGCACTATAGTCCCGCCTCCTGACTGTCGCGCATGACGTCAAAGGACAGATGGCCGAGTGGTTTAAGGCGCACGCCTGGAACGCGTGTATACCTGCAAGGGTATCGAGAGTTCGAATCTCTCTCTGTCCGCCATTACCTTGTTTCATAAGGTCCGGCGGCGTCCCACAAGTCTCCGTAAAATCCTGCAAATTCAAGCATTTCCCGTCTGCTTCGATCTCAAGAGGTTTTCTTGCATCCGGCAGCTTTGGGGGCATAATTGGGGGCACATTTTGACGCCCCCGAAATAGATGCCCCCAAAATGCCCCTGACCGACAAGAGCTGCAAGAACGCAAAGCCCACGGACCGCCCCTACAAGCTGGCTGATGGCGGGGGCCTTTACCTCGAAGTCGTGCCCAGCGGCGGTCGGTACTGGCGGCTGAAATACCGCTTCGGCGGCAAGGAAAAGCGGTTGGCCTTCGGTGTCTACCCGGAGGTGTCCCTCGCCGATGCCCGTGACCGGCGGGACAAGGCCCGCAAGATGTTGGCGAGCGAACAGGACCCGGGAGAGGTCGAGCGGGAGCGCAAGCGGCAGTCAGCCCTCAACTCATCGACGACCTTCGAGGCGGTCGCCCGGGAATGGCACGAGCGAAACACCGCCAAATGGACGGCGGGGTACGGCGCGGACATCCTCCACCGCCTCGAAACAGATGTTTTTCCGGAAATCGGCGGACGCCCCGTTGCAGACATCACGCCGGTCCAGGTCCTTGCAACCCTGCGGAAGATCGAGAAGCGTGGGGCGCACGAAATGGCGCGCCGAACCCAGCAGTACTGCGGGCAGGTGTTCCGGTACGCCGTCGTGACAGGCCGTGCGAAGCGCAATCCCGCTTCCGAGCTTCGTGGCGCTCTCCAGCCCGCCAAGCGCAAACACTTCGCGGCCATCGAACCCAAGGAACTTCCTGAGTTCGTAGCCGTGCTGAACCAGAACGACGCCAGGCTGTTTGTGCAGACGAGGTTAGCCATTCGCCTGCTGATGCTGACATTCGTGCGTACGCGGGAACTGATTGAGGCGACATGGGATGAGATTGATCTGCATGCCGCGGAATGGTCCATCCCGGCCGCACGCATGAAGATGAAGCGTCCGCACCTCGTGCCGCTCTCGCGGCAGTCGGTCGAAATACTCAGACAGCTACAGACCCTCAACGGCTCACGGGACTGGGTTTTTGCCAGCGTGGCGAAGCCGCGTCAGCACATGAGCAACAATACCATCCTCAAGGCTCTGGAGCGCCTCGGCTACAAGGGGCGGATGACGGGCCACGGGTTCCGGGCGCTGGCCATGACGACCATCAAGGAAAAGCTTAGGTTTCCGCACGAGGTCGTTGACCGACAGCTAGCTCATGCCCCCAGAAACCAGGTGGACGCAGCCTACGACCGGACCAAGTATCTGGATGAACGGCGCAAAATGATGCAGAAATGGGCAGATTATCTCGATGCCCTTGAGACCGGAGGCCGCGTGATCACGGCCCAGTTCGGTCGACCAAAATAGCAGGAGTGGAAAATGGCGGCCAACGCACTGGAGTTTTGGCGGCTATCCGAAGCGCTTACTATCTTCCAGGCAGCCATGTTGATCACGGGGCATGACCCTGACGCGTACACGAGCGAAGACACAAGGAATTGGGACAGTGTTCCAGCTGGCTATGGCGCGGCGCTTAATGCGCTCCGAGTTGCGGTGCGAAGCGGATCGCTGAAGGCCAAAATTGTAGGTGAAATCGGATTTGACGAATATGAAGTACCCGTTGGGGAAATTCCTGGAACAATCAACGTTGATGGCACTTACATCGATGTACCATCCCTGATCGAGTACTTGAGAAAGCGAAACTTTAGCACAGCGGTTTTTGGTACTGATACCGCGTCCGAACCGGAGTATCTCAATCCGGCCTGTCGCTTTTACGCACGGAAACTCGCGGCAGCGGTAAACGCGTGGCTCGCCGTTACTTCGCAGACCACCGACGCGACTGGAGGGACTCCTAAGCGTCGGATCGATAAGTGGCTTCGTGAAAACGCTGCGGCCTATGGGCTGACCAAGGCAGACGGCACGGCAAACGAGGAAGGGATTCGGGAAATCTCAAAAATTGCTAATTGGAGGCCAGAAGGCGGTGCCGCGAAGACACCTACCCGGGGCGAAGTGGAGTCCACGCCCGCAAAGAACCCGCCCACCCCATTGAAAAAGGTCAGTAAAAAGAAGCCACGTGACGACTTTCCATTCTGAATCGGCCTCAGTTTTGGTGGAGGTACTGCGTCTCAACTGGGTGTTCGGGTGGTCAGGTTCCCCCAAAACCCATCCAACCCAGTGTAAAAATAGCCGGACGAGTTTTCGCATTGCCGTCCATCTGAACTTTCGCCGAACAATGGTCCAAATGCTTCCGGGTCAATCTGAGAAGGACCCAGGACGATGCATGACATCCCCAACGAACGCATACTGAGACTTCGCGATGTGCTGGCCCGCACGGGGCTGACGCGTAGCATGGCTTACGCGCTGGTCAAGGCGCAGGACTTCCCGACGCCCATCAATCTTGGGGCGCGCGCGGTGGGCTGGCTGGAAAGCGAAATCGACGCCTGGATTGCTGGCCGGGTGGATGCCAGTCGCAGTGCCAGGGCATCGGGCAAGTAGACATGCCCCGCGCCGTTCAAACCCGCTCGCGTCGGTACAACCTGCGCCGCATCAGGGCGACCTACCCCTACTCGGTTCCCGAGGTCGCCAAGCTGCTGTCCGTGCACAAGAACGCGGTCCTGCGCTGGCTGAAGCAGGGGCTGCGGGCGGACGGCCCTCCCCGGCTGCGGCTGATCCGAGGCGAGGCGTTGATCCGCTTCCTTTCGGAGCGCCAGCAGGCTCGACGACGCAAGTGCAAGCTGACGGAGTTCTTCTGCTTCCGATGCCGTGTACAGCGCGAGGCGCTTCCCGGCTCAGCCGCTGTCGTTTGTGATGGGCTGAACCGATTGCGCGTGACCGCGAAGTGCACGGCCTGCTCGACCGCCGTGAACAAAGTGCAGGGGCTTCAGGCGCTGACCAAAATCTGCGCGGCCTTCAACATCGGGCAACTGGAGCAGCGACACCTAAGAGAGCGCGCTGAAGCCAGCGTGAATGGTGAGTTCAAGGCGGTTTCGGCACCCACCCAAAATCCCCTCACGAATTTGGACAACTGAAGTACGAGCGACGACCATGGACAAGACGAGTTTCAACCCCGGCAACGACCGCATCAAGCGCGACTACCTCATCTGGCTGAAGGAGGCCAAACAGCGGTCTGAGGCGACCGTTGACCAGGCGCGGCACGCCATTGATCGCTATGAGGCCTACACGAGCTACAAGGACTTCGGAACATTCAACAAGGAACAGGCGGTGGCGTTCAAGAACGCACTGGTCGAAACCCTGGGTCAACGCTCGGCGCAGACCATCAGCATCTCGACCGTGCACCACACGCTGCGCGCCATCCGGGACTTCCTCGCGTGGCTGCATGGGATTGAAACGTTCCGGCGAAGGATCAAGCCCGGCGACATTGCCTATCTGAACCTGACGACCGGTGACGAACGTCGCGCCCGCACCAGCACACCGAAAACCTACCCCTCGCCGGACCAGTTCCGTGAGGCGCTGTTTGCGATGCCGTCCGGCACCGAGGTTGAACGGCGGGACCGGGCCTTGATGGCTTTCCTGTTCCTGACTGGTATGCGTGATTCCGCGGTAATTGGTGTGAAGATCAAGGATGTTGACGTTGGTCGCTCCTACGTCTTTCAGGATCCGCGGCATGCGAGGACGAAGTTCAGCAAGGCCATAGACACGTTCTTCTTCCCCGTGGGGGATGAGGTCAGAGAGATTTTTTCGGAGTGGGTTTCGTTCCTGCTAACGGCAAAGGGCCTCGGTCCGGATGATCCCGTGTTCCCCAAAACTCTGGTTGCGCCCGGGGTAGATCAGTCCTTTGCACCCCAAGGGATCAGTCGTGAACACTGGTCCAATGCAGCGGCGGTTCGCAAATGCTTCCGGGCTGCGTTTCAGCGGATTGGTCTGGCGTTTTCACGACCGCACTCGGTTCGCGATACGCTGACGCAGCTGGCGTACAGTCTGCGACTTGATGCCGAGGCGATGAAGGCGTGGAGCCAAAACCTCGGCCATGACCAGCCGCTGACCACGTTCAACAGCTATGGAAAGCTAACCCGAGAGCAGCAGGAGTCCGTAATCCTCCGGCTTAAACGCGGGGATCCGGACCAGAGCCTTGAAAACTGCAGTGCTGAGGAGCTGCTCGACAGGCTGGCCAAGAAGATCAGAAAAGGCAATTCCTGACGACCTTGGCGCCTACTTGTCAGCCGCCCTCTTGTTCCGTCCAGCCATGGACTCGAGGGCGTCGCCGAAGCCCTTCAGGGAGAAAGGCAGGGCCACAGGCTTGCCGTCCTTGCCCATCACGACGACCATCCCCTGCTCCGCGTTGCGGAAGGGACCCAGTTCCGCGCTCTTGGACAGCTTCTCGATGAAGCAGCCCTCTGCCTCACAGCGCGTGACCTGGTAGTTGGTGATGTCCTTCTTGCCATCGAGGCGGATCAGGACACCTGCCGGCAGGAGAAAGCCGAGGGGTAGACGGATCTGGGCCGCGTACTGGTCCTTGGACGGCTCATAGGAATACGAGACCTGCATGATCGTCTGCTTGGACTTTGTGTCATTGACCGACTGGACGATGTCGCACGGGACCAAGCCCTTGCGTTCAATGCAGCGCACGGCCCAATCGCCATAGGCGTCCTTGTCAGATCCAGGCAGTAGCCCGGGAACGCTTTGCGCCGCAAGGAATCCCGCAACGCCCAATGCAACAATGCCAAGTGCCACGTTGATAAGTCCTCTGTTCATGTGTCAGTGCCGCGTGAGAAGAGAAAGGGACTGCCGTCGAGAAGCAAATCGTCCGAGGTCAGGAATGCTGGCGCAGACGACGCCTTCTGGCTTCGCAGTGTTCGCCGGCAATGTATTGTCGAGAGTGCCGCATTTTTCAATACCCGTTCCCGGCAAACTGGAGGGTTTTGGATTCGCTCCATCTTCTCCAAGTGCTTCGTAAAGCGGGAAGATGCCGGCATCCGGGCCGGTCGCCGGTCCCGCGGGAGGTGTCACGGTCAGAACGCCGTTCACATAGGTGAACACGTAGTTCGCGGCCGTCGCCCCCGAAGGCACGATGGCATAAGAGCCAGCCGGTGAGGCCGTGACTGCAGGCGTCGTCAGCACCAGTCCGGAAACCACGGCAGACGTCTCCCCGTTCTGGAACCCGCTGAAGCTTGCGGTCAGGGTCGGGTTCGGCGTGCCTTCGACCTTTGAGAGGTTGTCGGCGGTGATGGTGAGTGTCGCTGGGTTTACGGTGAGAGAACCGTTCACATAGGAGATGTTGTAGTTTCCGAGACCCGTTCCCGTGGCCCCCGAGGCCGCGATTGCATAGGAGCCGACGTTGGCCGTGTTGACGGCGCCGAGGCTCGCCAGTGTCACCGAACTCACGGTGTTGCCGTTCACCAGGCCCGAGGTCGCAAAGCCCGAAAGCGTTGCCGTCTGGCCATAGGTCTTGGAGGCGTTGCTCGCCGTGATGGTGAGTGCTGCCGGGTCAACCGTCAGCGTGCCGTTCAGATAGGCGATGTTGTAGTTCGTCAGGCCTGTGCCCAAGGCACCCGAGGCCGTAATGGCGTAGTTGCCGATGTTGGCCGTGTTGACGGCCCCAAGGCTTGCCAGGGTCACCGACGAGACGCTGTCAGAGAACAGCAGGCCCGAGGTCGAGAAGCCTGTGAGCGTCGCCGTTTGGCCGTAGGTCTTCGTCGCGTTGCTCGCCGTGATGGTGAGCGCTGCCGGGTCAACCGCCAGCGTGCCGTTCACATAGGCGATGTTGTAGTTCGACAGGCCCGTGCCCAGCGCACCGGAGGCCGTGATGGCGTAGTTGCCGACGTTCGCCGTGTTGACGGCCCCAAGGCTCGCCAGGCTCACTGACGAGACACTGTCGGAGAACAGGAGGCCCGAGGTCGAGAAGCCGGTCAGCGTCGCCGTCTGGCCGTAGGTCTTCGTGGCGTTGCTCG
>JBEIHO010000026.1:0-42179 GCA_040381215.1 Alphaproteobacteria bacterium | reverse complement strand
GAGGGCCTGGACGTCCACGGGCGTGTGAACACTGGCCTGGCAGCCGTCGAGCAGAACGGGGATGCCTTTGGCATGTGCGAGCCGCACGATGTCCTGCGCCGGCGTGAGAGTGCCCAGCACATTCGACATGTGGGTCATGGTGACGAGACGGACGCGCGGTGTCAGGAGGCGCTCGAAGGCCTCCATGTCCAGTGTTCCATCTTCGCGAATGGGGGCCCATTTCAGGATCGCACCATGGCGTTCACGCAGGAAGTGCCAGGGGACGATATTGGAGTGATGCTCCATCTCCGAGAGCACGATCTCGTCACCGGGGCGGATCGACTGCCCGATCGCATTCGCGACAAGATTGAACGCGTCGGTGCCTCCCGAGGTGAAAATCAGGTTCGCCGGGTCCGGGGCGTTGAAGTACTGCGCAATCGTGTGGCGGGCGGCCTCGTAGGCGTCGGTGGCAAGGTTAGAAAGGGTATGGAGGCCGCGATGGACGTTGGCGTTCGAGGTTTCCGCGAATTCCCGCACCCGATCGAGCACGAAGGTCGGCTTCTGCGCCGAGGCTGCGTTGTCGAAATAGACCAGCGGCTTGCCATTGACGGAGCGTGAGAGGATCGGAAAGTCGGCGCGCACGGACGCAACATTGAAGGGACGCAGTGCGGGCACCGGGGACAGGGCTGCTTGCATCGTCATTCCTCCCTCTGCAGCAGGTGGCGCATCGCCCAGGTGCGCAAATCATCGCGCAGGGCTTCTGGTGCGCGATCCGTCACGTCCTGAATGAAGGCGGCGAGCAACATGCCCCGCGCCTCTTGCGAGGGGATGCCCCGCGATTGCAGGTAGAACATCTGGTTTGGATCCAGCGCCGCAACGGTCGCGCCGTGGCCGCACTTGACGTCATCGGCGTAGATCTCGAGTTCGGGCTTGTGGAAGATCTCGGCGCCGTCCTCGAGCAGCAGGCCACGCGCCATCTGGTGACTGTCGGTACGCTGGGCGGGTTCGTCGACAACAACGCGCCCCTGGACCACGCCACGCCCCTTGCGACCGGCGATGCCCTTGGCCAGCAGGCGGCTTTCGGTGTGGGGGGCTGCATGGCGCAACTCGACCGCCAGGTCGACGTGCCTGTCGGCATGGGCTGCATAGGCACATGACAGGTGGCACGCTGCGGCTTGCCCGTTCAGGCCAACCGTTGACTGCTGGCGCAAGAGACCTGTGCCATTGGACAGCACAACCTGCTCGTAGCAGGCATCCTGCGCTACCGTGACGTCCATGTCCTGGATGGCGGCCATGTCGATGCTGCCGCTGACGAGGCGAATGTGAACGAGCCTTGCGCCCGGGGCGAGTTGAAGTGTCAGGCGGCTGGTTGCCATGCTGCCATCAACGCCGTCGAACTGTACCTTCTCGATCAAGGTGAGCTGCGCGCCCTCTTCCAGCACGACTACCGAGCGGTCATGAGACATGCTTGCGGCGAGATTGCACGTACTGGAAACAATGAGGGGATGGTCCACATGGACATTTCGGCCGACGCGCGCAAGCACGCCGTCGGTCGCGAAGGCCAGGTTGAGGTTGTTGATCGTGTTGCCGTCCACTTGCAGCAGCGGACGCAGCCAGAGGGAGGGGACATCGAGCGCGTCGGCCAGGCGCAAGACCTCGAAGCCATCTGGCAGGTTTGCTGGCGCCGGCAGACGCACCACGCGCCCATTCAGGATGTCCACCCGGAAAGCGTCATCGGCCGGCAGCGGCGCCAGCTTGGGGCTGTTCGCCACCGCTGCAAGCGGCAGGGCGCGGGGCCTCAGGGTTGCGAGGTCGGCGTATTTCCAAGCCTCGATCCGGCGGCCGGGGAGCCCGTCGCGGACAACACGGCCAAGGGCATCATGGCGGATCTGGCGCATCCAGTCTCCGCCAGGGAGAGAGGCCGACGCCTGATGCCAGGCCTGTTCGAGGCCTGCCTGGAACCCTGACGGAGGTGGGGCCTGCAATGCCGATCGCGTTGTCATCAGGCGACCTTCACGATGCCGTCATAGCCCTCGGCTTCCAGCTGCAACGCCAGTTCGGGACCGCCTGATTTCACGATGCGCCCTGCTGCGAGGACATGGACGAAGTCGGGACGAATGTGATCGAGCAGGCGCTGGTAATGGGTGATCATCAGGAAGCTGCGATCGGGCGATCGCAGCGCGTTGATGCCCCCTGACACGACCTTGAGCGCGTCAATGTCGAGGCCCGAATCCGTTTCGTCGAGGATGGCGAGAGATGGTTTCAGGATCGCCATCTGCAAGACTTCGTTGCGCTTCTTCTCGCCACCCGAAAAGCCGACATTGACGGGTCGCTTCACCATCTCGTCGCTCATGCCCAGCTTCTCGCGCTCTTCCTTCACGCGACGCAGGAAGGAGACCGCATCAGGCTCTTTTTCGCCGCGCAGCCTGGACTGTGCGTTCAGGGCGGCGCGCAGGAAGTTGATCGTGGTCACGCCGGGGATCTCGACAGGGTATTGCATCGCAAGGAACAAGCCTGCCGCCGCGCGCTGCTCGGTCGGCATGGTGAGCAGATCCTTGCCCTGGTAGGTCACGCTTCCGCCCGTCACTTCGTACCCGGGCTTGCCTGCCAGGACGTGGGACAGCGTGGACTTCCCCGACCCATTGGGGCCCATGATTGCGTGGACCTCACCGGGGCCCACCGTCAATGTCAGACCCTTGAGGATGGCCCTGTTGCCGGCGCTGGCGTGAAGGTCCCTGATCTCAAGCATCGTTATCGTTCCTGTAGATGATGATGGTGCGGTCGTCGCTGCGACCGCGGAAGAGGCGCAGGACCATCCACCAGCCTGCCGACAATGTTGCGACGATCAACGCGATCACCAGCAACGTCGAGGCGATGGCGGCGACAAGCACGATCACGCACACGGTCAGGATCATGGCGCCCAGAACAGCAAGCCAGCCCCGAAGCGTGACGGGCCTTGCGCGCTGCCAGTCGATGTAGATGCGCGTCTGGTCGTCGTTGCTGGTCATCCCACGCTGCCCTCGAGGCTAACGCCGATCAGCTTCTGGGCTTCCACGGCAAACTCCATCGGCAGGTGCTGGAGCACTTCCCGGCAGAACCCATTGACGATGAGCGTCACGGCTTCTTCGGCGGGAAGGCCGCGCGATTGGCAATAGAACAGCTGGTCTTCGCTGATCTTGGAGGTGGTGGCCTCGTGCTCGAACTGGACCGTCGGGTTGCGCGCCTCGACATAGGGAACCGTGTGGGCGCCGCATTTGCTGCCGATCAGGAGCGAGTCGCACTGCGTGTAGTTGCGTGCATTCTCGGCGCGGGCATGTGCGCTGACGAGGCCCCGATAGGTGTTCTGCGCGCGACCGGCGCTGATGCCCTTGGAGATGATGCGAGATGATGTGTTCCGTCCCAGGTGCACCATCTTGGTGCCGGTGTCGGCCTGCTGGAAATTGTTGGTGATCGCGATCGAGAAGAACTCGCCGATCGAATTGTCTCCGCGCAGGATGCAGCTTGGATATTTCCAGGTGATTGCCGAGCCGGTCTCGACCTGCGTCCAGCTGATCTTGGAACGGGCGCCACGGCAATCGCCGCGCTTGGTAACGAAGTTGAAGATGCCGCCCTTGCCGTTCTCGTCGCCGGGGTACCAGTTCTGCACCGTCGAGTACTTGATCTCGGCGTCCTCGAGGGCGACGAGTTCGACGACGGCCGCGTGCAGCTGGTTCTCGTCGCGCATCGGCGCCGTGCAGCCCTCGAGATAGGAAACATAAGAGCCTTTGTCGGCGATGATGAGGGTGCGCTCGAACTGGCCGGTCTGTGCCTCGTTGATGCGGAAATAGGTCGACAGCTCCATCGGGCAGCGCACGCCGGGCGGCACGTAGACGAACGAGCCATCACTGAACACAGCCGAATTCAGCGTTGCGAAGAAATTGTCCGTGTTGGGAACGACGGTGCCCAGATATTTGCGCACGAGCTCGGGGTGCTTCTGCAGTGCCTCGGACATGGGGCAGAAGATGACACCGGCTTCGGCAAGCTTGCCCTTGAAGGTCGTGGCGACCGATACGCTGTCGAACACGGCATCGACGGCGACGCCGGCAAGCAGCTTCTGCTCGGTCAGGGGGATGCCAAGCTTCTTGTAGGTCTCGAGCAGCTTGGGGTCGACTTCGTCGAGGCTTTCGAGCTTCGGCTTGGCCTTGGGGGCGGAATAGTAATAGAGGTCCTGGTAGTCGATCTGCGGATAGTCCAGCTTCGCCCAGTCGGGTTCGCGCATGGAAAGCCAGCGCTCGAAGGACTGCAGGCGCCACTCGAGCATCCACGCGGGCTCGTTCTTCTTCGCCGAGATGTAGCGCACGATGTCGGCGTTGAGGCCCTTGGGGGCCTTCTCGCTCTCGATGTCGGTGACGAAGCCGTACTTGTAGCGCTCTCCCGCCTGGGACTGCACGGTGTCGATTGTTGCCTGCTCAGCCATGTTGTTTTCCTTATGCGGCTGCGCGGGCGCGGGCCCGCGTCACGATCCGGGTCCAGGCTTCGGCGAAGCCTTCCACATCTGCCTGCGTTGTGTTCCAGCCTGTGCTGATGCGAATGGCACAGGCCGCGAGGTCGGGTTCCACGCCCATGGCGGTGAGCACATGGCTGCGGGCCACGCGTCCCGACGAGCAGGCCGCGCCCGCGCTGACGGCGAAGCCCTCGAGGTCGAGCGCGATGACCAGCGTCTCAGCGGGCACGCCGGGCACTGCGATGCAGGTCGTGTTGCCGACGCGGGGGGCTTTGTTGCCGAAGACGATTGCCTCGGGGCAGCTGGCCAGAAGGCGCGCCTCGAGGTCGTTGAGAAAGGCCGGCAGCGGCGTTGCCGCGGCCTGCAGCGCAGCGGCGAAACCGGCAATCGCTGCGGTCGGTTCGGTGCCGGCGCGCATGCCGCGCTCCTGCCTGCCGCCGAGATGCAAAGGGGTCATCCGGGTTCCGGTCCTGCAGACGAGGGCGCCGGCGCCTTGCGGGCCACCGACCTTGTGCGCACTGAGCGTGAGGAGGTCGGCGCCCAGGTCCTCGATGGTCGCGGGGATCTTGCCTGCGGCCTGGATCGCGTCGCAATGCAGCAACGCGCCGAATTCCCGGCAGACGGACGCGATCTCGCGGAGTGGCTGGATGACGCCGGTCTCGTTGTTGACCGCCATGATGCTGACGAGCGCCCTGCCCTTGCCTTCCATGAGGTTGGCGCGCAGGTCGGCTGGCGCGACCACGCCGTCGGGTCCCGCGGCGACCTCGCTCAGACGCAGGCCGGGCTGAAGTTCGGCGCAGCGCTGGGCCTGGCGCCTCACGCTGTCATGCTCGATCGACGATATGACGAGACGCGTGAACCTTTCGCCGGCTTCTGCTGCGGCCTGCAGCGATCCTTGCAGGGCCAGCGTGTTGGCCTCGGTGCCTCCGCTGGTGAAGATCACGTCATCGGGGGCCGCGCCGGCGAAGGCGGCGATGGTGCGGCGGGCCTGTTCCACGCGGCTGCGCGCCTGACGGCCCTCGGCGTGGACCGAGGAGGGGTTCGCCGGCGCCTCGAACGCGGCAAGCATCGCATCCCGGGCCTGGGGACGCAGGGGCGATGTGGCATTGCAGTCGAGATAGACCCGCATGGGCGCTGTTACCGGATGCCTGCCTGTTACTCGGCGGCTGTCTGCTGGTGCAGGGGGGAGGCCTCGATCGGACGGCTCATGCCCAGCACGCGCTTGTTGACGACGTCGGCCAGGGTCACGCCGCTCAGGAAGATGTGGATCTGGCGACCGAGTTCCTCCCAGAGGTCGTGCGTGACGCAACGACCGTTCTGGCCGGTGCAGCCCTTCGACGAGGCCAGGTCGCAGCGCGTGGCGCGCAACGGCTCTTCCACGGCGATCATGATGTCGGCGATGCGGGTTTCCTCGGCCGGGCGCGCGAGGCGATAGCCGCCACCCGGACCGCGGGCGCTGACCACGAGGCCACCCCGACGCAGGCCCGAAAAAAGCTGTTCGAGATAGGAAAGGGAAATTTCCTGGCGCTGCGCGATCTCGTTCAACGCCACCGGCTTGCCCTGGCTGCTGCGCGCCAGGTCGGCCATGGCCATGACCGCGTATCTGCCCTTCGTGCTCAAGTTCATTGTCGCTCTCCAGTTTTGTGGCGCATGCGGCGAACCCGCGTGGCGGGATTTTCTTGATTTTTCGCCCGGTACCCGTGGTAGAAAGCGCCCGACATCCAACAATGGTGGCGATATAGATTTCCCCAGCCTGATGGTCAAGTATTGAGGGGCCGAGACACCGTCAAAAAGTTTCTTTCCCTTACGGAACAATGATTTGACCCCTTTTGGCGCCCATGTGGAAATCCAAGACACCAGCTCAAGTAATCGACCGAAAAGAGGTATCTGACCCGCATGCCCGACGTGATTTTCGCAGGCCCCAGCGGCCGGCTTGAAGGGAAGTACCAGCACCAGAAGCACAAGTCGGCGCCGATCGCCCTGATCCTGCATCCGCATCCGCGCAGCGGCGGCACGATGAACCATCGCGTCACCTACGAGATGTTCTACGCGTTCCAGCGTCGCGGTTGCTCGGTGCTGCGCTTCAATTTCCGGGGCGTGGGCAAGAGTCAGGGCACGTATGACGGCGGCATCGGCGAGTTGTCCGACGCGGCGGCGGCGCTCGACTGGCTGCAGATGCAGAACCCGGGCGCGCAGACCTGCTGGGTCGCCGGCATTTCTTTCGGGGCCTGGATCGGCATGCAGCTGCTCATGCGCCGGCCGGAGATCCACGCCTTCATCTCGGTGGCGCCGCCGGCCAACATCTATGACTTCTCGTTCCTTGCGCCCTGCCCTGCGTCGGGCCTGATCGTGCACGGGCGCAATGACACGGTGTCCCCGGAAGGCGACGTGCAGAAGCTTGTCGACCGGCTGAACGCGCAGCGCGGCATCAAGATCACGCAGGTCAAGATCGAAGGCGCCAACCATTTCTTCGACAGCCACACGCCGGAGCTGATCCAGAGTGTCGAGGATTATCTGGAAATGCGCATGCCGCCGGTCGAGGAACCGACGTAAGCCAAACGCACAAGAGTTCAGACGGGTTCACCCATGAGCACCTACCGGTCGGCCTTCTTCAACGAGTTCTCTGCGCGCGGCCACATGCACCAGAGCACCAACGCCGAGGGGCTGGATGCGCTCATGGCGCGCGGTTGCGTCCCGGCCTATATCGGCTTCGACTGCACGGCGCCGAGCATGCATATCGGGAACCTGACGCAGATCATGCGCCTGCGCGTCCTGCAGCGAAATGGGCACAAGCCGATCGTCGTGATCGGCGGTGGCACCACAAAGATCGGCGATCCCTCGGGCAAGGACGAAACGCGCCAGCTGCTCACGGAAGAAACAATCGAACGGCACAAGCAGCGGTTCGGTGAGATCTTCCGCCGGTTCCTCACCTTCGGTGACGGCCCTACCGACGCCATCATGGTCGACAACGCGGAGTGGCTGGACCGCCTGCCCTATATCCCGTTCCTGCGCGACATCGGCCGGCATTTCTCGGTCAACCGCATGATCACGATGGACAGCGTCAAGCTGCGGCTCGAGCGCGAGCAGCCGCTGTCGTTCCTCGAATTCAACTACATGATCCTGCAGGCCTACGACTTCGTCGAACTCTATCGACGGTTCGGCTGCCGCCTGCAGATGGGCGGATCGGACCAGTGGGGCAATATCGTCTCGGGCATCGACCTTGCCCGCCGGACCGACAATGCGGAACTGTTCGGCCTCACCTCGCCCCTGATCACGACGTCATCCGGCGCGAAAATGGGCAAGACGGCGGCAGGCGCCGTCTGGCTGTCCGACGACATGCTGTCGGCCTATGATTACTGGCAGTACTGGCGCAATGTCGAAGATGCCGACGTGGGTCGGTTCATGCGCATCTTCACCGACCTGCCGCTTGACGAGATTGCGCGGCTTGAAGCGCTGCAGGGCGCCGAGCGCAACGAGGCGAAGAAGATCCTCGCCAACGAGGCGACGGCATTGTGTCATGGCCGCGCGGCAGCCGAGAAGGCTGCCGAGACGGCACGCCAGACCTTCGAGGGTGCGGGCGTGTCGGCGGACCTGCCCAGCATCGAGGTGCCCGCGTCGGAACTGTCTGCGGGGATCGGTATCCTCGCCGCCTTCACACGTGCCGGCCTCACGACGTCGAACGGCGACGCGCGCCGGCAGATCAGTGGCGGCGGGCTGAGGCTGAACGACGAAGCCGTGAGCGATGACAAGCTTGTCGTCGGCAACGCACACCTGAGAGATGGTGCCATCAAGCTGTCGCTGGGCAAGAAGAAGCACGTGCTGATCAAGCCGGTGTGAACTGCGGCTGGCGTCAGTTGGCTTTCGGTCGCACGGCGACGGCCGGAACGGCGGGCGCTTCGCGCGGCATGGGCAGCGGCATCGGCGACGCCACTTCCGGCTTGGCTCCCTGGAAGACGCGGCGCAGGAAGCCTGGTGCCAGAACTGAAATCGGGTTCACGGCAACCTTCAGGTCATCTACGTTGCCTCTTATGCCGTAGGTCACGGCAAAGATGCCCTCGCCGTCCTTCGAGCCCAGGATGTCGCCAACAAGGGGCACGCCCTCGAACATCGAATTCAGGCCATAGAGCGGCACGATGGTTCCGTTCAGGTCCAGCCGGTCGCTGTCGCGGTTGAAGGTGCCCTGCAGGGTCAAGCCGATGGAGGGACCCGATGCGCGCCCATCCGAAAGCGTGAGCACGCTGCCACGGCCCTTCACTGTCTGCTCCAGTCGCGAGAAGGTGACACCCTCGCCGCGCAGCAAATCAGCAATGCCCGTGAACGACCCTGCCGACAGGAGCCGCGCGAAGAAGGGCTGGTCGACGATCTTGAAGTCATCCACGACGACGCGCCCGTCGAAGGCACTCTCGACACGGGCCCCTTGCGTCAGCGGCGCAAGATCGGCATCGACGCGCAACTCGCCGCCGATGAGGCTCCTGAAGCCGGTCGCGCCGCGCAGCAAGCGGCCCGCGTCGCGCGTGTGCAGGCTGAGCTTGCGCGCGCCATCGGCCGCGGTCGCGAGTTCGCCGGAGATGCGGTTGTTCTGGTCAAGCGCCGCGAGGGAGAAACGGGTCAGGTTGCGGCCGTTGTCTGCGTATTCAAAGCGCACATTCGAGAAGCTGACGCCTGCCTGAAGATGCAGGGCCGCAACGTCCGCGGTGATCGCGAGTGGCTTGGACGGGGGCTTGGAGGGCGCCTTGGCTGCGGGAGCGACCGACGCCTCGGCGTCGGACGACTGGTCTGCATCACCCTCCAGCAAGCCTGCCGCGTCGAGCGCCTTGCCTTTCACGGTGACGCTCGTGCCTTGTGTCGGGTGTTCACGGTAGGTGACCGCGAAGTCGTTACGCTTGCCCAATTCAACACGGCTGAAGTCGGCCTGTGTCACCGTGCCGCCAGCGAACAACAACTTGCCCTGGGCCTTGATGTCGCGACCGCTGGCTTCGAGGCTCGAAATCTCTATCACGTCGCCGGGCTTGATGCTGACCCGGGCCTTGACGCTTGCAGCGGCATCTTCCGGCTTGGCCCAGTTCAATTGCGGAATGGCCAGCCTCGATCCTGACAGGTTGGCGTCGATCACGGCGTTGCTGATCTTGCCCGAACGGCCGGTCAGCTGGGCAACGATGGCGGTGCGACCCTCGAGATAGGGCGACGCATCGAGGCCGAACACACCGCGCTGGTCCTGCGTCAGGGTCGCTGTCACATCGATCTGCGTGCCATTGACTGCCGTGCCGGTGAAGTCCTCGCGCCAGACAAAGCCGACCTGCGCCTCATTGATCCTGACCGCCCCCAGCGCCTTCATGCCCTGCGTGTCGAGCGCAAGCGAAAACTTGCCGCCGGTCAGGGCGAAGCGCTGGTTGATCGGCAACTTGATATCGGACAGCTCGGCGTTGACCTTGATGCCGATGTCCTCGGTCTTCACATCCCGCAGCATCGGGATGGCAAAGACGAAATCCGCTGTTGCCGCGCCTCCGGCCTTGGCGGCCGGAATGCCATAGCGCGTCGGGTAGCCAAGGCGCGGAAGATCGAGCAGCATCAGCATGTCCCGCGTAGGGCCGGCCATCGTGCCCTCGATGTTGCCGATGGCGCCGGTCTTGTGCAGCTCGTTGATGAGAATGCTGCCCTTGCGCAGGACGATGGAGCCGACGTTTCCGGACGCCAGTTGCCCCTTGAATGTGTCGCCCGAGAGGACTGCCGTGCCATTCACGCCCGTGATATCGGGCAACCCGTTCAGGTAGGTCACGCGCAGCGCCGACAGGTCGAGCGCGATGTTCATCATCTCGTCGGGAATTCGTTCGTCGACCATGGCGCCGGGCAGCAGGTCGATATTGATGTCGGCGCTGCGTATCGCGCCTTCATGGATATTCGTCAGGATCCAGTCGCGGGCGCCCGGAACGGCTCCTGCCGGCCAGAGCATTTTCAGGTCCGGGATCGAGAGGCCCTTGACGCGTCCGGACAACTTGACGCCCATCGACACCGGGTGATCGGTCAGCGCACCCGCGAGGCTGAGCTCGAAGGCGCCCTGGCGGGCAAAGACCTCGTCGATGTGCAGGGTCTGTGCCGGCGCTTCGAACTTGCCCCTGAACCTCGCCGTCTCGAGCGCGAACCCCTTCTCGAAGAGATTGGGCGCATCCATGAATATGTTCTCAGCGGTCCAGTCGGCGCTCAGGGATTGAAGAGCGCCATCCTCTGCAAAGCGAAGCTCGCCATCGCCGCGCACGAGACCGCGAATGGATTTCCCTTTCCACGTCATCTCGGACAGCGTGTAGCGTCCGGATTGCATGTCCATCTCGGCGGTGAGCGTGGCCTCGCGCAGGTGCACGGGCTCGTGCTTGAGCGCCGGAAGGTTCAGGTCGCCCTCGCCGGCGTTGAGCCAGAATTTGCAGCGCTGCGGGATGGCTTCGATCGTGATGCTGCAGGACAGGTTGCCGGCAACGGGAATGTCGAGCCCCTTGAGGAACTGAAGGCCGGCACCGTTGGCGGCCAGCAGACCGAGGTTCACGGGGCGGAAGTCGGCTTCGAGGGATACCGTCTGGCTGCCCTTGGTGTATCGGGCCGATCCCGAAAATTGCCAGGTCTTGCCGCCTGCAAGGCTGATGGGCGCGCGGATCGAAACCGTCACCCCGTTCGGGCGGCGCTCGAAGACGAGCGAGGCATTGTCGGCGACCCAGTTCGATTTCGTCTCCTGGTCGAAGAAGGACAGGCGGGCTTCGCTGATGGAGAAGCGCTTGAGGGCGCTTGCGATCTTGTCGGAAGGCGCCGGGTCGAGCATGGCCTTCACGATGTCGGCGGCCACGTTGTGATCGCTGCTGGTGGCTGGCGATGGCTTGCGCGGCACGCCCACCTGCAGGCCGAGCTGGATCCCGCCCTCGGCCTTGCGCACGATGTTGGCCGACACGCCGAGAAGCTCGATTGCCGTTGGTGCTGCCGTGCCCTGCAGCAGCGCCGGCCCCGAGAGGGTTACATTGGCCTTGGGTACCCGCGCGATCACGCCTTCGTTTTCATCGACGAGGCGCACGCCGACAAACTGCAGGTGCGCCAGCTTGCGTCCTTCCGACCACGCGATCACGCTGTCATCGAACCGGATGCGCATGCCGGTCAGGCTGGCATTGATCATCGCTTCGATCTGCGGCGACAGGAAGCCGAGTGACACGGGACCGTTCATGGCGCGCCACGTGAAGAGGCCCACAGTCACAAGCAGCAGCGCGCCCGCAGCCGCAGCGACGCGAAGAGACCATTTGCGGACGTTGGCCGTCAGCACCGCGGCAGGTCTCCGGCGGTACGGGCGGGGGCTTGATCGGGCGCATGGCTACGGCCTATGAGAGGCCACGGGTGCGCGCGATGCCGTGCAGGCAGACCTGCGAGCCGTGCGCCTGAACCACCAACCATTCTCACACCGAATTTTTCCGGAGGCAGTTTCTGCATGGCCAAGGATCTGAACGTGGGCGACAAGGCCCCGGCTTTCAGTCTCGCGACCGACGGGGATGACCGGATCAGTCTTAAAGACCTGCTGGGCAAGCCGATAGTCCTTTATTTTTACCCTAAGGACGATACATCGGGTTGCACCCGGGAGGCCATTGCGTTCACCGCGCTCCTGCCCAAGTTCCGGCGCCTGGGGGCGAGCGTCATCGGCGTGTCGAAAGACAGCGTGGCCTCGCACGACAAGTTCAAGACCAAGCACGACCTCGAGATCGTCCTGGGATCAGACCCGGAGGGTAAAGTCGTCGAGTCATACGGTTGTTGGGTCGAGAAATCGCTCTATGGACGCAAGTATATGGGCATCGACAGGTCGACCTTCCTCATCGATCCGAAGGGGAAAATTTCGCGGATTTGGCGAAAAGTGAAAGTGCCCGGTCACGCGGAAGATGTGCTTGCGGCGGTCCAAAACCTTGAAAAATCTTCCTAAACAATATGTAAGGAAATCAAGGATTTCTCTGTCTTGGCGAATTGCTGCAAATCCGTAACAATCCTCGCGTACGAAAAGCCTTCGCCTTGAGCCTTAAGGTGATGCGTTCGATCTGGGTCCGCCAGCCCCATGTTCGTGAAATGAGGTAGCGCATGTCCACGTCACCCGTGGCCGGTTTGTTTACGTTCCTGAACCGGTATTTCCCGCATCGGCAGTTCTACCTGCGAAGCCGCGGTTCGGTGACGTTTTTCGAATTCAGTCCAACCTTCCAGATCACGGTCGCGCTGGGACTTGTCGGCTTGCTGGGCTGGCTCGGCTATGCCTCCGTCGTCGTGATCTTCAAGGAGCAGATCATCTCGGTCAAAGACCAGCGCTATGCGAGCATGCAGGACGTCTACGAGAGCCGCATTTCGCAAATGCAGCTGGGCTACGATGAACTGAATGGCTTGCTGGTGCTTGCGGAAGAGCGCTTCCAGAATGCGACGCGTGACCTCGAGGCCAAGCACCGCCAGCTGACCGCCCTGCTCATGCAGAAGCAGGCCATGGACAAGAAGTATCTCGGCCTGCGGCGGCAGGTGGCGGACATGGGCCGCTATGAAGGCCCCGTGTTCGCGCGCGCCAGGGCGCCGAGCGATGGCAGCAACACCATCCATATGCAGACCGCGTCGATCGAGCCGGCGGTTCGCCAGTCTCGCTCGCAGAAGACCATCAGCGACAGCGCCATCGGCACCGTCGCTGCGGCGGTCGTTCCCCGCAGCAATTCCTCGAATGCGAAGACCGCACTGGCGCAAAACCACGTCGTGCAGAAGATCGCCGCGCTCGAGGACAGGCTTGACCTGATCCAGAAGGAACAGCTTGGCCTGCTCACGGACCTGCGGGAATCCGCGACGCGCCAGATGGAGCGCTATGAGGCGATCCTGAAGACTGCGGAAATGCCCGTTGACACGGTCATTGCCCAGGTTGGCGGCGGCACCTCGAAGCGCAAGTCCGGCGTCGGGGGCCCGTTCCTTGCGGCCGGGCTCGGGGCGGAAATCCGGGCGGCTGCCGTGGACGGCATCACGGATGATTTCGAGCGGGAATTCGCGGATATTGCCGAAATCTATGGCCGGCTGGACAGCCTGACCACGGCAATGACCCGCCTGCCGCTTGTGACGCCGGTCGAGCACGGGCTCTACCGTTCGACCAGCGGTTTTGGTTACCGCGTCGATCCCTTCACGGGGCGCATTGCCTTCCACGCCGGGGCTGACATGGCTGGCGAGTTCAACACGCCGATCATGACAACGCTGCCGGGCCGGGTCGTGTTTACGGGGTTGCGCGGCCCCTACGGCCTGATGGTCGAGATCGAGCACGGCGGCGGGATCCGCACCCGTTATGCACATTTGAAATCAAGCCTTGTGAAGCCCGGAGACTTCGTGCAATTGAGGCAGAAGATCGGTACAATGGGATCAAGCGGGCGCAGCACCGGACCTCACCTGCATTACGAGATCTGGTTCAATGACGTCGTAAGAAGTCCAATTCGGTTCTTTGATGCGGGGCGAAATGTTTTCAAGGGGTAGCAAGGGTAATCCTCCAACGAACTCGGGCAATCTCCCTTTGCCCCAGCAGCAGAAGCGCGTTGGACGTTCGGCACCATCCATCATTTCCGATGATCTCGTGGTCATTGGAACCCTGACATCGACGGGTGACATCCAGATCGATGGTCGCGTCGATGGTGACATTCGCTCCGGGTCGGTCACGATCGGAGAGCGTGCAAATTTCGAAGGTGAGATCGTCGCCGAGGAGTGCACGATCCGTGGTCGCGTGAACGGCACCGTTCGCGCGCGCAAGGTTCACCTGTCGAGCACCTGCCACATGGAAGGCACGATCCTCCACGAGGTGCTGGCCGTTGAAGTCGGCGCCTTCTTCGAAGGCTCGTGCCGCCACAGCGCCGATCCCTTGTCGGAAATGGCCGGCAAGCCCGAGCCGAGGGCCAGCTTCGAGCCGAAGCGTGATCTCGCTGCGGCTCCCGCTGTTGCCCCGGCACCTGCGGCTGCGCCGCCGGCGGCCTCGTCGCCGAATTTCCCGCGCACCGTCACACCAGGCACGACGCGCACGACCAGCACGGGAAGCCTGCTGGGCGCCATCAAGTCGCGACAGTAAGGCGAGCAGCGCGTGTCAGCGCGCTGGTCAATCCAGGTCTTCAACAGGCGGCGCATCTGCGCCGCCTTTTAATTTCTGGGCAAGCGACGCCTGCATGAAGGCGTCGAGGTCGCCATCGAGAATGTCCTGGGGCGAGTAGCTCTGCGCACCCGTGCGCAGGTCCTTTACGAGCTGATAGGGCTGCAGCACGTAGCTGCGGATCTGGTGTCCCCAGCCGATGTCGGTCTTGGTCGCGTTGATCGCCTGCGCTGCCGCCTCGCGCTTTTCCAGCTCGAATTCATAGATGCGCGAGCGCAGCATCGCCCACGCGGTGGCGCGGTTCTTGTGTTGCGAACGATCGTTCTGGCACGAGACCGCGATCCCGGTCGGCAAGTGGGTGATGCGGATTGCACTTTCCGTCTTGTTGACGTGCTGCCCGCCGGCGCCGCTGGCGCGATAGGTGTCGATGCGTACATCCTTGTCGGAGATGTCGATCTCGATCGAGTCGTCGATGACCGGGTAGACCCAGACGCTCGCGAAGCTGGTGTGCCGGCGCGCGTTGGAGTCGAACGGCGAGATGCGCACCAGGCGATGAACGCCGGATTCCGTCTTGCACCATCCGAACGCGTTCTCGCCCTTGACGAGGATCGTCGCTGACTTCAGGCCGGCTTCTTCACCGAGGCTTTCTTCCATCAGTTCGCACTTGAAGCCCTTGCGCTCGGCCCATCGCGTGTACATGCGGAAAAGCATGGAGGCCCAGTCCTGGCTTTCGGTTCCGCCAGCGCCGGCATGGATTTCGATGTAGCAGTCGTTGCCATCGGCTTCGCCCGAAAAGAGCGACTGGATTTCGGCCTGCTTTGCCCGGGCGGTCAGGTCACGCAGCCCCTGCTCTGCCTCAGCGGTCATCGAGGCATCGGAATCCTCGGCGGCAAGTTCGACGAGCTCCACGGCATCGTTGAAATCGCGCGCCAGAAGCTCGTAGGCCTGAAGCGAGGATTCAAGCTTGTTGCGCTCGCGCATCATTTTCTGCGCGGCCGTCGGATCGTTCCAGATGGACGGGTCTTCGGCTTTTGCGTTCAGTTCATCGAGGCGGCGGCGTGCGACATCCGGGTCAAAGATGCCTCCTCAGCAGGGACAGCGACTGCCTCACCTGCTCTGCCAGCGTTTCCATTTCAGCGCGCATGCGTAGATTTCCAGGATCAAGAGAGGGCGCCGACGTCTTCGGTTCCGGCGCCAGAAGCAGAGGCTAGTAAAGCCCCCAGTTTGTCTGGTTGGCGTTGGTGCCGTCGTCGGCATCGCCGTCATTGGCCGCACCAGCCCCGCCCCAGCCATCGCCACGGGCGACATAGCCGGAGCCCGGCTCGGTCCCGGCCTTGAAGGCCTCGAGGACGGCGCCCGTGCCCGAGGGTTGCCCCGACTTGAGATCGACGCGCACCATGCGGATGCCCGGCGGCACCCGGAAGGGTACCGGCGGCTGCTTGCCGACGGCCTCGCCCATGAAATCGCGGAAGATCGGGGCTGCATTCTGGCCGCCAGTCTCGCCGTGGCCCATGGACATGGGCTGGTCGAAGCCGATGTAGATGCCGACCGTGAGGTTGGGCGAGAACCCGACGAACCACGCGTCCTTGTAGTCGTTGGTCGTACCGGTCTTGCCGGCCAGCGGAACGCCCACGGACTTGACGACCATGGCGGTTCCCCGTTCAACCACGCCCTCGAGCATGTGCGTGATCTGGTAGGCCGTGCGCGGGTCGAGAATGGGCTCGGCCTCGCTGGCAATCAGCGGCTCTTCCTGGTTCTGCCACGTCTCGGCGTTGCAGCCCTCACACATGCGCTTGTCGTGGCGGAAGATCGTCTTGCCGTGACGGTCCTGAATGCGGTCGACCAGCGTGGGAACGACACGCTTGCCGCCATTCACGAAGGTCGAATAGGCCTGAACCATGCGCACGATCGTCGACTCGGTTGAACCGAGCGCGTTCGCCAGCACTGCCAGCATCTTGTCGGTGGTACCCAGCTTTCGCGCGTACTCGACCACCTTGTCCATGCCGACATCCGATGCGATGCGAACGGTCATGAGGTTGCGGGACTTCTCGAGGCCCTGACGCAGGGTCGAGGGGCCAGCGTAGCTTTCGTCATAGTTGTCCGGCCGCCAGAGCGGCAGACCCTGACCCTGGCTGGCCATGAAGGGCGTATCAAGGACGATGCTCGAGGGCGTATAGCCCTGGTCCAGCGCAACGGCGTAGACGATCGGCTTGAAGGACGATCCCGTCTGGCGATAGGCCTGCCAGGCGCGGTCGAATTCGCTCGAGTAATAACTGAAGCCACCCACGAGGGCCATGACGCGGCCGGTGTGGGGATCCATCGCGAGCAGGCCGCCATTGACCTTTGGCACCTGGCGCAGCGTGAAAGCGCCCGTGTTGGGATTTTCCGGCGTCTTGGGCAAAGCCTCGACGTAGATCACGTCACCGGCGGCAAGCACGTCGCTGGGCTTGCGGACTTCTGGTCCCATGCGGTCGTTGGACAGGAACTTGCGCGCCCACTTCATCTCGGCCAGCGGGATCTTGCCTTCCGAGCCGTCGATGAAGGCGATGCGCGCAGCCTCGTTGCCGGCAAAGCCGGTCACGGCTGCAAGGCGCCACTCGGTTACATCGAGCAGTGCCGGGATCTTGCCCATGGCCTTCTGCCAGTCTTCCGCGAGGTCGACCTTGGAGACCGGACCGCGCCAGCCATGGCGCCGGTCATAGGCAATCAGGCCCTTGCGCAGCGCCTGAACGCCAAATCGCTGCAGCGTCGGGTCGAAGGTCGAGCGAACCGCAAGGCCACCGTCATAGAGCGACTGGTCGCCGTATTTCTGCTGGATCCAGCGGCGGATTTCCTCGGCGAAGTACTGCGCGTCGGGCGATTGCGCGCCGGGCGGCCGGAATTTCGGGATGAGGTCCTCGGCCAGCGCGGCCTTGGCGTCTTCCTCGCTGATGAGCTGGTTCTCGGCCATGCGCTCGATCACGTAGTTTCGACGCTCGATCGCGCGCTTGTACTGGCGGACTGGGTGATAGTTGGACGGGGCTTTCGGCAATCCCGCGAGATAGGCCGTTTCGGCGATCGTCAGCTCGTCGAGCGACTTGTCGAAATAATTGTAGGCGGCGGCCGCGACGCCGTACGAGCCTGAGCCGAGGAAGATCTCATTGAGATACAGCTCGAGGATCTTGTCCTTCGAGTAGGCGTCTTCAAGGCGGAAGGCGAGCATCCACTCCTTGATCTTGCGCTCGATGCTGACTTCGCTGGTGAGCAGGAAGTTCTTGGCGACCTGCTGGGTGATGGTCGAGGCGCCTTCGGGGCGGCGGCCGCCCTTGGACATGTAATTCTGGAAATTGGTGTAGGCCGCGCGCATCACGCCGTTCAGGTCGACGCCGGCATGGGTGTAGAAGTCCTTGTCTTCTGCCGACAGGAAGGCGTCGATCACCGGCCGGGGAATGGCTTCGATCGGCACGAACAGGCGGCGTTCGCGCGCATATTCAGCGATCAGCGAGCCGTCATTGCCGTAGACGCGCGTCGTAATCGGCGGCTGGTAATTGGCCAGCGAGCCGTAGTCCGGCAAGTCCTGGCTGAGCTTGTAGAGATACAACGCAATACCGGCGAAAACGGAGATCGCAAGGACCGCGATGCCGCCGACGGAGTACGCAATAAATCGATACATGAGTTTAAGCTGTCCTGCGCTAGGGCCTGCGCCGGGGCGTTATAACACAGCGTCGCGCCGGTGCATGCAATTTCAGTGGCCCGGAGGGTGCGATGCGGCGAAATCCCCCGGTGTTTCTGCGTGTTTTCCCGTTCATTCCCCGGGTGTGCCGGCCTGCGCCCGGGTCTGCTTGACGGGGTCGGCCGCGAAATAGGCGTCAACCGAGCGGGCGATGGCGACGGCCATGTTCCGGCGCCAGCGATTGCCGCGCATGGCGCTCTCGTCGTCGGCGTTGGTCAGGTAGCCCAATTCGATCAGGACGGAGGGGACGTCGATCGACTTGAGAACCTGAAAACCCGCAAATCGATGGGTTCGTAGCGTCAGGTTGCCCACCGTATGCAACTCAGGGATTAGTATTTGCGCGAACTGCGCGGATGAGTTGTTGGTCTCCCGCTGCGCGAGGTCAATGAGGATGCTCGTGACAATGTCCGGCTCCTTGGCCAAGTCGACGCCGGCGATGATATCCGACTGGTTTTCCGACCGGGCCAGAGCCTCGGCCTCGCGGTCGGAGGCCTGCTCGGAAAGGGTGTAGACGGAGGCGCCGCGGGCGTGGGAAGCGGGTGCCGAATCCGCGTGGACCGAGATGAAGAGGTCGGCCTTGTTCTTTCTGGCAATGGCGACCCTTGCCTTGAGCGACAGGAAGATGTCCTCGTCGCGGGTCATCACGACCTTGTACCTGCCCGTGCTGCGCAGCTTTTCTGCAAGGGATTGCGCTACCTTGAGGACGATGTCCTTCTCGAGCGTGCCGGAGACACCGGTGGCGCCCGGATCGACGCCGCCGTGGCCCGCGTCGACCACGATGATGGGCATCTTGTTGCGCGCCCTCTGCGGCTTGCCGGTCCTTATTTCAGGCTCGGGTTCGGTGGGTTCGGCTGGCCCCTTCCACCCCGCCGTGATCGTATAGGCCGCGGGTTCCGCCGGGGCGAGATCGAAGACCAGGCGGTAGTCGGCAACGCTGGCGTCGGGGGGCAGGAGGAAGCGATTGACCACCGTTGCCGGTCCCGTCAGGTCGATGACCATGCGCGAAGTCCCCGGCTTGTAGGAGCCATAGCGGTAGCCCTTGACCAGCCCGCGGGCTTGGTTCCCGGCCGCAGGGTCGATGCGCCAGCCGACTTCGGGAAAGTCGATGACGATCCGGTACGGGGCCTCGAGGGTGAAGAGCTCGAATTTCACGCTGCGGTCGAGGCGCATGACGATGCGGGTGTGGTCGCGGTGCTGGCCCAGGCGCACCTCGGAGATCCAGGCGGCGGGCTCTGCCCGGACTTCGGCCACCAGGCCCTGCCCCGCCCAGGCCAGAACGGCTGCCGCCGCCAGGTGGCGCAAGACACGAAAGAGGTGGTTTGGACACATCGCCGGGGAGCCGAGAATCATTTCGTTAATGGCACTATAGCCGCAAGATGATGCCCCCATGACGTTGACTCCACGTTAGCCAAGGTCGGCTAGAGTGCCTGCGCGGGTCCGGATTTCGGCCGGAACCTGCGGTCGACCCTGCCCGTCCCCCAGCCAAGATAGGCAAATCGGGTTTATGCCGTTGCGGCGGGCGGGCAAGACGATTACAAACAGGCCCGGGAATTCCCTGCGCAACTTCCCAGTGGCGCAGCGTGAACCCCGATCGCGGCGACGTCGTGGCCGCAACTCGTCCTCGTGATGACGTGCCCGCGACATTGCCACCCCTTTGACCGGCGATCCCCGCACGGTCCTGTCAGGGCATTGAATGCCATGGTAATTTTCGCTTGCTGGACACCGACGCAGAGGGGCCGCTTCCCGCTGGCCTTTGCTGCATCCCGTCGGACCGCAGGCGCCCACGCAACTACAAACAGAAATCGAGCCCGCCCGTTCCGCGCGTCCGACACTCTTCGGACGACAGCGGCTGCGGCGCGCGCGGCTCGCAAAGGATTTTCAAATGGCCAAGAGAATGCTGGTGGACGCGAGCCACCCGGAAGAAACACGGGTTGTCATACTTGATGGCAACAAAGTAGAGGAATTCGACTACGAGTCAGCTTCCCGCCGCCCCCTGAAGGGCAACATCTATCTCGCGAAAGTCACCCGCGTGGAGCCCTCGCTCCAGGCGTGCTTCGTGGAGTACGGCGGTAACCGCCACGGCTTCCTCGCGTTCTCGGAAATCCATCCGGATTACTACCAGATCCCGACCGCAGACCGGCAGGCCCTGCTGGAAGCCGCGCGCTCGGATGAGCCGGAAGGCGAAGACGAAGACGTCGAGGCCGACGTCGAAGAGCATGATTCCGCCGCGGAAGCCGTGGCCGAGGGTGCCAGCGACGGCGAAGCAGGTCCTGAGATCGTCGAGGTCGTCACCGAAGAAGGGGATGACGTCTGGGTACATGACCCTGAGACGGGCGCCGATGCACCGGCGCCGCAGGCTTCCGGTGACATCGCCGGCGGCGATGAGGCCCCTGCCTCAGGCAGTGCAGAGGCGGCTGAAACGGCAGGCGCCCTGGCCGAAGCCGGGGAAGGTGCGGCCGAGGTTGCCGAGAGCGACGAAGACGAGGATGCGCTGGAAGAGGTTCCGCGCCGGCCCCACCGTTCCTATCGCCGCTACAAGATCCAGGAAGTGATCAAGCGCCGGCAGGTGCTGCTCATCCAGGTCGTCAAGGAAGAGCGCGGCAACAAGGGTGCTGCGCTGACAACCTACCTGTCGCTGGCCGGACGCTATTGCGTGCTGATGCCGAACACGGACCGGGGCGGCGGGATCTCGCGCAAGATCTCGAATGTCGCCGATCGCCGCAAGCTCAAGGAAATGGCCACCGAGCTGGAGGTGCCCGAGGGCATGGGCGTGATCATCCGCACGGCCGGCGCGAACCGGACCAAGCAGGAGATCCGCCGCGACTTCGAGTACCTGCTGCGCCAGTGGGATTCCGTGCGTGACCTGACGCTGCGATCTACGGCGCCAACGCTGGTCTATGAAGAGGGTAACCTCATCAAGCGGACCATTCGTGACCTCTACTCGAAGGAGATCGACGAGATCCTGGTCGAGGGCGAGCAAGGGCATCGCGAGGCGCATGGCTTCATGACCATGCTGATGCCAAGCCACGCTGAAAGCGTGAAGTGGTACCGCGACAACGTCCCGCTCTACCAACGCTACGGCGTCGAGGCCGCTCTGGACAGCATGTTCAATCCTGTCGTGCGTCTGCGCTCGGGCGGGTACATCGTGATCAACCAGACCGAAGCGCTGGTTGCGGTGGACGTGAACTCGGGCAAGTCGACGCGCGAGCACCATATCGAGGATACCGCCCTCAAGACCAACCTGGAGGCGGCGGAAGAAATTGCACGGCAGCTGAGGCTGCGCGACCTGGCCGGCCTTGTGGTGATCGACTTCATCGACATGGAGGAGCACCGGAACAACAGGTCGGTTGAAAAGCGCCTCAAGGACAGCCTGCGCCATGACCGCGCGCGCATCCAGCTTGGTCGCATCAGCCCGTTCGGCCTTCTCGAGATGTCGCGCCAGCGCTTGCGCGCCGGCATGATCGAAGGGGCAACAACGCCCTGCCCTCACTGCGAAGGCCGCGGCGTGATCCGCTCCGTGGGGTCCATGGCCCTGCGCGTCCTGCGCGCCATCGAGGAATACTGCCAGCACGACAAGATCCAGGCGGCGACGCTGCGGGTCCCGCCCGAAATCGCGCTCTACATCCTCAACCACAAGCGCGCCCAGCTCAATTCGATCGAGGAACGCAACGGCGTCTACATCTATATCGAATCCGTGAGCTCGCTTGCGGCGTCTGCCTACGAGATCGAGCGGGGTGCGCCTGTCACCTATGCGCCGCGCAAGGCGGCTGGCGGCAGCGCGGTTACCGTCGAGAGCGAACTCGATGCGAACGAACCCGAGGCGCTCGAGGACGTCGACGCTGAAACACCGGACGAGAGCGAGGACGAGGAATTCGCCGGCGAAGCCCCTGCATCGGGTGGCAGCGCGCCGGAGGGTGGCGAGGGCCGTACGCGCCGTCGTCGCCGCCGTCGGCGTGGCCGGGATCGCGATCGTGAACGTGGCCCCCGCCCCGAACAGGGCGAAGAAGGCAACGGTCACGCGCATGCATCACCGGCGCAAGGCCCTGCCGAGCTCAGCGACGGCGATACTGACGCCAACGCAGAGACCGATGACGAGGCTGAAGGCTTTGGCGAAGCGGGCGCGAACGGCGCCGATGCCAACGGCGGCGAGCCCGGGGACGGCCAGCGCCGTCGCCGTCGCCGCGGTCGTCGTGGTCGCCGCGGCCGTCGCTTCGGCGAGGGCGAAGGTGAGGCATCAGCCGCCCCAAGCGGCATCGCGCACCTGCCGACACCGGCCGAGGCACTGGAAGCCGTGGATTGGCCTGCTGATGGCGGTCATGAACGGTTGCATGGCGCGGCGCCAGAACCCATCGCGCCGCGCGCCAGCGAGCCGAAGTCCCAGCCGGCAGCGGTTGCGGTTCCGGAAGAGGTGACACCGCGTGCGGCCGACGCGCGGGAGGGACGCTCGTCCATCGCCTCGTTCTTCGGCTTCGGCGCGAAGCCCGAGAAAGCCGAGCCTGCACCCAAGCCGGAGCCTGCTGCCGCGCAGCCGGAAGTTTCGGACGGACCCAAGAAGCGGGGCTGGTGGCAGACGCGGGCCGACGGCTAGCGTCGGGCCGCGAGGCTTTTGCACCAATCGACGATGTGCGCGGAGGCTGACATTACGTCGGCCTCCGATCCTGCATAGGAAAACCTGATCCAGGACGCCCCGTCGATCGGATCGAAGTCGATACCGGGCGTCGCTGCAACGCCCGTTTCCGCCAAAAGACGCTGCGAGAACTCTGGCGAGGACAGGCCGAAGGGCGAGGTCTGCGCGTAGAGATAAAACGCGCCCTCGGCGGGCGCGATGCGCTGGAACCCGCATCGGTGCAAAGCATCAAGCAAGCGATCGCGGTTGATCCGGTAGCGGGCAACGTGCTGCTCAAGCTCATCACGAGCATCCATCGCAGCCATCGCCGCGACCTGCGAGATCGTCGGTGGCGAGATGTAGAGGTTCTGCGTCAAACGCTCCACCGCCGCAACCAGGTCAGAAGGCACGATCATCCAGCCGATGCGCCATCCGGTCATCGAGTAATATTTCGAGAAACTGTTGATCACGATCGCGCCGTCATCGAATGCCAGGGCCGTCTGCGCGCGGCGGTCATAGGTCAGCCCGTGATAGATCTCATCGGAGATCAATGTCATGCCCCGGTCGCGGCAGAGGGCGGCAACGTCGCGAATGTCCTGCTCCGGCATGACCGTACCGCAGGGGTTCGAGGGGCTTGCAATCAGGACGCCATCGGCTTGAACCGTCGACAAGTCGCTGGCCGAGAGGCGGAAGGATTTTTCTGCACCGCAAGGGATGAGCTGCGTGCGCATGTCGAGCGCATGGGCAATGTTGCGGTAGGCGGGATAGCCGGGATTGGCCAGGGCCAGGCACTGGCCTGCATCAAAGGCAAGCAGGAAGGCCAGGACGAAGGCGGCGGAAGAACCGGTGGTGACGATCACCCGCTCGGGTGCCACGGTCACGCCGTAGGTTTCGGCATAATGGCGCGCGATACGCTCGCGCAGCTGGGGCTGACCGAGCGCTTCGGTATATCCCAGCGTCATCGACTTCAGGGCGGACGCGGCGGCATCCAGGGCGATCCGCGGCGCCATGGTGGACGGCTGGCCAGCCTCCAGGTGATAGACGGCCTGCCCTGCCCGCGCCCGCCGGTTGGCTGCGTCAAGCACCTCCATGACCCTGAAGGGTTCCACCTGGCTGCGTCGTGACGGTTTCACATTCACCCTGTCCTGCCTCCGGGAATTTGCGGAAGACCCTGATTTCGCCCCAATTAAGCCGTTTAATCTTCGTGCCTGAATGAAAGGTCATGTGGATGCGATTGACGCCCCCAGCCGCGCCCCTTACCGTGAAACAATCACGTGCAGGTTTGCGGCGCGTGCGACCATCGCGCTTGCGCCTCACCAGCTGGAGTTTGACACCCGATGACGCCATGGCCAAGCACCATTGTCGTCCTGCGGAGCTGCCTCGTGGCGGCGCTGTTGTCGCTTGCGGGCGCCTTCCAGGCGCAGGCGGCCGACAAGACCGGTATCCGTGACGCCGAGATCGAGCGGATCCTGCGGGGCTACAGCGAGCCGTTGTTCACGGCTGCAGGTCTCGATGCAAAGTCGGTGAACCTCTACATCATCAAGGACGAGAGCCTGAACGCGTTCGTTGCTGGCGGGCAGAACGTGTTCATCAACACAGGGATGATCACGACCCTGAAGTCGCCCAACGAACTGAAGGGCGTCATTGCGCACGAAACCGGCCACATCTCGGGCGGCCACCTTGTCCGGGGCATGGATGCGATGGGCAAGGCGCAGGTGCCGATGGTGATCGGCATGCTGGCCGGCGTGGCGGCGATTGCCGCGGGTGCACCCGATATCGGGCTGGGCCTGCTGATCGGATCCCAGTCCATCGCCCAGCGCGAGTTCATGAGCTACAGCCGAACGCAGGAGGCTGCGGCGGACCAGGCAGGCTCGAAGCTGCTCGAGGCGACGGGCCAATCTCCGCGCGGCATGCAGGCCGTGTTCGATCTGTTTGCCGACCAGGAAGCCTTGAGCGGCGCCAGGCAGGATCCGTTCATTCGTACCCATCCTCTCTCACGCGAGCGGTCGAGCACGCTGCGCAGCATGGTCGATCGTTCAGCCTTCAAGGACCGGACCGACTCCGAGCAGGACCAGCGACAATACGAGATGATGGTTGCAAAGCTGCGCGGCTTCATCGAGCCGCCGACCGTGGTGCTGCGCCGCTATCCCACATCGGACCAGAGCAAGCCTGCACGCTATGCGCGGGCGGCGGCGTTCTTCCGCGCGGCCGACCTCGAGCGCGCCCTGCCGCAGATCGACAGCCTGCTTTCCGAGGAACCCACGAACCCCTATTTCTGGGAGTTGCGCGGGCAGATGCTGGTGGAGTCCAGCCGTCCAGGTGAAGGCGTTCCAGCGTACAGGCAGTCCGTCGAATACGCGCCAAACGAACCGCTGCTGCGGATCGGCCTGGGGTCGGCGTTGCTCGCGACCGAACAGGCTGCGAGCGTTCCAGAAGCCATCAAGCATCTCAAGGCCGCGCTCAGGGATGAGCCCGAGAACGCGATGGCCTGGTATTACCTGGCCGATGCCCACGCGCGGTCGGGCGATGACACGCTGGCGTCCCTCGCCACTGCAGAACGCTATTTCTCGATAAGGCGCTATGCGCAGGCCGTCAGCTTCGCCCAACGCGCCCTTCCCCGCCTCAAGGAGAACGGACGTGACTGGCAGCGCGCGAATGACATCATCGCGATTGCCCAGTCCGAGCAATCGAAACAGTCGGCCAGGCGTTGAAGCGCACGGCCCTCCCGAACACAGGCTTTCCCGATGACACCGACCAAAACCGTTCTCGCCGCCGGCGTTACTGCCGTGGCGATCGTCTCCCTTGCTTTCTGGTTCCTGCTGATGCCGAGCCGTGACGGCGCTGACGTGCCGCAGCAGGCGCGCAGCCGGCAGGATATCGAACAGATTGTCCGCAACTACCTGCTGGAGAACCCGGAAGTCATCTTCGAGGCGGCGCGCCGGATGGAACAGAAGGAAAAGGACCAGCGCAAGGCGCGCATGAGCGATGGGGCGGTGACGCATGCGGCTGACCTTTTCAACCGGCCGGACGCCATCGTGGTTGGCAACCCCAAGGGCGACCTGACGATCGTCGAGTTCTTCGACTATCGCTGCGGACCTTGCCGCCGGCTGATGCCCGACCTGACGCAACTCGTCAAGACGGACGGGAATATCCGCCTGATCATGAAGGAGTTCCCGATCCTGTCGCGGGAATCGGAGATGGCCTCGCGGGCCGCGATCGCTGCCAGCAAGCAGGGCAAGTACTGGGATTTCCACCTGGCCATGATGCAGGCCGACGAGGTGACACCCGACAGCATCATGGCGACAGCCAAGAGCGTGGGGGTCGACATGACACGGCTTGGTGCCGACATGGCGTCGCCGCAGGTCGCCGAGGTCATCTCGAAGAACCACGACCTGGCTGAAAAGCTTGGAATCGATGCGACACCGACATTCTATGTGGGGCAGACCGCGTATTCGGGCGCCCTGCCGATGTCGGAATTGAAGGAGGCCGTTGTGGCGGCGCGCAAGCAGGCCGCAAAGGCACCCTGATCAGATCAGCCCGGCCAGCGGCGAGGACGGATCGGCGTAGAGCTTTTTCTTCATGCGCCCGGCCCTGTAGGCCAGCCTCCCGGCCTCGACGGCGGCCTTCATGGCCTGCGCCATCATCACGGGATTGCCCGCTTCGGCGATGGCGGTGTTCATGAGCACGCCGTCGCAGCCAAGCTCCATGGCAATCGCTGCATCGGATGCGGTGCCGACGCCCGCATCGACCAGAACAGGCACCTTGGCCGCCTCGATGATCAACCGGATGTTGACCGGGTTCTGGATGCCAAGCCCGGACCCGATCGGCGCGGCCAGCGGCATGATGGCGGCAGCCCCGGCCTCTTCGAGGCGCTTGCACATGAGCGGGTCGTCGGAGCAGTAGACCATCACGTCGAAGCCATCCTTGATGAGGACGTCGGTGGCGCGCAGGGTCTCGATCATGTCGGGGTAGAGCGTCTTGCGGTCGCCCAGCACTTCCAGCTTGACCAGGTTCCAGCCACCCGCCTCACGCGCCAGGCGCAGGGTTCGGATGGCGTCCTCGGCGGTGTAACAACCAGCCGTGTTGGGCAGATAGGTGAACCTGGCGGGGTCGATGAAATCCACGAGACGCGGCGCGCCGGGCTCGCTGACGTTGACCCTGCGCAGGGCGACAGTGACGATTTCCGCCCCCGAGGCGATCAAGGCCTCGGCGTTCTGCGCGTAGTCGCGGTACTTTCCCGTGCCCACGATGAGGCGCGAGCGAAACGTGCGGCCGGCGACGGTCCAGCTGTCCTGCTGCGTGTTCACGTCCTGCATTCTCCTGCGCTAGCCTCCACCTACGAAACTCACGATTTCCAACCGGTCCCCCGCGACCAGCGGCGTCCTGTCATGAACCGACCGGGGAACAATCTCGAGGTTGCGTTCAACGGCAACCTTGCGACGGTCGAAGCCCAGATGGTCCAGCAACTGTGCCACGGTAAGCGGCGCCTCGAGTTCGTGCTCCTTACCGTTGATCCTGATCTTCATCGACAAGGCCTGGCCTCATTTTGTCCTGACCGACTGCGGGAACCGGAAACCACGGCGCAGGAGCGTTCTTTCGCTGATCCGTGACTGCGGCTATAACTGTGTCCAGCGCTGTTAACACTATCTGTGGTCCCGGACGCAATGACCAAGCCAATCTATGTCCTCAATGGTCCGAACCTCAATCTTCTGGGCACGCGTGAGCCCGAAATTTATGGGAAGACAACACTTTCGGACATTGAAGAAAATTGCCGCTCACAGGCGCAGGCGCTCGGCTTAACCATCGAGTTCCGTCAGACCAACCATGAGGGTGAACTCGTCGACTGGATTCAGGAAGCCCGGCTGTCGGCTTCGGGATTGATTCTGAATGCGGGGGCCTATACGCACACCTCCGTGGCGCTTCATGATGCGCTCAAGTCGTTCAGCCAGCCGGCGGTCGAGGTGCACATCTCGAACCCCTACAGACGGGAACCGTTTCGCCATACTTCCTATGTTTCTCCTGCCGTTACCGGCGTGATCTGCGGGTTGGGTGCCCAGGGCTACACGCTTGCCCTCGCGGCGCTCGCCACTTTGCTGAGACCCGCCTGACCGGATAAGGCCCCAAAGGACAATCCATGAGCAAAGACACCAAGACTTCAAACGATCCCCTCGAGGCGCGCCTCATTCGTGACCTTGCCGGAATCCTCGAGGAGACCGGCCTGACGGAGATCGAAATCGAGAAGTCGGGCCTGCGGGTGCGCGTGGCGCGCAACATCAGCGTGTCGGCTGTGGCGCCGCAGGCGTTCAGCGTGCCGCATGCCGCTCCTGCGGCTGCCACGCCCGCAGCAGAGGCTGCGGTCACGACGGCCGGCATGGTCACGTCCCCGATGGTGGGGACGGCCTATCTGGCGCCCTCGCCCGGTGCCGCGCCCTTCGTCAAGGTCGGCGACACGGTCAAGGAAGGCCAGACGCTGCTCATCATCGAAGCGATGAAGACAATGAACCAGATCCCGGCGCCCCGCGCCGGACGCGTGGTTCGCGTGATCGTGACGGACGGCCAGCCGATCGAGTACGGCGAGCCCATGATGATCGTTGAATAGGCCAGGCAGGTACACACGCGCATGTTCGACAAGGTACTGATTGCCAATCGTGGCGAGATTGCATTGCGCATCAATCGCGCATGCCATGAGATGGGGATCAAGACTGTCGCCATACACTCGACAGCCGATGCGAACGCCATGCATGTGCGCATGGCCGACGAAAGCGTCTGCGTCGGCCCGCCGCTGGCACGCGACAGCTACCTGAACATTCCCGCCATCGTCACTGCCTGCGAGATCACGGGCGCGCAGGCCGTGCATCCGGGCTACGGGTTCCTGTCGGAAAACGCGAAATTCGCCGAGATCATCGAAGAACACGGGATCACGTTCATCGGTCCGAAGCCGGCCCATATCAGGCTGATGGGTGACAAGATCGAAGCCAAGAAGGCGGTCAAGCGGCTGGGCATTCCCGTGGTGCCGGGTTCGGATGGCGGGATTGCGACCGATGAGGAAGCGCTGAAGGTTGCCGCCGAAATCGGCTATCCGCTGATCGTCAAGGCTGCGGCCGGCGGCGGCGGGCGCGGCATGAAGGTCGCGCGCGACGAAGGTGAGCTTTCAATTGCGCTGGCGACCGCGCGCTCCGAGGCGAAGGCCGCCTTCGGCGATGATGCAGTGTATCTCGAGCGCTATCTGCAGCTGCCGCGGCATATCGAGATCCAGGTGCTGGCCGACAGCGACGGAAAGGTCGTGCACCTGGGCGAGCGCGACTGCTCGCTGCAGCGGCGGCACCAGAAGGTGTGGGAGGAAGCCGGGTCGCCTGCCCTCAATCCGGAGGCGCGCGACAAGATCGGCAAGATCGTGACCGACGCGCTCGGTGA
Source organism: Alphaproteobacteria bacterium (assembly GCA_040381215.1). Taxonomy (GTDB): domain Bacteria; phylum Pseudomonadota; class Alphaproteobacteria; order Micropepsales; family Micropepsaceae; genus SZUA-430. The sequence goes on along the minus strand of JBEIHO010000026.1, from coordinate 12,889 downwards.
ACTCGGCTATCTGGGCGTTGGAACCATCGAGTTCCTGTATGAGAATGGCGAGTTCTATTTCATCGAGATGAACACGCGCCTTCAAGTCGAGCACCCTGTCACTGAAATGATCACGGGACTTGACCTGGTCCGCGAACAGTTGCGGGTTGCCCATGGCGGGCTGATCGGCTTCAACCAATCGGATGTTACCTATTCCGGTCACGCCATCGAGTGCCGCATCAATGCGGAAAACGCCAAGACTTTCCGTCCGTCTCCCGGTCTCATCAAGGATTTCCATGTCCCGGGCGGGCTTGGCGTTCGGGTCGATTCAGCGGCTTATTCCGGGTACCGCATCCCGCCGAACTACGACAGCCTGATCGGCAAGCTGATTGTCCACGGCAAGAACCGGACCGAGTGCCTGATGCGGCTTCGCCGCAGCCTCTCGGAGTTCGTGATCGATGGCATCGAGACGACGATCCCGTTGTTCCAGGCGCTGGTGAACGAAAAGGACATCATCGACGGCGACTATTCGATCCACTGGCTTGAGAAGTATCTCAAGCGGCAGCAGGAAGCGGGCTGAGACACCATTGGAGGATACAGGGCCTCAGGTCATTTCTCCTCTGGCCCTGCTCGCGGCCTATCGGGAGGGCGTTTTTCCGATGTCGGAGGCCCGGGATGATCCCGAGGTCTTCTGGGTGGAGCCGAAGCGCCGGGGCATCATTCCCCTGTCAGCCTTCCACGTGCCCAGGCGCCTGGCGCGCACCATGCGCGCCTCGTCGTTTCATGTGACCGTCGATCGGGCCTTCGACCAGGTGATCGTCGCCTGCGCGGCGCAGGCCGAGGACCGACCCGAGACGTGGATCAATGCCTCGATCGCGGCGTCCTATCGCCTTCTCTTCGAGCAGGGACATGCGCACAGCGTCGAGGTCTGGGACGATGATCGACTGGTGGGGGGACTTTACGGCGTGTCGATCGGTGGCGCCTTCTTTGGCGAAAGCATGTTCAGCCGCGCGACCGACGCCAGCAAGATTGCGCTGGTGCATCTTGTGGCCCGGCTTCGGGCGGGGCGCTATCGGCTGCTCGACACGCAGTTCATCACCCGTCACCTGCTGCAGTTCGGTGCGCTCGAGGTGACGCGCGCGACGTACCACAAGCTTCTGCAGCCCGCGGTCGCCGGCACAGCGAACTTCTACGAATTGGGCGGAACGGGCGATGTGTTGGCGGCGGGAGCCGTCTTGCAGCCGACCACCCAGACGTCATAGACGGGGTGCTCGAGCGCGTTCAACGCCGGGCTCGAGGCGAACATCCAGCCCGAGAACAGCTTCTGGGTCGTGCCGTCGGGCTTGCGCTCGAGGATCTCGAGGAATGCCGCTGACTCGGGCGGTTCCTCCGGGGGCCTCGCCTTGCATGCATAGGCGCGGATGATCAGCGTGTTGTAGACGACCTGCTGGCGCAGGTTGATCTCGAATTTGGCCGTGCGTGCGGCAACCTTGTCGATGCCGCCGAGGATCACGCCCAGCGCCTGCGGGGCGACGCCTCGGGACGGTTCGGGATCGATCACCTCGGGCGGCGGCGCCATGGGCTCCACGGCTGGCGGTGCCTCCGGGGGAAGCGCAGGTTCGAGCGGCACCTCGGCTTCGGGCAGAGGCGGCTCTACCGGATCGGGGATCGGAATTTCGACCGGCGGCTGTTCCGACTGCGCAAGAACCGGCGCCACGGCAATGATCGTGGCGGCAGTGAGGGAGATCGCTGCGAGGATCGACGTCGTCTTGCGCATCACTGTTCCCGGAATGGCCCGCTGGTTACGGCATGGACGCGGTTGGGTTCTCGACCGGACCACCGGGTGCGGGGGCCGGCTCGGCGGGCTTCGATTCCCCGCCTGACATCGACTTGACGAACAGCGTGATCAGGTCGACCGAGCCTTGCGTGATGTCGAACTCGGCACCCGGGTTCATGTTGGTTTCGCTGGCGCCGGGCATCACGGCAAGGTACGAGCCGCCGAGGAGGCCTTCACTGGCGACCTTCACGGAGGAGTCGTCGGGGATCGGGATCCCGTTCTTGATGTTCATCTTGACGACCGCGCGGTAGGACTTCGCATCGAGGTCCTGGGATGTGACCGTGCCGATCTTGATGCCTGACAGCCGCACATCGGTTCCGACATTGATGCCGTCAATGCGTTCGAACTTGGCTACCAGCTCGTATCCCTGCACGGCGCCGGATTCGGTCGTGTTCCAGCCATAGTAGAAAAAGACCGCGGCGACGGTAACGACGGCGGCGCCGATCAGCGTTTCAACAAAACCGTTCTGCATTTTGGACCCTGCTCCCCCTACTCTGGCTGCCAGGCTTCGTAATCACCGGTCGCGTGCGGACGCTGCCCTCCGGCCATGATGCTTCCTGCGGGCTTGTGCGCCAACGGCGTGCCCGTGAGGTTCGGCTTGTGCTCGCGCTCCCAGGGCTTGACCTTGGGTGGTTCCACCGTCGGGGGCTTGTCGAGCGTATGGTGCAGCCAGCCGTGCCACTCCGCCGGTACCATCGAGGCCTCGGCGATGTTCTTGTAAAGCACCCAGCGGCGCTTGCCGTCGGCGGTCTGGTAGTAGGCGTTGCCGAATACGTCCTCGCCGACCAGGCGGCCGTGGCGCTTGGTGAACAACCATGTGCCGATGGTGTGGCCGTTCCACCAGGTCACCAGCCAGTTCAGGAATTTCAGCATGTGTTCCGTGACTCAAATCCGGCGGGACTATCGCCCGGCTGCTTGCAATCGTAAAGCGTCGGTTTTCCGATCACCGGCAGCATTCTCCTCAGGATTGTATTATTATCAAGCCCTGTCATTTTGGTTGAGCCGCGCCGCGGGTGGCCTCGGGCAGGATGCGGATCTCGACACGTCCTTCCGGCCGGAGCCAGGTGCGTGCGGCCGCTACCAATTCCTCGCGGGTGACCGAGGTGAAGTCGGGGATCTGCGAGCGGATGGCGTCGATGCCCCGGGGCTCGGATTGCAGGTCGGCGATGGTGCCCGTCCAGAATGCGTTGGCCAGGCGGGAGGTTTCCAGTCCCTTGACCAGCGGCGTGCGGGCGCGGTTCACGGCATCCTCCGTGATCTTGCCGTCGGCAATCTCGGCCACCACTTCGTCGAGGGTTCGGAAGAAATCCTCCACCAACTCGGGCCTGGTCTCGGACGAGGCCGACAGGAAGCCGAATTCCGGGAACACATTCGAGAAGGACGAGCCGGCGTTGGGCGAATAGGTCGCCCCCTGGGCCTCGCGGAACTCCTCGGTCAATCGAACCTTGAGGACCTCGCGCAGCAGCGACAGGACGCGGGCTCGCCGCGGGTCGGCATAGAAACCGGGGCCGCGCCAGGCCACATAGGCCAGGGCCTGGTCCGGTGCTCCCTCGTGCGTGAAGCGGTACTTGCCGCCGTCGCGCGGGAAACTGACCCCTCGAGCGCCCGGAGGGGCGACGAAGGCGGTCGGCCGCGAGGCGAAGGCGCCAAACGTCCGGGCCACGGCTGCAATGGCGTCGGCCTCGGTCGTGTCGCCCACGATCGAGATTTCGATCGGCGCGCTGGCCAGCGTCGGCGCGAGGATGGTTTCGATCTCCTTCATCGTCACCGATTTGAGATTGGCCAGCGTCGGGAACCGCCAGCGCGTGTCATTCGATCGCAGCAACGCCGACAGTTCGCGCGACAGCACGCGGCCCGGGCTCGACGCGAACTGCTTGATGTCGTCGACAGCCGAGGCCAATTGCCGCTCGAGCCCCTCGGGGCGATAGGCGGGATCGGTCGCATAGGCTGCCAGCAATTGCAGCTGCAGGTTCAGGTCTCGGCGATTGGTTCCGCCGAGCAAGGTGAAGGCATCCTCGCCGAGGAAGGCGCTGCTTGATGCGATCCGGCCCGCCAGCGCCTCGTCGAGTTCATCGGCCGTCAGCTTGCTGAGGCCGCCTTCGCCGAAGGCAAAGGGGATGAGCCAGTAAAGGCCAACGCGGTTGCGCGGCAGGGTCAGGAACCCGCCGGCGAAACGCACCCGCACGGAAATGGTGTCGCGGTTGAAGTCGGTCTGCTTGAAATTCAGCCGCACGCCATTCGCGAACCGGATGAGCGTGATGCCGAGATCATCAATCGCCTTGCGTTCGACCACGCGCCCCTCAGCGCCGAAACGCTCATAAGGGAACGTTTGGGCCTTGCGGTTGGCGGGGGGATCGACCTGCACCTTGAGGCTCTGTTCGTAGGCCGTCTGGACCGCGGCTGCGCCGCCCGGGACGTCCTGCGAGGTGGACAGGACGACGATGGGCCCGGCGCCGGCGGCAACCTCCCTGAGGCCAGCAAGGACGGCCTCTGGCGTCAGGGTTGGGGCGTATCTTTCGAAGAGCTCCAGTTCGACGGACGGGTGCGTGGCGACGTTGTGCTCATCGAGGCCCGAGAGGATCGTGCGGGCGATTTGGGATGACTGGCGGGTGCTGGCCGATGCGGTGGCGTCTTCAAGACCCGTGCGCCACTCTTTCAGTTCGCGGTCGATCTCGGAGGCGCTGAACCCATGCTGAAGGCCGCGGCGGAACTCCTGTTCGGCAGCTGCCATGGCTGTTCGCCACGCGCCGGGGCTGGAGGAAACCGCGAGGGAGAATGAACTCACCACACCGCGTTCGCGATTGTAATCGACCGACGCTGAAATGAAGGGCGGATTGGCGCCGCGCGCCAGGCGCTCGAGGCGCCTGTTGAGGATGGTCGTCGCCATCCACCAGCGCGCATCGCGGATGCGGATGGCTGCAGTATCAGCCTCGCGACCGGCAGGCGCCAGCCAATTGACGGTCACGGTCTCAGGCAGGTTTTTCTCGATGAAAACTGCGCCCGTCAGGCCCCGTTGCCGGGGCGGCGCCATCTCGGCATCGCGCGGGTCGCTGCCCTGCCCGCGCCAGTCGGCAAAACCCCGGGTAAGCCTCTTCTCGATGTCGGCCACGTCGATATCGCCGACCACGACAAGCGTGGTTCGTTCAGGGCGATAGTTACGCTGGTAGTATTCAAGCAGTCTGGCGCGGGTTGCCGCCGATATCGTCTCGGCGAGGCCGATCGGCAATCGATCGGCAAGGCGCTGGCCTTCGTACAGGATTTTCCAGCGAGCCTCGAAGGCGCGGAACTCGGGAGTGTTGCGCGAGCGCTGCTCGGCAAGAACCACGCCCTTTTCACGATCGATGGCCGTCTGGTCGAGCACCAGGTTTTCGGCCACCTCGCGGAACAGCATCACGCCCGTGTCGACGAGGTCGGGCGTGTTCTTCGGCAATTCCAGCATGTATACGGTTTCACTGGTGCTGGTGTAGGCATTCGTGTGTGCGCCAAAGGCCAGCCCCTTGCGCTGCAGCAGCTTGACGAATTCACCCTCGGGTACGTTTTTCGAGCCGTTGAAGGCCATATGCTCGAGGAAATGCGCAAGGCCACGCTGGTCATCGTTTTCCTGCAGCGAGCCGGCGGCAATCCGCAGGCGCATCGACACGACGCCGGCGGGTTGCGTGCCACGCATGATTGCGTAGCGCACGCCATTGGACAGCACCCCATAGCGAATGCCGGGGTCGGGCCGGAGGTCACTGACATCATGAGGCCAGAACGAATAGTCCGGCTGCAGACTGGAGGTCGCGCCAGCCGGCGTTCCCGGACGCGGCGCGACGCAGGACGACAGGAGCAGCGCCACCAGAACCAGGACGCCTGCACGCAACAGGCCCAGCCGGATCGTCATGGGCTGCCTCCCCTTTCGTTCGGTCAGCTGAACATGATGACGGAGCGCGCCAGCTCGCCGCGCTTGAGCTCCTCGAGGCCTTCATTGACGTCTTCAAGCTTGATGCGCCGCGAGATCATCTGGTCCAGCTTGAGCTTGCCTGCCATGTAGAAGTCGACGAGGCGGGGCATGTCGACCGGAAAACGGTTCGATCCCATGAGCGAGCCCTGGATCTTCTTCTCGCCGAGGAAGTCGGCGCCGTGAAGCTCGATGCTCACGCCGACCGGGATCATGCCGATGATGTTGGCCGTGCCGCCGCGTCCGAGCATGCGGAAGGATTGCTCGGCGGTCTGCTTCAGGCCGATCGCCTCGAAGGAGTGGTGCACGCCGCCGCCGGTCAGTTCGATGACCTGCTTCACCGGGTCGCCATCCTTGGGGTTGACAACATCGGTCGCGCCGAATTCCTTGGCGAGGTTCAGCTTGGAGCCCTGCATGTCGACGGCGATGATGCGGCCAGCGCCGGCGATCGCGGCACCGTTGATGCAGGCAAGGCCGACGCCGCCGCAGCCGATGACGGCGACGGTTTCACCGGGCCTGACCTTGCTTGTGTGAATCACGGCGCCCACACCCGTCATGACGGAGCAACCGATCAGCGCCGCGCGGTCAAGCGGCATGTCCTTGCGGATCTTCACGCAGGCGTGCTCGTGGACCAGCATCTGCTCGGCGAAGGATGACAGGTTGAGGTACTGGTTCATCGATCCCGACGTCGCCGCCAGGCGCGGCTTGTCGCTTTTCAGGCGGCGGGTGTCGGGGCTGACGCAGCGCGACATGAAACCCGTCACGCAATGCTCGCAGTGCCCGCAAAAGGCCGAGAGACATGTGATGACGTGGTCACCCGGCTTGACGGTCCGGACTTCGGAGCCAACCTGCTCGACGACGCCGGCGGATTCGTGTCCGAGGACCGCTGGGAGCGGGTGGGGATAGTGCCCTTCCACAAAATGCAGGTCCGAATGACAAATGCCGGCGGCCACCGTGCGGATGAGGACCTCGTGGGGACCGGGCTTGCTGACCTCGACTTCCTCGATCGAAAGGGGCTTCTTCACTTCACGAAGGACGGCGGCTTTCATGGGGCTTGCTCCGTTACGCAATGGACATGCGTGTCAGGTTAGCCCGCGAGGATGCCCCCTGTCACCCGCGATCAGAGGGTTGGACGGCGCACAAAGCCAGCGGACGGCGCTTCTTTCTCGTTCTTGATGTCGATGCCGGACACGGTTGAGGCCGGTGGTCCCTGCGTGCAGGCGCGCAGCATGTCCTGCACGGCGGCATCAGCCCCGGAGACCATCGCTTCTACCGTGCCGTCCGACCTGTTGCGTACCCAGCCGGAAAGGCCCCGGGCCTTGGCTTCCCCGACGAGCCAATCGCGAAACCCGACGCCCTGGACCCGGCCCGAGATGCGCAACCTGAAATGCGTTTGCTCACTCGAACTCAAGGATCACCGCATCCACCGGCAGGCTGTCACCGGGCTTGGCTGCGACGCGCTTGACCACGCCGTCGCGCTCGGCCCTGAGGACGTTTTCCATCTTCATGGCCTCGACCACGGCGAGGACTTCGCCGGCCTTCACGTCCTGCCCTACCTGCGCGTTGATCGAAATCACCAGGCCAGGCATCGGGCAAAGGAGCTGCTTTGATGTGTCGGCTGGCGGCTTCTCGATCATGTGCGCCGCGAGGGCCGCGATGCGCGGACGGCGGACGCTTATGGTGGCGGTCGCGCCACGATGCATCAGGCGGTACTGGTCGGACTTGCGCGACACCTGCATGGCCAGCGCCTGGCCGGCGACTTCGCCGAGGAAGACCTGCTCGCCCGGCTTCCAGGCGCTCTCGACTTCAACCATGCGCGAGAACTTGCCCTCGCCCAGCCTGACGGCCACGACGTCGCGTCCTTCGGTCATGGTGCGGACGGGCACCGCGTCCTGGTTGTTGATGCCGACGGTCCATTCCTTGCCGATGGCCGTGGCGCCGTTGAGCTGGCCGCTGATGCGCCGCCTGCGCTCTTCATCGCGCAGGTGCATGAACACCGCCACCGCCGCCATGCGATCCTTCAGCTCGGGGGTCAGGTCAGCGCCTTCAAAGCCGCCCTTGAATTCCTCGGCGATGAAGTTGGTGGACAAGCGGCCCGAACGGAAGCGCGGGTGCATCATCACGGCCTGCAAGAAGGCGATGTTGTGGCGGATGCCGTCAATGTGGAACTGGTCGAGCGCGTCAGCCATCAGGTCGATCGCCTGCTCGCGCGTGGTGGCGTGCGTGCAGAGCTTGGCAATCATGGGGTCGTAGTAGATCGAGATCTCGCCGCCTTCGAACACGCCCGTGTCGTTGCGGATGGTCTTGCCGTTTGCCGTTGTTTCGACCGGTGGACGGTAGCGCACGAGGCGCCCGGTCGAGGGCAGGAAATTGCGATACGGGTCTTCGGCGTAGATGCGGCTTTCGACGGCCCATCCCTTGAGCTTCACGTCTTCCTGGCGGATCGACAGTTTCTCGCCGGCGGCCACACGGATCATCTGCTCGACCAGGTCGAAGCCGGTGATCAATTCGGTGACAGGATGTTCAACCTGCAGGCGGGTGTTCATCTCGAGGAAATAGAAATTGCGGTCCTTGTCGACGATGAACTCGACGGTGCCGGCGCTCTCGTAGTTCACGGCCTTGGCCAGTGCCACGGCCTGCGCACCCATCGCCGCGCGGGTCTTCTCGTCGAGGAAGGGCGAAGGCGCCTCCTCGATGACTTTCTGGTGACGGCGCTGGATCGAACACTCGCGCTCGCCCAGATGGATCACGTTGCCATGCTTGTCGCCGAGGACCTGGATCTCGATGTGCCGCGGTTCGGTCACGTATTTCTCGATGAAGAGCCGGTCATCGCCGAAAGATGCCTTGGCCTCGTTCTGCGAGCTCTGTATCGCCTGGGCCAGTTCGGCCTCGGCGTACACGATGCGCAGTCCCTTGCCACCGCCGCCGGCCGAAGCCTTGACCATGACGGGGTAGCCGATCTCGGCGGCGATGCGCTGGGCTTCCTTCAGATCCTTGATTTCGCCGATGTAACCCGGAACCGTCGTGACCCTGGCCTTGGCGGCGAGCTTCTTGGATTCGATCTTGTCGCCCATCGCCGCGATGGCGTGCTTGTTGGGACCGATGAAGGCGATGCCGTTGGCAGCAAGCGCGTCGGCGAAGGCCTCGCGCTCGGACAGGAAGCCGTAACCGGGATGCACGGCCTCGGCGCCGGTCTTCTTGCAGGCCTCCACGATCCGCTCGATCACCAGGTAGGACTGCGCCGATGCGGGCGGACCAATGAAGACAGCCTCGTCGGCCATGTCCACGTGAAGGGCGGCGGCGTCTGCCTCGGAATAGACCGCTACCGTCTTGATACCCATGCGGCGCGCCGTCTTGATGACGCGACACGCGATTTCGCCCCGGTTCGCTATCAGTATCTTCTTGAACATTTTTGCCTGCCCGATGTCGTCCGGCGCCCCCGCGAGAGGGGCGGCCGGATCAAGGTTTTCTTCCTGCTGCCTAATGCCGTGACTTCAGGCTGCGCTCCCGGATGCTGCGGAACTCATTCGAGCGGTACCATTTCGGCCACTGCCTGGAATTAGCGAGGCGGTAGCCCATCTCGTGCATCGTCTGCATGGTCAGCACGGGCCCACGCAGGTCCCAGGCCGCGTCGAACTCGTCCGATGGCTGGTGATAGCGCTTCTTCGTGTAATCCTGACGCAGTGCAAGTCCTGCCTCGCGACCGCCTTCGACGAGATCGGCACCAGCTCCTGCATAGAGCATGGGTACGCCCACCTTCGCGAGGCTGATGTGGTCCGAGCGATAGAAAGATCCCTTCTCCGGTTCAGGATCCGGGGACATGTAGCGACCCTGCTTCTTGAGGATGCGCCCAAGGATGGGCTCGAGATCGGATGCGCCCGACCCGACAACCGTCATGTCGCGTGCGGGGCCGGCGGGACCGACGCCATCGAAATTCAGACCAGCCACGATCCGATTGACAGGAACGACCGGGTTCCGGGCCAGGTACTCCGAACCCAGGAGGCCCTGCTCTTCCAGCGTAACAGCCGCGAACATCACCGATCGACGCGGCGCCTGCGGCGCCTTGGTGAAGGCTTCTGCCATTTCCAGGATGGCGGCGATGCCGGTCGCGTTGTCGACGGCGCCATTGTGGATCTTGTCATCACCAGGAACGTCGGGCTTCACGCCGATATGGTCCCAATGCCCCATGTAAAGGACGTACTCGTCCGGCTTCTTGCGCCCCTTGAGAACGCCGACGACATTGCGGGTCGTGAGCTTCTCGATCGTCGAGACCGTCCGGGCGTTCAGCTTGAGGCCGGTCATCGGCACGGACTTGAAGCCGCGCTTGTTCGCGGCCAGGCGCAAGTCATCGTAGTTGAGGCCGGCGCTGGCGAAGAGCTCCCTGGCCACTTCGCTCGTGACCCAGGAATGGACCACGGCGCGGTCAGCGTTGCCATCAGCGCCGTCAAGATAGGACTTCGAGCCCGTGTTCGAGTTGCGTACCACCTGCCAGCCATAGGCGGCGGGTTCGGTCTCGTGCACGATGATGACGGCGGCGGCACCGCGGCGTGCGGCTTCCTCGAACTTGTAGGTCCAGCGCCCGTAATAGGTCATGGCGCGCCCCTTGAAGAGCGTCTCATCCTTGGTGATGAAGCCGGGATCGTTGATGAGAAGGACGATGGTCTTGCCCTTCACGTCGATGCCGTCAAAGTCATTCCACTTGTACTCGGGCGCGTTCACGCCGTAGCCGACAAAGACGAGGTCGGACCCCGAGACGGCCTGCTCGGTCCGATCGAAGCGCGGGGTCCAGAAGGCGACTTCATCGCCGGACTTGAGGCGGCGCGTGCCCTTGGGGCCAGCGATCTCGAAGGAGGATGCGGCCTGGTCGAGTTCGATCGCCACGCTGGGCACGGGCTGGAAATAGCTGCCGTTGTTGCCCGGTTCGAGGCCGATGCGCTTCATTTCATCGGCGATCCATGCGGCGGCCGCCTCGCCCTGAACGGTGCCCGGACCGCGACCGCCGAAACGGTCGTCCGACAGCGCCTTCACGCGCGCAGCGAAGTCTTCGGCGTTGATGGTTGCATGGGTTTCCGGCAGGCCGGGATAGTCCTGCGTGACCGCGCCGGGCGTCCCCTTGTCGAGGGGCGTGCACGCGATCCCGGCCGCCATGACCAGCGCAATCGCCGTAGATCTCATCTCAAGTTTCAGCATTTTTTCGAGCAATCCATCAAAGAGGAATGTTGTCGTGCTTCTTCCATGGCATCTCGACGCGCTTGTTGCGCAGCGAGCGCAGGCCGCGTGCGATGCGGCGACGCGTGCTGTGGGGCAGGATGACTTCGTCGAGATAGCCACGCTGCGCCGCCACGAAGGGGTTCAGGAAGCGCTCTTCGTATTCGCGCGTGCGCTCGGCGATCTTGCCCGGATCGTTGATGTCGGCGCGGAAAATGATCTCGACGGCGCCCTTGGCGCCCATCACCGCGATCTGTGCGGTCGGCCAGGCATAGTTGATGTCGGCACGCATGTGCTTGGAGGCCATGACGTCGTAGGCGCCACCGAAGGCCTTGCGCGTGATGCAGGTGATCTTCGGGACGGTGGCCTCGGTGAAGGCGAACAGCAGCTTGGCGCCGTGCTTGATCAGCCCGCCATATTCCTGCGCGGTGCCGGGCAGGAAGCCCGGGACGTCCACGAAGGTCACGAGCGGGATGTTGAAGCAGTCGCAGAAGCGGACAAAGCGGGCAGCCTTGCGGCTGGCGTCACTGTCGAGTACGCCGGCCAGCACCATGGGCTGGTTGGCGACGAAGCCCACCGTCATGCCCTCGATGCGGCCAAATCCCGTGATGATGTTCTTCGCGAAATTTTCCTGGATCTCGAAGAAATCGCCCTCGTCGGCAACCTTCAGGATCAGCTCCTTCATGTCGTAGGGCTTGTTCGGGTTGGACGGGATCAGCGTGTCGAGCGATACGTCATCCTTGTCGACGTCCTGGAACGAGGGCCAGGTGGGCGGCTGCTCGCGATTGGACGTCGGCAGGAAGTCGATGAGCCGGCGCATCTGCAGCAGGCATTCGATATCGTTGTCGTAGGCGCCATCGGCGATCGACGACTTGGTGGTGTGGATCTTCGCGCCACCCAGTTCCTCGGCCGAGACAACCTCGTTCGTCACGGTCTTCACGACGTCGGGGCCGGTCACGAACATGTAGGACGTGTCGCGCACCATGAAGATGAAATCGGTCATGGCGGGCGAGTAGACGTCACCACCCGCGCAGGGGCCCATGATGATGCTGATCTGCGGAATGACGCCGGATGCCAGAACGTTGTTGGCGAAAACCTCGCCATAGCCGGCCAGCGCGTCGACGCCCTCCTGGATGCGGGCACCGCCGGCGTCGAAGACACCGATGACCGGCGCACCGTTGCGCAGGGCCATCTGCTGGATCTTGACGATCTTCTGGGCGTGGGCGGCGGAGAGCGAGCCGCCGAATACGGTGAAGTCCTTGACGAAGAGATAAACGAGGCGACCGTTGATCGTGCCCCAGCCCGTCACCACGCCATCGCCCGGGATGCGGCTGGCCTCCATGCCGAAGTCGGTCGAGCGGTGCTCCACGAAGGTGTCGAATTCCTCGAAGGAGCCCTCGTCGAGGAGGATCTCGAGGCGTTCCCGGGCTGTCAGCTTGCCCCTTGCATGCTGCGCGTCGATGCGTTTCTGGCCCCCACCAAGGTGGGCTGCCGCACGGCGGCGCTCGAGTTCGCGGATGATTTCCTGCATCGTCGTGATCCCCAGCCGGCCCAGGACGGGCCTGACTCATGATTGCTAATCTGCATAGTTCACAAGCGTGTGCAATGCAGAAAATCCCGGTTTTCCGGGACTTTCGCCAAGCTCAACCCTGCAAAAGGGCCAGGATCCTCGCGGCCAGCGCAAGCTCGTCCTGCCTGTTTTTCCTTACGGCTGCCGCCTCTGCATCCTCGCCCCAGCGCTCGGCCTGGTAGTCCTCGTCGATACGCGAGAGGCTCATGAGCGCGTCTGCATCCAGCAGACCTCGTCCAAAGGCGAGGCCCAGTATGGCCGAGCCCGAGATCGTGATCGCCGGGTGGAGCGCTGTCAGTGCGAAATTGTCGAACGCGTCGATGGCGCGCCGTGTCGCCTCGATCGCCTGCGGCTCCTG
>JBEIHO010000025.1:0-43909 GCA_040381215.1 Alphaproteobacteria bacterium | reverse complement strand
GGTTCATCCCTGATCCAGGACCTGCGCCGCACGACGCCGCTGCGCCCCATTCCCTTCGCCCCCGAGGGCGACAAGGTCTCCCGCTTCGTCTGCCAGACCGCCGTCATCGAGCGCGGGGATGTCCTGCTTCCCCGGCAAGCCCCCTGGCTCGAGGAGTTCCGCCGCGAACTCCTCCAGTTCCCCAACGCCCGCCACGACGACCAGGTCGACGCCCTCTCCCAATACCTCGCACACATGGACAGCCGCAGGCGCAACAGGGTCGTGGTGGGAGATATCGGGGACATCCTCTGGGGGCGGGGGATGGTAGGGGGATGACACAGACACCACCAGCGAGGCAAAGAACAGATACATTTCAAAGCGGAAAAAAACAAAGAGTGTGAGAGAGCCAGAACCAGACCGCTAACCTTTCAGGCCGTCAATAGCCGTATTGATTTCCTCGAGAAGTTCTTTTGCGTCGATGTATCCCTTCTTACTTTCGTCCCGGAAATTTTCCAGAGAACTTTGCAACTCGGCTGTGAGCTGCTTCAACTCCCTTGACAACTCTACGCTAGCCCGCCGAGCGGTCTTGATTTCTTCCGTAAGTTTTCGCACTTCCCGACTATCATCCAAGCTGGTGCATCTGCACTCAGCATCGGTGAGTGCTTCCCCAAGCTCATTCAAGCTTTGAATGACCCGATTCAATCTTTTCGTTCTCTTCGACCAAAACATGCCAAAACTCCCATAGATGCGATCCATAAGACAAACTCACTCTTAAGCCTGAAATGCGAAAGCATTAAAGAAGTCCCTGGAGCTAACAGATGAATTCATCGGCGTCACGAGCGGTCGCAAACGATCCGCTGCGCGCCAATAAAATACAATACACAAACGCCTAAAGGACGTCGGACGTACCTGCTACCAACCTGAGACCACCCTCGCAACTGTGAGTCCACTTCGAAAGGGCGACAGCTCATCCCTCGCCCAGAGCTTGCATGGCACGCCGCCGCTGCGCCCCATCCCCTTCGTCCCCGAGGGCGACAAGGTCTCCCGCTTCGTGTGCCAGACCGCCGTCATCGAGCGCGGCGATGTCCTGCTTCCCCGGCAAGCCCCCTGGCTCGAGGAGTTCCGCCGCGAACTCCTCCAGTTTCCCCACGCCCGCCACGACGATCAGGTCGACGCCCTCGCCCAATACCTCGCCCACATGGACAGCCGAAGGCGCAACAGGGTGGTCGTGGGAGATATCGGGGACATGCTCTGGGGGCGCGGGATAGTGGGGAGGCGGCAACCTTTGGCGCGTTCGCGTGCGGCTCAGCTGAAGAGAATCCCAGTGCATGTACCGTCGCCATTTGCATGGATTTACCAGCCTAAGAAGTCCTCACGTCAGCCCGTGTGGCATCAGCGGCGGTGATCACAAGTACAATGTCGGTCCTGACTCCCGGCGCAATGGCTCTGGCTACAAGAAAATGATGTCTGCGCTAACAATGAATCTCTGGTGACGGCTAGAAGCTACATCGATTGGTTCCCGCCGCGCGCGGGAGACATGCCCAACAGAGATCAAGGCAAAATGCATGAACGCCCCCTCTTGAGCCCGTCCGTTTTCCGTTAGGTTCTTTTCTATGGAATTGCAGGGTAACGGCGGGTTTAGATCCGCTGCACTCGCACCAGCGATCACAGCGCGCACCTTGAACCCGAGCAAGTAGTTACTTCCCATATCACTCGACTGCTGTCGCGGTGAAGCGGGATACTGCTCGGTCGACCCTGTCACCAGCGGCTGCAGACAGATTTCTGCAAACTTCAACCTGTTCAAAGATACTCCTCTGAGGAGAAACATTACCGCCTGACTTGCTCAAGAGCGGCAATGAAAAATAACTTTCGCCGCTACTTTGAACAAGATCGTCACGATGCGCATCAAAAACAGCAAATAAAACGTAAGCCTGGATTGCAGAAGATACGACAAGGCAGCTAGTCTAAAATCAATTTGGTTGGGGTTACTCAGTGCGGTTACTGGCAACGTTAATCTTTTTGCTTTTTGGGTCTCTACAGGCCACAGCGATGGACGCCCAAATCGTGTCGAATGTCGCGCCTGGAAGCCAAATTGCCATTCACCAGGAACCAGGGGCCACAGGATCCAGCTTGGCATTGCTCCGGAACGGAACCTCAGTTTTTGTCCTAGAGTGCACGGTGTTAAACTCAGGACGCCATGACCAGGCCCAATGGTGCTTTGTCGTTGTCCCTGAAAGAAGCGGGTGGGCACAGAAGAAATTTTTCAAGCTCTCTGAGAAGGCTCCAATCTATGAAACCCTGCCGCAAGCCGAAGGCGATGGGGTTGTCATTCGGGAGCAGCCAACTGCCGACGCAAAAGAACTTTTCTGGTTGCCGAAAGGTGCAAACGGCATTCGTCTTCGAGACTGCGGTAACTGGGCAGGTGACGTTTGGTGCCGCGTGATAGCGCCCGAGGCACGAGGATGGATCGACTACAGTTACCTACAGGATGACACACAAGAAGACCTCTTGATCCCCCGGCCAGCAATGGGAGAAATATCCGAAGTGCTCTTTGTTGGCTGCCCCTTCCTAGGCATGACCGACACGTCAGCGACACCACCGCCTGCAAATCGGACAGTTAAGCTGCGACTGCCCAGGGACATTGCCCGGCGCCTGTCGGTGTATGGAACAACTAATGGGCCGCTGACGCTGGCGCCCCGCGGCTGGCACTGTTGGGGACGTTCCGGATCGGCAGGGCGCTTCCTGACTGTCCAGCCTGCTCCCTTCACTCCCGAAGGCATAAGCTCCTCTGGCCAAGCAACAGGAAACTCACATGCTATCACGTTAGAATTAATCAACGGAGGAACCTCTGGACGATTTACTGTGGCAAAAATCATCGCAAGGATGTTCCCACTGCGCTGGGAGTTCGCGAGAAAAGTCGCTGGCATCGGAGACATACCTGCGTCTCATTTTGAATTCAGCCCGTATCCGGCTGACGTTTTGACGACAATCGATCACGACGTCCTCGAGTTTGAGACGCCCGCAGGCCTTGAAGGTGCGGGAACACTGGAAGGCCTACCCCGTGGAACCTCACCTATACACGGCATGTTCGCGATCTCAGGCTCGCAAACCGAACCACAGCTCTTGGCTTTGCGAGCCCGTCTGAGCACAAAAGACGAAGACCTCCAACCATACATCAAGAAATTCGCAACACAGACCGCCACGGGATCGGGCGATGTCTACAGCCTACTTCCAGAGGGCTTCGATTGGTGGCGCCTCGACGGCACATGGTCGGAGAACAAGCGATGCGATCGATTCACAGAAAGCTTTGCAACGGATGGATTATGGCGCTATCGGGAACGCAAGCCCGATGGAACTTGGAGCGTCCCTGACAGTGACGAAGGAACACTCCTTCGACACAGCGTAAGACCGAGCTTGCGAGAAGTTTGCACATTTAGGCCACGCAGCGATGAGATATCCTGCGCAACCGTCAAAAAACTTGATGAGACCACCGTTGAAACGGAAACGGTCGCCTTACTCGATGAGACGTACGACGCGCGCCCCCAAGACCGACGGGAACAGGACGCGAGTTCGTCAACCCGACGGTGGACATTGTTCCGTTGCCCGACCGATACGGACATCACGGAGGAAAATACTAAGCGCGCAGTCGATATCCATGACAACGACAGCGATCAACCGATCGAAACAGATACTCATGAGAATAAGAGCTCAAAGAGCTCGCAAAACACCGCTACCATCAGCGGCCTCATTGTTATCATGACCCTGATAGCCCTGTGGCTTGCGGTGCGTGCCGGATGGCTGTCGTGGCCTTTATTCTTGACGGGATTAGGACTACTCTTCGTGATCGTCGCGGGCCTCATGCACTCTCGACAAACCGATAACAAAGATCCCAGCGATGCAGCCGTCGTCGATCAACAACAGGCCGAGATCGACCAGCTGACAGAGGATGAGTTGGCAACGCAGCTCGCTTCCGCAAGTTGTAAGTTTACAGCCGGGCAATCCATTGCAATTGTAAGCGTTCGAGACCGAGATTTTGATGAAACGTTCATACTAAAACTGCTCGGCGACGAGGCCCGCCGAATGGCTATTCTGGAACAGACTTTATCTCGCCGTGGATTTTCGGTCGGAAGGATGAGACTGATAAAGGCGAGAGGTGAAAATTTTTTCTACGAAAAAATTGACGAAGTCACGGCACAACTGGGTTTTGCAAACGCGGATAGAGTACTCGATCGATGCGCTGGAACCTCAAGAGACTTTTTCGGCTCGAGTAATGCTCGTCAGTTCCGCGCGGACGCGCTGAAACTCTCGGACAGCTTTCCGATTCTGAGTATTGCTCAAGTGGCTAATGCCTGCGAAGTTGCGGAGGAACGGTTAGCTCGCATAAGCCCTCTGAAGGGGCAAGTACGCGCAACGAAAGAGTTTTGCCAGAAAGGCCGCACCACAATCGAGGAATATGCAAGAAGAGGGGTCTACAGTCGGGGATTGGCACAATCTCATTGGGAAGGCTGCATCAGGCTGGCTGATGCGTGTTTCGCCGACTGAGTAAGGAAATTTTGCATCGGCAAAATGCTCCAGGTTCTGAGGCAACGTGCTCATTCGACACCTGACACCATACGCCTAGATCAAGATTTGAACCGGTCGCAACTAACGATCTCGAGACTAGCGCTGGATTAAACCTGTGCGACTCACGGGTGAAACCCGCCACAAGGGCACGCGGCTCCCCCACCCTCGGACCAAGACTGGTAATCCCACTGGACTTCCCCCCCACCGCAAGCATGTATCGCGCCAGCCCCGCAGCGCGCCTTGAGCCTCCCGGGGCTTGCCCTCGTGACGGCACTGAGGCCGGCGCAACCTTGCGAGGGACACCATAACGAAGAAGCAGGCGAAGGCCGCCCCGGCGGCGCAGAAGGCATCGACAGCGAAGAGCAGGAAGCAGGCGGTGCCGGAACAGGTACAGGCGCAGCCTGGATCGGAAGCAAAGCGAACGCGCACCGAGGCTCCGCTCCCCACCTCATCAAAGCCTGGGTCGACATCGAAGATCGATACGTTGATCACCCTGCTCCGGGCCCGGGGCGGCGCCTCGATCGAGGAGATGATGGCCGCCACCGGCTGGCAGGCCCACAGCGTGCGCGGCGCGATCTCGGGCCAGGTGCGAAAGAAGCTAGGCCTTGAGATTGCAAGCGACAAGATCGATGGCGTGCGCCGCTATCGCATCGCGAAGTGACGGGATGCAGGCCATGGCACGTTCGAGGGATCGTGTAGCGCCCGGGTCTCCAACGGCCCGGGCAGCGGGAACGTCTGACCCGCTCGAGGCCCTGCTCGCGCGCATCGAGGACATGGGCATCGATGATCTCCGCAGCCTCTGGCGCAAGCGCTACCGCAAGCGCCTGCCCGATGTGGCCTCGGCCGACCTTCTGCGCCGCCTGCTCGCCTGGCGCCTGCAGGTCGAGGCCCATGGCGATCTGGATCGGGAGACGCATGTTCGCCTGAGGGCGCTGATGCGCGCCGATGGAAGGCGCAAGGCTGGCAGCGGCGAGACCCTGCCCCTTGTGAGCCTGCGCCCCGGCACCGTGCTCGTGCGCGAGCTGCGCGGGGTCGTGCACCGCGTTCTGGTGCTGGGTGACGGCTTCGAGTATCGCGACCGGCGCTTTGGCTCCCTGACAGCCGTCGCGCGCCACATCGCGGGAAGCCATGTCTCGGGCCCGCGCTTCTTCGGGCTCGAGGCCTGGCAGCTGAAGAAGACCCTTGGGGGCACGGCGTGAGCGGCCCGCGTTCGATGCGCTGCGCCATCTATACCCGCAAGTCGACCGAGGAAGGCCTCGACCAGGCCTTCAACTCGCTGGATGCCCAGCGCGAGGCCTGTGTTGCCTATGTGAAGAGCCAGACAGGCGAGGGCTGGAAACTCCATCCCCCGCATTATGATGACGGAGGCTTCTCAGGCGGCACGATGGAGCGCCCGGCCCTGGCACGGCTTCTGGCCGACATCGACGACGGGCGCATCGATTGCGTGGTGGTCTACAAGATCGACCGCCTGACGCGATCACTCGCCGACTTTGCCAAGATCGTGGAACGCTTCGAGAAGCGGGGCGTGACCTTTGTCTCGGTCACCCAATCCTTCAACACGACGACCTCCATGGGCCGCCTGACCCTGAACGTGCTTCTCTCCTTTGCCCAATTCGAGCGCGAGGTAACGGCCGAGCGCATCCGGGACAAGTTTGCGGCCTCAAAGGCCCGCGGCATCTTCATGGGCGGCAACCCGCCTCTGGGCTATGACGTGCGGGACCGAAGACTGGTGATCAATCGGGACGAGTCCGAGACAGTCCGTTACATTTTTCGGCGATATCTGGAGTTGCGCGCCATCGGGGCCCTCGCCCGTGATCTCGATGCCCGTGGCATCACGACCAAGGGCCGCGTGGGGGCCGATGGCGTGCGGGCACGTGGCGGGCGATGGTTCGTGGGCGCGCTGCGTTATCTCCTGAGGAACAAGGTCTATGTCGGCCTGACATTGCACAAGGGCAAGGCCTGGCCGGGGCAGCATGAGCCCATTATCGACGAGGCATTGTTCAACAAAGTCCAATCCGTCCTCGACCACAATGTGATCGCACATGTGCGGCGCCAGACGACGGAGTCGACGGCCCTCCTCTCCGGGCTTATCTTCGACGACCGCAGCAACCGCATGACACCCCAGTCGACATACCGGCATGGACGCCGCGGCCTTTGCTATTATGTGAGCCAGGCGATCCTGCAGCATCGCCCCGAGGCGAAAGGCTCGCTCCCCCGCGTACCCGCCGTGATGGTCGAGGATATGGTCCTGCGCTGTCTGGGGGCCGCCATCCCGGACGCAGAAACCCGCGACGGCAGGAACACGCCCGATCGCATCAGGCTCTCCGCCTTCATCCGCAACCATGTGAAGCGCGTGGTCATCTCGCAGGCCGCATGCACGATCGAGCTTGCGACCAACACGATCATGCCTGACCTCACGCGCCTGCCCGAGGGCACGCAATCGACGAAAGCCGAGAACGGCACGACCGTCACCATCCCCGGCAAGCTGCAGCGTCGTGGTGGTGTGCGCAGGCTCGAGAACTGGACAAGCCACGACTGGTCGCCCACCCCGTCGAGCAGCATGTCCCCCCTGGCCCTTGCCCTCGTGCGCGCCCATCGCTGGCGCGAGATGATCGAGCAGGGAAGCGCCGACACATTGGATGCGATCGCGAAACAGTCAGGCATCGACCGTCGCCGCATTCGCGAGACGATAAGGCTCTCAACCCTCGCCCCTGATATCCAGAAGGCGATCCTCGAAGGGCGCAACCCGCCCGCCCTCACACTCGAGCGCATCATCCGCCTCGGACCGCCGCTCTCGTGGACGAAACAGCGCCACCTGCTCGGCCTCACCGCCTGAAACCGGCAGCGGCTCCCGAGCCCACCTCACGGAAATTGGACCCACCATCGCGGGCCGCGGAGCAGGCCCGCCCGCATGTCCCCGGAACGATGCACCCTGTCCCCGTCGCCCGGCACCCCACCCCGCAAAACCCCGCACGACCCCGCACCTTTCGGCGCTCATCAGGGATCGGAGCATGGCGGGAGGTGTTGGGTGGCTGTGTCGGCAGGTCCCGCAGGTGCAAGCTGCCCCACGAGCAGGGAAAATTCGCTGATACGGGCTACTAAACAGCGAACATGCGCGTATAGCCGGCATTTTGGCGCTTTCTGGACCTAGGGATTCCCCGGAGCACAGCCATCAACCGGTGCAAATTCCCTGCCCGATCGAACAGGGAATTCCGAAAAGAAAACAGGGCACCTTAGCGCCCGAGGCCCGGAATTTAAGCCGTCCGTGGCTCCCGGCCAGCCAATCGACGCCGGAAACTCGTCTCTGCCCAGCCGCCATGAAAAACAAGTCATGATCGAGAACAGCTCAATGCAGTTACACTTCCAACCACGAGTTCACGCGATTCGCGCGCCCCTCCGGGCCCGGTCGAATGCCGAGCCACTTAACGAACGGAGCCAACAAGATGGCACGTCGCGGCATGCTTGCCCGTCTGGTTCACGCATCGGCGCGAAGACTGAACGCGCTGACAAGACGTCGTATCACGCCGCATACCACGACGCACAGCACCGACAGCAAGGCTGAAGCAAAGATCGAGGCAAGGACCGAGCCAACGGACGAGCCAGGCCGCCCCCTCCCCGCCATCAGCCTCCCAGAGGCGAAACGCCTGTCGGAGAGAGAGCCGCGACAATGGATCGCCCTGACAAACAGCTTGACGGAATTGTCGCCGGAGCAGGCGAGAATTCTGGCCCAGACAAGTCATGGACTGCATCTCGACGGTCTCATGACCATCGCACCAGAGGCCGCGAAAGGTCTCGCCCAGTTTGATGGGTGCAACCTTCATCTCAACGGTCTGGTCGATCTCGACACTGAGGTTGCAGAGTGTATCTCCAGGCTAGGTCCGAGCCTGCATCTGAACGGATTGAAGAGCCTGTCGCCGGATGCTGCCTCTGCCTTCTCACGCCTTCGTCCTCGCTGGCAGGATCTTCATCTGTGCGGCCTCGAGCGCGTCACACCTGAAACCGCCTATGCCCTTACAAGGTGCGGGCGCGAACTTTACCTCAACGGCCTGACCGATCTCGACGGTGACGTAGCCTGGGAATTCATGATGCGTTACTACCCGCTCCATCTCTCGGGGCTTGCGCAACTGTCCGACGATGCGGCAGAGGCCCTGGGGCACTGCAGGGCAGACCTCTACCTGGACGGCATAGCCGACCTGTCAGCAACGGCCGCCGAAGCGTTGGCCAGGCACAGCGGTCGCCTTTCACTCGAGGGCCTCGAGCAACTGTCGGAGGCGTCAGCTCGCGGACTTGCAGCGCACGAGGGCGTCCTCATGCTCAACGGGAGGGCAAACTTGTTGGAGGGTGCGGCGCAATCAATGTCAGCGCGTGAGGGCAAGCTTTGCCTGACAGGCCTGCGTGAACTGCCGCTCGCCCTGGCAGAGACAATCGCCCGGCATTGGCAGTGCGATCTGCACTTCGATGACCTGACAAGGCTCGACGAACCATCGGCGCGTGCGCTCGCAGGCTTTCGGGGTCGCCTGACGTTCGAAGCCCTGAAGCACCTGTCGGAACCTGCGGCCCGGGCCCTGTCGCAGCACAAGGGCTTCCTCCGGTTCGAGGCGCTGACCGGGATGCCAGCCGAGCTGGCAGAGGCCTTGTCAGCACACGAAGGCAGCCTGTGGCTCGACGCGGTGCACACCCTGACCACCGAGGCGGCTAAAGCCCTCAGCAAGGTTCGCGGAGACTTGCAGCTGCCAAGCGTCACAGCCATATCCGAGAGCACAACCACCGCCCTTGCAGCGCATCGGGGCGGACGACTCGGTTTGACGGGCCTCGAGTCTCTGTCGGGCGGCATGGTCAAAACATTGGCGTGCAGGCCGGGACGCACACTCATGCTCGGCGTACCCGCAATGTGGATGGAGCGTCCTTGGGCCATAGAGATGCTGGATGGAAACGCCCTCCTGCTGTCCAAAGACATTAATCTCTCGCGGGGGGAGACGCAGATGCTGTCGCCGGAAAAGTATCCGGACCCCAACAGGTTTCTCATGGATGCTCGAGCAACGGAACAGCCGAAAGCGGAGAACACAGACGAGCTGCCATCGCAGGATGCAAATGGCCTGCCGCTGGATGCAAATGAACTTCTGGTTTCCTTCCCGGACCGTTCGATGGAGCCGTCAGAGTTCCTTGAGGGCACCTTCCAGCGCTTGCTGGAAACGGCCTCGGACGGGCGGCAACCCTTCAAGGCCCGCGCCAGGATCATGCGGCTCGCCCGCGCCGCCCTGCGCATCCATTGCGAGTGGAACAGTCCCAGGCAGCGCGAGCCCGGGCTCATCACCACCGCAAAGGCTCATGCACAGGCGCAAGCCTGGTTCGCCGGCAAGCCGGATGGCGAGGAGCTCATGAGGCTCCTCGATGGGATCACCAACCGGGATTTCTTTCGAGGCGTGTGGGAGAGATACCAGCAAGCGCCACTGGAGGACGGAAAGACCTCCAGCGACAAAAACGGCTAAAGTTCAACGCCAACCTGAACCCCGGATGCAACAACCTCGTTGCCGTGACGGGTCCCGCGCGCAAGAGCGTTGACGCGACCATGCCCAGCGGTCAGGAAAGACGCGACAGCAGGATTGATCCGGTTTCAGGCCGAGGCGCTGGCGACGCACAAGGGTTGGTTGGCTCTCAGGCGTCTGCACAGGATGTCGGACGCTGCCGCGATCGCCTGCAGCCCCTCTCGTGATACTGACCCTCCCTTCCCAGAAAGCAGTCACGGTTGAAATGACTTAATGGAACATTGGGCAACCACGGCTTGATTTCCGCCACAATCATCCCGTAAACACCCATCGCCTTCGGGCAATATTGACTCCAAGCCCAGAACCAAAATCCAGAGCTGCCTCAACGCATGACCTTCACATCCACAAATCCAACGAGAGGGCGTTTATCAGGCCCTCTAGGCCTAGACGGCGCTACGAGCGTCCGGATGTGAACGACCACGCCACATCCGGTCCCGGGCCCGTCATGGCCAGGAACAACGGATGTGGAACATGTCTGCCAACCAGCTTCCTTCGACCACCGCACGTGGCGAGCCCAATTGTACGCCGAACGCAGCACTCCAGGCCGCGGCCGGTGACCACGCGGGCGCTGTCGCGCGGGTCTTCCCGCGTCCGCATGCACCCTATCTTGCAGCGAATGCCGCGCGTCGGCACCTCATTCAACTGATCTTGTCGCTGGAAACCCGGGATCATTTCCCGGCAGACATGGACCTCGGCGACGCCCTCGCCACCTGGTCGGCGGGTCGCCTCATTGCCGCCCTCGTACCCGCTCCTCCGCTGGGCCTGTCCGAGGCACTGAAGAAACTCGGAGACACCGCCATGGCAGCTTCCGACTACGCGACCCTCTGCAGCATCCTGCGCCGAAACGACGAAACCGCAAGCACGCTGCGCCACATGCGAACGATCAACCCAACTCAGCTTTACGCGTTGCAGGTGGCACCTCCCGAATTGAGGCGCCACCGCATCATGACCATCCTGAACACACGCGAGGAGTTCAGATTGCTGGCAGCGGTGGTGACGAGCGCAACTCTCCGGGCGCCCGATCCCGCACGAGCCCGTGACGCCCTCGCCGACAGGCTCGAGCGCGCCACATCAGCACAGGGCCTCTTTCGCATGCTTGTTGCCGCTGTGGACAGCGCATGCCTCGCGCCGATGCCCATCCCGGGCACCCAACAGCTTCGCCCGATCACCACCGAACAGGACATGATCACAACGGGCCGGCGCTTCCGTAACTGCCTGAGCAAACACGTACGCCGGATGGTCACCCGCCACCACGCCTACTTCGAGTATCTCGGCGAGGAAGCCGCAATCGTAAGCATTCACGCAGACCAGAGCAGATACTGGCACGTGGGATGCATTGCAGGTCCGGAGAACGCCCGGGTGTCGGATGAAACGCGCGACGAGATCGAGCAGCACCTCGCCCTTCAGGGCGTTATCACCCGTTACACCCCGAGCTCAATTCGCAACGAATTGGAAGCAGAAACGATTGTCTCCCTGCGACATCCCGGAAATATTCTCGATGCACTGGCATCGTATGCCGGGCTTGACGACTGAAGAAATTCTTTCAGGACATCCGTCGCCCCTGCGCGCATGCAAACACACCCGGACCACATGCCAGAGACCTCCGTGACACCGCACGAACGTCCGAAGCCCACCCGAGCGACGAACTGAAAGAAGCGCCTGAGTCCAAACTTTCCAGCGACAATCAGCCAGCGAACCACGCACAGCAGCAGGCATGGTTCGCCGGCAACCCGGACAGCGAGGAACTCACGCGACTGCTGGATAGCACCAACAGCCGCAATTTCTCTCGTGGAGTGCAGGAGAGATAGCAGCCTTAAACATTACGCAAAGCCTCAAGCGCCACGTCTTCAAGACACGCCGACCGATAATATGTCACCGCAAGGAACAGGGCCACCACGAACGTGATCGTCACCCCGGTTGAAATCGCAAGTCCAAGGATGGCAATGACATTGGCAACATAGATCGGATGCCGCACGAAACGATAAGGACCGGTAGCCACGAGCTTGTGCGGCATCCGGCTATCATAGTTGGGCGCATAATTGACGCCCAGCGCACGCACGGCAGCAAGAAAGCAGGCAACACCAAGCACGCAGACAAGCGCACCACCCCACTCCACCAAGATGTTGTCATGAAGGTCAAACCAGACGGGCGTATCAACGAACAGCCCGATCGGAATGCATGCCAACACGATGACCGAGCCAAGCACGTAGGACAGCCCAAGGGCAGCTGAAGGCCGGCCGATGCCGGGATTTCCGCCGACATGGACCTTGTACGACCGGTTCCTCTGGAGATAGGTGGCTGCACTCGCAGCCACCGCACCCGTCAGCAGGACAAACGGAACAAACGAACTATCGTTCATGGCCCAGCACCTCGCACTGCGCATAGAGGTCCGGCGCAAGATATGCAGCTGCAATACCCCGCACGATGATTTCACGGCCAGGTGTGAACGTAACGGCATCAACATCGATGCGCCCAAGCTGGTTCCTCACACCGCGAAACCGCAGCCTGTTGACCACCCAGTCCTGGGTCGTATCCTTGTCTCCAACCAGCGCAGTCATCTTGCAGGAAATGTCGGTCGCCCAGATCTTCATCACTTCCCGCCCCTCGGGATCGTAGGGAAGACCGAAGCGCCAGCAAAGATAGACATAGCAGAGCTTCTGCCACTGAACCTGCGCCGTCAGGATGATGTAGTGGTCCGGCGAATTCCGCATCTGGCTCATGTAATCCCGCGTGAAGTACGCCCGGGCAAAACCATCCCCCACCTCATAGCCCCTGATCGTGCAGGTTTCCCGGACCTGCTTTCCGGGCATGACATTGAAGGACACTTCATGCGCGGAATGCTCGTCAATCCAACCCAGCTTCTCGGGAACCTTCGCATTCAGGTTGTCAAAACGCTCGATGATCATGTCGTGTATCTCCTTTGTGATGGCCGAGGAACAACATCCCCCAGCCCCGCGCCCGCATCGGAGCGCCTGTTTGCCGTTTAACCGGACAGGTTTCCTGCCCGGATCATCATCAGCCACGGCGCCCACCGCCGGACCCTGATGGAACGAAGATCACAGGTCGGCGTCCCACACGTTGTGAACCGGTTCACACTTGGGGGTGCGCACCCAAACCACCCACCGACACCGGCAGAGTGACCTCAGAGTGCCGGGTCAGAGCAAAAGGAGAGAAGGCCGCGTCATTGACATTTACGAAACAGTTCAAATGCAGTACGGTCAAAGCCTCGACATCGTCCGGAGAGCACCATCATGGGACTAAAAGTCTGGTACCTGGGACACGCCGACCGCCCCGCAGCGGATCACCCGGACAAGACCTTCGACGACTATCAGGACTCTGTCACGGTTGGACGTGATGTGGCCTGCGATATCAGCCTGCCGGATGAACACACGGACATAAGCCGGAAACACTTCGGGATTTCGTTGAGCCGCGCGACAGGGGCCTACAGGTTCGAGATAACAGAGACAAAGCCGGTGTATCGCAACGGCCTCGCCCTTTTCTCGGGGGACGAACTGACAAGCGATGACCTGCTGCGCCTGGGACGACCCGATGGTCCAGCGCTCCGTATCAGGGCGACACGCCCCGACATCGCGTCGAACATGCCGCGAACACGAGACAACGCACCTGCAGGCGGAGCACCCGGAAAGGGTATTCGCATCCTCGGTGTACGGGTCACCAAGTTGGCAATGGCCGCAACTGCAGGCGGCATACTCCTTCTGACGGGTTTGTTGTTCCTGGGCGTGTTTCAGGAAAAGCAGCGCATCGTGACCGAGCGTGCGATCCGCGCAACCATTGAAGATCAGACGGCTCAGGAAATCGTCAAGCAGAACAAAGCAGCCGTCTATCTCGTCGCCATGCGTATTGCGAGCGGCGAGATCCAGGGCCAGGCAACGGCCTTCGCCATCGACCATCCTGCTGCAGGCAAGGTGCTTGCAACCAATGCACATGTCGCCGAGTTGAAGGCCTACGCCGACGAGGCAGGGGCCCAGCTTCTTGCGATCCCCGTCGGTGGCGGTACTCCACTGACGATAACCAGCGTCGAGTTTCATCCAGGCTGGCAGCTGTTCAGCGACTTCGCCGACAGTGTACAGACTTTGCAGGCCACCTATCTCGCCCGGCCCATCAGCTTCGCGCCGTCCTACGACGTTGCCATCATGCGCGTCGATGACCCCAAACGACTTGAAACCACCGTGACACTTGCATCTCCCAAGGACGCGCCATCACTGAGCACGGCCGAACCGCTGATGTTGATTGGCTATCCTGCAGAAGAGCTTATCGGAACGGACGAGACCAAGCCGGAGCCCACGGTCCAGAAGGGTTCGATGACAGCCCTTACAAGCTTCTTCATGTCGGGTGCAGACAAATTCGAGAAGTACCTCGTCCAGCACTCAATCCCTGCGACAGGCGGCGCGAGCGGAAGCCCGATCTTTGACCGGACCGGACGCGTGGTCGCCCTGCTGAACGCAGGCAATATCAACGCCAGGGTAGACGTCAACCGAGAGGGCAAAGTCGAAAGGAAGCGATCTCCCTCCGCAGCACTTGTCAACTTCGCCCAGCGAAGTGACTTGTTGCTGGACCTCGGAAAGAGTGCTGACGACCGCGAGCGATTGGCAGGAGTAATCAGCAAGATTCTCTCCGAGGCGAAACTGAACCTCCTTCGCGCACCGGAAAAGGAGGTTGCAAGCCTTGAGCGGGAATTTCTATCGCGACACCCCGACGCGAAGAAGTTGGTAGACCTGAAGAACGAACCCCTTGGCGAAGCGGTCCAATATCTCGGTACGACAATGGCTGCGCGCTCGATCTCAATAGTAGTTCAGGAAGGAAAGTCATATGCCCTGTTCGGATACTCCAGCGTTCCGATAAGCACCGCGATCATGGCCGGACAAGAAGCTGTCACTCAAGTCTCATCTCCGGGCCCGATGCAGGCATCAACCTTCAGGAACCTCGGCGCAATCACCAAGGGAGACCCAACCGAGGTGATCGTGCTGGCCAGCACGCCGGAGCAAGGCGAACCCGGCACCGACAGCCCCCCGAGCCTTGCAAGGTTTGCGATATATGAATTCGAGACCGCACCGTCTTCTCCCTGACACCCATGACCCTGCGCCAGCTTGTAGCACTGACGAGCGCATGAAAGGCTACGCGGGCAATGGCCAGCATGACACCCGGGGGACATGTGCAACGAACCGCCCTCGCCGACCAGGACCTTGAGGCGATCTATCAGGATCTCCTCGCCGCAGCCGAGCCCGCAGCCCTGCGCGAGCGACTGAGGAAACATGACAGCCAGTCGGACACCGTGTCCTCGCTTGGAGTGCATCTTCTTTCCGGCATACTCGACTATCGTGAACACAAGGCGGCATCGGCGCTCGACAAGCTCAGCCACTGCTACGAGGCATTCAGCCGGCTGGACGACCGGCGGAGCCAGTGTATCTCTGCGTTGCATCTTGGCATTGTGTGGTACTGGAAGAGTGACACACTGCAAGCCCATCGCTGGTTCTCGATCGGCACAAGCATCGCGGCACGGGAAAACTACACCGACCTGCTCGCACGCATTCTTTGCGATACCGCCCGGCTGCATATGGAATTGCTCGACTACAATGCAGCATTTACGCTTCTGGACAATGCACTGGCAATCGCAAACGCCAGAATGCCTTTGATTGAGCATTGCCGGGCAAAGGTGGTTGCGCTGCAATGCGCCGTGCGGCTCGGCCTCATTCCAAAGGCGCAAAAGCTGCTTCAGGAGATTGAAGAAGTTCAACCATCTCCACGCCTGCAGTTCCTGACCCGCATCGAACAGACACGCATCCTCCTCGCAGAACGCAACCTGCTCGACGCCCAGGCAATGCTGGCCGAGCTGGAAGACATGCAGCAGCGCCTCGGAAGGTTCGAAAGATACGAATACCTGCATGTTGCCGCAGAGGTAGCCCTCGCAGCAGGCAATCCAGCTGGTGCGCTTGAGAACGCCGGGGAGGTACTCAGAGCCTATGCATCGGACGAGCTGGTGGCACGCGAAATCGAGATACGCCGGCTTCTCTCGCGCGCTGCCGACATGTCAGGCGACCACGCAGCCGCCAGCCAGCATCTTTCTGTCGGCCTGGCGCATGCGATGCGCCGCAACCTGCCATGCCCGCGGGATGAGCTTGTATCATTGCTGGCAGGGCGAGGCGACGTGAGGCCTGCAGCAGAACAGGCCACACTGGCCTGGAACCACGACAGTCACGCAGCCGCAACGCGCTACATCCATCGATCCGTGATAGCAAATGGACGGAACGGCCCCGTCAACAGGGCGTACGACCTGTTGACCGGAAACGACGTTGCAATCAAGAAGTTCGTGGCACCGGACCGGTTCAATCACGAACAACGAACCCGGCTGCTCGAGAACGCAAGGCGAGAGCTTTCGATCATGTCCGGTATCCTGCACCCGAACCTCTGCAGGGTGCACGGCATGTTCCTGGACCGAGACGGCGCCTGCCACATCGTCAGCGACTTCATCGAGGGACCGCCGTTGCGGCAGGGCCTCGGATCCGGGGAAATGCGCGAGTCGTGGATTGATATTGGCCGCGGCATCTGCAACGGCCTCGACGCACTGCATGCATCAGGGTTCGTCCACTGCGACCTGAAACCCGACAACATCATCATCCACAAGGGCTCCCCAGTCCTCATTGACTTTGAAACTTTGATCGGCAACGCAGCCGCCTCACGCGAGCACGCCCGCGCGCATACACCCGGTTATGCAGCGCCGGAACAGCAGATGGGCAAACCCCTGACCGTTGAAGCCGACATCTATGCATTGGGCGTGGTGCTCCACGAGATGCTGACCGGCAGCCTTCCACCGCCAGTACCCGGAACGTGGATCGAAGGGCTCAGGGCAGGACGGCGGCTCTTCGATAGCCAACGTCACTTCGAACTTATCCGGCACCCGGATGTTGCCGAGCTTCTGTGGAAGTGCCTGCACCCAACACCGAGCAGGCGGTACAGGTCTGTGCGGATGGTACTGCGCCAGCTCACAGCTCTCGCCGCCATACCATCCGACAACTTATAGCACGGCAAAGTGCCAGGCCCCTCGCGCCGGAGGCCTGGCACGGGATTGACGGACAATCAGGCCGTCACCAGATCCCCCGCAGCACCATCGATGATCAGCACCGCGCGATAGCCGCGCTTGGTGCGGATTTCTCCGTCAGCGGAATACGCCGGCAGCCCTGCCTCGTTGGTCCGGCGCGCACGCGTGTCATAGGCAAGCACAGGGATCTGCGCGAGGCCCGAGGCGCGGATCAGCTCCTGCAGGGCCCGCGCATTGTCGGAATGAAGGCGCACGCATCCATGCGAGGCGCGGTTGCCCAGGCGGTCCACCTCGGTGGTCCCGTGCGTGGCAAGTCCCGTCGCCCGTCCGTTGAAGCTGGCGTCAAGGAACGTCGCCCAAGGCAGCGGCACGTTGAACTGGCGAGAGTGCCACGACCGATAGAGCCGATCCGCATTGAAGGTATAGATGCCGGCCGGCGTGTCGGCGGCCCCAAGGCCCGTCGACACCCGCCAGCGCGCGAGCTCGTGATACGTCCCGTCGTCGGAAACATGGAACACGAACATCGTCTGGCTCGTGCCCTGTCCCTCTGACTTGTCGACATAGAGGACAAGATTGAAGTACGGCTCGATCTCGTCGGCCAGCAAGGCCTGCGCGCGGCCGGCGACCGTCTCGCGCATCAGGCTGGAAACAGGCGTGCTCGCATACGCAAGCTGGGAGGCGAAGACGAAATAACGCAGCAGGACGAAGAGCAGTACAAGGCTCATGACCATTCCGCGATGGAAGGGGTTCTTGCGGGACATGTTGGCAATCCTTTCGTGCAGCACCGGCGGGAGTGCCGGTTGATCTGCCCGCAAGCTGCACGCCCCGGAAAACCATCGCTGTGGACCACTTCACTCGCCGCACGCAGGCGGGCAGTCCCACCCCGCGACAACAGCCGCGACCATCGCGTGTGAGCGGCTTCACAGCAGGCGAACGGACTTCGCACCAATGCTCCTGGTCTGGCCTCCCGCCGGAAAAATCCACGAACGGAGCACACATGTTGAAGGAAGACACACGGGATCGTCTCTATGGCACCGTCGAGCAGTTCCGCAGCGCCCTGCAGGCAGAGGGCCTCTTTGTCCAGTCACCCCGCTTTGACCGCGTGTCCAAGACCTGGGACCTGTTCGTCGAGCACCAGTTTGCAAAATTCCTCGTCATGTTCGACCTCGACGATCCCGAGTTCGTGCGGATCGTCATGCCCTTCATCTGCGAGTTCCCGCAGGAGCAGCTCGACGCCGCCTATCGCACTGCCAGCGAGGTGAACCGCATCTGCAAGAGCGCGAAGGTGACGGTGCTGCCGCGCCACCTCGACGCCTGCGCCAGCATCGAGTTCCTCGACGGCGGCACCTTCACCGCAAGCCAGCTCATGCGCTACTTCGAGATGCTCATCCACGCGGCAGGAAGTTTCCGCACCGCCCTTCGCGAGCCCGCCCAGACGGTGAACTGAGCATGGCCGCAAGGTCGATGCAGCCCTGCACAAGCCGCGCCAGGCGATCCCGGGTGCGGCTTGTCCCGCACACGCGCGCCACGCATGGCAAAACGGCGCCCTTCGGCGCCGCTCAGTAACAATCAGGGTTTGAGCAGGAAACGGTCTCACGACAGCAGGTGGGTGCAGCAGGCCCCCCGAGGGGAGGAGGGGGCAAGGGGGTCCTGCTACACCGCGTCCGCAGTCAAGCGTCAGGCGAAGAACGAGTCGTTGGCAACCGCCAGCACAAGCGGCAGTGCAAACGTCACAGCCAGGAACAGCTCGACATACGTAAACTTGCTGTCTTTCATGTTGATCTCCTTTCTGCCGGGCGATTCGCTCGATGCGTGCCGACCCCTGTGTTGTGCCGCCTCCCGACCGGGCGTGCTGTGAAGCGGTTCACAACGCGCCGCGCGCGCAGGCGCCGGGCTTCCACGCCACACAGGCCTCTGCTACAAGTCCATGACGCATTTGCAGCACGCGGACCGCCCACCTTGCGGATATTCCTCAGCTACCACACACCCGACCGGGACAAGGCACGGGCGCTGAAGACAGCGCTCGAGGCCACACGCCCCGATGCGAAGGTTTTCTTCGACGAGACCAGCCTGCGCTATGGGCACCTCTGGCAGCCGGCACTCTCGAAGCACATCCAGGAATGCGACGCCTTCATCATCCTCGTCGCCTCGAGGGCTGGCGACTGGCAGAAATTCGAATACTACGAGGCACGCGACCGCAAGACCCGCGATGACAGGTTCATTCTGCTCCCGGTCATCCTGGTCGACCCCGCGCGCGAGGTCGTCGCAAACCTTCCCGGCCTGACACAGCTCCACTGGGTCATGTCCCCGGAACCATCGGCACCGGAGCCGCTGGCCAGGATCATCGCGGCGCTGTCCGACAGCGACGAGCAGGCCCCCGTCGAACCCTGGCGCCTGGTCGATCCCTATCGGGGCCTCCAGTCGCTCGACGAGCAGGACTCCGACTTCTTCTTCGGACGCGAGGCCGAGACCGCCGGCATCCTTGATGCCATCGCCGAAGCGCCAGGACAGCTGCTCACGCTGATCGGCAATTCCGGCGTTGGCAAGTCAAGCCTCGCCAAGGCCGGCGTGCTCGGCGCCCTCAAGGCCATGCGCGCGCCCGAAGGCAAGCCATGGCCCGCGCGCCTTGCCGACAGCCGCCAGTGGGCCTTCCTCACCATGACGCCCGGCAACGACCCCTTCGAGGCCCTCGTCGCGCAGTTCCTCGAACTGTGGCAGATCGACCCGACAAATCCCGACTACACCGCCCGGCGCAGGCAATGGGTCTCCCATCTCAGGGCAGCCAGCGGCGAGGCACCCTACTCGATTGTCGACCTCATCAACGCGACCGACGCCACCCTGAAGGCCGAGCCCCGCCTCCAGACCCCGCCGCCGCGTTACATGATCTATCTCGACCAGGGCGAGGAACTCTACACCCGCACGGCCGAGCCCGACCGTCTGCGCTTCTCGCAATTGCTGGCCGAGGCCATCCGCGCCATGCCCGCGCGCCTGACGGTGATGACCAGCCTGCGCGCCGACTATTACGGCGCCCTCCAGGCCAACGAGCATCTCCTGCCCCTCGCCCGCAAGTTCGATGTCGCCCCGCTGGGCGAGGCCCAGCTCACCCGCGTGCTGGCCGAGCCCGCACGCGTCCTGCGCGCGCGCTTCGAGAACCCGACCATCGTCGAACACATCGTGCGCTCCGCCGGCCGCCAGCTCGACATCCTGCCCCTGCTCGCCGACCTGTTCCGCGACCTCTGGCAGCGCATGCGCAGCCGCGGCGATGGCGTGCTGCGCATATCCGACCACCCCGAAATCATTCAGGTTGGCGCCGCGTTCAAGTACAGGGCCGAACGCTTCCTGTCGGAAAACCCCGGCAAGGTCGACGCCGTCCGCCGCCTGTTCTGCCTTAGCCTCGCACAGGTGCCCCGCATCGGTGAACCCGTGCGGGCCGAACTGATCCGCGATGATACGACCCCGCAGGGCCGAGCCGCATGGGCACTGGCCGAGGAACTCGCCGGCCCCGAGATGCGCCTGCTCGTCACCGGCACAAAGGACGGCGTGTCGAAGGCCTGGGTGGCGCACGAGGTCCTGCTGCGCTCGTGGAACAGGCTTGCCGAATGGCTCGAGCGTGAACGCGACTTCCTCGTCTGGAAGGCCGAAAGCGATGTCCGCCAGCAGCTTCACGCCAAGTCCCCGCCGGCCGAGCGTCACAAGACCCTGCTCATGGGCCTCGACCTCGACCTCGCCGTCAAATGGCAGCGCACGCATGCCGCCGACCTCAGCAAGGAACTCGACGACTACATTTCCCAGAGCCGCAGTGCCGCCACCCGCGCCAACCGCAACCGCCAGCGCCTGCAGGCATCCGTCGGCGCACTGCTGGTGCTGGTGATCGCAGGCCTTGTGGCCTACATCAACGAGCAGGCCCTGTCGCGCGTCTGGTTCCAGTGGCGCTACGTCGATGCCAAATCGGCAGCCGAGCTCGCCACGCTGAAGCCCGGCGACAGCTTCCTCGACTGCGGCGACATCACCGGCGAACCCGGCACCAGCCGCAAGGGCTACTCGGAACAATGCCCGGAGATGGTGATCATTCCGGCCGGAACCTTCATGATGGGAAGCCCCGACACCGAGGTGGGACGATCTCCAGACGAGGGCCCGCAACACGAGGTCACCATCGCACGTCCCTTTGCCGTCTCCCGCTTCGAGGTCACGGCCGAACAATGGCGCCATTGCGTCCGCTTGGGCGGCTGCGAGACGGGAACCGGAGGGGGTGACGGTCTCGAGCCAGTGGCCAGCGTCTCGTGGAAGGATGCGCAGGCCTATGTCGCATGGCTATCAGCACTGACAGGCGAGGACTACCGCCTCCTGACCGAGGCAGAGTGGGAGTACGCAGCCCGGGCCGGGACAACAACCGCCTACCCATGGGGTAACACCGCCAGCCACAATTTTGCAAACTACGGCACAGATGAGTGCTGCGATGGCCACGCCGAAGGCCGTGATCGCTGGGTGAACACCGCGCCAGTGGGCAGTTTCCCGGCAAACGTCTTTGGCCTCCACGACATGCACGGCAATCTTTTTGAGTGGACGGAGGATTGCTGGAACGACAGCTATGCGGGGGCCCCCTCTGACGGCAGTGCTCGGCGCTCGGGCGACTGCTCTCGTCGGGTCCTGCGCGGCGGCACGTGGAACAACAACCCACAGAACCTCCGCTCGGCGAACCGCAACAGGAACAATCCCACGAACCGCAACAACAACAACGGGTTTCGTGTGGCGAGCACGCTCAGCGCCAGAACCGCGGCGTTCACGGACGCTGCGGGCGAGCAAGAGAGTGCGTCCAGGGTCGGTCATGATGAGAAGGCGTGGCCCGTGCGGGTGCGCCGCCAAGCCCGGTTGCCGTCCTGCCCGGCCGCGTGCCGGGGACGGTGGCCGGGCGCATTGGCTGGAGCAGCATGAGCGCGGCCGAGAGCCAGCGCCGACGCGTAGGGCCCGCGCTCGAGGCCATGAATGTGTTCCTGCGCTGGCTGATCCCGACGGTGCAGAAATTTCCCCGCTCGCAGAAATTCCTGCTGGGTGACCGCATCCAGTCCTGCGCCATCGATGTGCTGGAGAGGCTGATCGAGGCCACCTATGACCGCAACCGCGACACGGCCCTGAGGCGGGCCAATCTCGAGATCGAAAAGTTGCGCCACTTCATGCGACTGGCGTTCGACCTCAGGCATATTGACGAACGGCGCTATGAATACGCCGCGCGCGAACTTGACGCCATCGGGCGCTGCATCGGCGCGTGGCGCAACATGAATGCAGCCCATGCCACGACGCCATGACGGGCTGTTCGGGACCATCGCCTGTTTCGGTGCCCTGCGCCGCGCCGCACTGAAGGCCGTGCGTGGCAAGCGGCGCAAGCCGGGTGCGGCCGCCTTCATGGCGGGGCTTGAGAGCGAGTGCCTGCGCCTTGAGCGGGAACTTCTCGATGCCACTTACAGGCCCGGTCGCTATGTCACCATAGAGGTAAAGGACCCCAAGCCGCGCATGGTGTCGGCCGCCCCCTTCCGGGACCGGGTGGTGCATCATGCGCTGTGCGCGGTGGTCGAACCGCTGTTCGCGCGTGGCTTCATCGACCACAGCTATGCCAACCGCAAGGGCCGGGGTACCCATCGGGCGATTTCTGCCTATGAACGCTATCGCGACAGGCACGCGCATGTGCTGCGCTGTGACATCTATCGCTATTTTCCAGCGATCGACCATGCGGTCCTGAAGCGTGCGTTTCGACGGCGGATTAGGTGTGCACAGACGCTCTGGCTGCTTGACCACATTGTCGATGCCTCCAATCCACAGGAACAGGTCAACGTACATTTTCCGGGCGATACGCTGTTCACGCCGTTCGAGCGGCGGCGTGGCCTGCCGATCGGAAACCTCACCAGCCAGTTCTTTGCCAATCTGTATCTCGATCCGCTGGATCACTTCTGCACCGAGGTGCTGGGCGCGCCTTACGTGCGCTATGTCGATGACTTCGCCCTGTTCGCCGATGACGAAAGCACTCTCGCGAGATGGCAAGAGGACATCGGCCGCTTTCTCGAAGGGCGACGCCTGAAACTGCATCCGCGAAAGACCTTCATTGCACCGACTAAGGCGCCGGCCACGTTCCTGGGTTTCGTGCTGCATGCCGGTGGAGGGCGGGCGCTGCCTGACGAGAATGTGGCCCGCTTCCGCAACCGCCTGCGCTCGATGCGAGATCGGGTGCGGGCGGCGACACTCTCGGCCGCAGAGATGCGCCTGCGCATCGCGGCGTGGCAGGCCCATGCGGCGAATACGGGTTGCCATCGTTTGCGGGGGCGACGACAGCTTACACATGAGCGCATGTGCCAACCATGAACACCCAACTTGCAAGATGCGTCAGCCCCTGCAATGACCCTGGTCGGACCCCACCCCATCGCACCAAGGTGTTGATAAACCGAATACCGCCATTCCCGGACGACATCCGGCATCCTACCCTGTCGCACTTGCCGGACCACGCCATGCACCCAGACCTGCGCGCCATCCTGCCAACAACCGTCGCAGAGCACGAAATCCACGTGCTCTACGAGATCGACGGCGTCAACCACGTCGACGGCCCCGCGCGCATGCGCCTGGGTAACCTGCTCGACGTCGAGGATGCAACGAAGCGCCCACCCGGCATACCCGAAGACCAGCTCGCCGCGTTGAAAGGCCGGTACGCCGGCAAACAGGTCTGGAAACGCCTGCCGCCCGGCAATCATCGCGCTGATGAATTCGTGGCCCATGCCAGCGACCTTCTCAACGGCCGGCGTGAACTCCTCTGCACCGTGTGGGCACTGACCGACGAGGCATTACGCTTTCTGGCGGACGCAAACCTCAATGCCGAGGATTCGCCGACCATTCCGGCGGCCCGCAAGCATGTGTGCCTCGAGCTGCGTCCGGCTGCCGAAGCACGTCTGAGGGCGAACGGCATTGCGCCATCAACCTATGTCATCACCATCAGCGAGGTAATGCTGACGCTCTTTGCAACGGGGCATGGCGTGCTCGATACCGGCTATGTTGTCTCGCGCGAGGACGACCTTGCCCTTTCGGCGATCGAGATCCTCGAGGTCCAGATCGCCCTCGGGCGCCTGCATGAAGCGGTGTGGCGCGCGCGCGTCGGCAGCAGCGACCTCAGCCCCCCCTTCTCGCTGGGCCAGCTGATGCGACGCCTCGTGCTGGGTGGCAACGACAACACGCAGGTCTCCGGGCGTGCGACCACGCATACGTTCCTGCGCCTTGCCGGCGCGACAAGCGTGGCAGCACGGGACCGCCTCGGCGTGCATCTCGCCCGCCAGTATGCCTGCGATTACGAAACGGCCGACGACCTGGCGACCGTGATCCACGTGTCGGACTTCAACACGGTTCGCCATGCGGTGGCGCTCGAGGGCGCAGCAACGATCCTCGGACCCGCAGAACGGCAAGGCGCCCCCGCCGCCGCTGACGAAGCCCTCCCCCCGATGCTGGCCCAGTACCGGACCAATGGCTTTCGCCGCACCTATTTGCCGATCTCGATCCTGGCCCTGCACGAGCAGGCCTTCCTGATCGACTGCGCGACCTCCGCCACCCTGCGCCGCTTGCCGGACAATGCCAGCGGCAGCAGCGAACGGCATCTGGTGGCGTTGCGCGAGAAGGCCCTCCTCTTCAGGCTCCTGTTCCGCTTTCCCGACATCAGCTATCTGTCGATGCATAACGCCTTCCTTGCTGCGTGGCGCAAGGCCTACGGCACCGAGCGGCTGCTGGCCGAACTCAACGCGATCACCGCCGACATCACCGGCTACCTCGCGGACGCACGCGAAACCCGGCGCGCGCGCGATCAACACGAGCGGGATCAGCGCTATTTCCGCCTGAGCCTGCTGGGAAGCGCCGTGCTCAGCGGCTGGCTGCCCTACCAGTTCGTCGACCGCCTGCTGACGGACCTCGAATTCAAGGCGCCGATACCAACCTCAGGCGCGATTGCGGCCGCCGTGGTGACGACCATCCTGGTTGCAGGTGCCCTCTGGCTGAAGCGCCCGTCAAGAATCCTCCCGCCCGCGCCCGGCGGCACCAACCTCGCCGACATGCTCCGGCGCATGTCTGGCCAACCTCAGGTCAGGAAATAGGGACAGGAAAAGCCTCAGGCCGCCGGCCGGCGCAAGCCTTCGAGCGCACGCACCACCGTGTCCCTTTGGCGCCTCGCTATGAGGTGGGATCCTTCCTCGCGGGGAAAAGCATGCACGGCCTGGGAATAGGCGGCATCCGCTTCCGCGACACGGCCAAGGTACAGCAGCGCCTCGGCATCCGTGGCCATGTCCCAGTAGGTGGCGGCATGGGGCGCACCCGTCCCGAGGACCAGCACCAGTCGCCGCTGCCTTCTTTCATCAAGCAGGACCTGCACCTCCTGCGCGGTGGCTTGCATCTCGCCAAGGTCTCCCGTCATCAGGGCCGCAAAGGCGACATTGATGCCCAGATACGCGTTGCTGCGCTGGGAATTGCGCCAGCCGCGCCGATAGTACCGCCGCATGGCCTCAAGATCGGCCTGCGCAAGCGTCTCGCCACGCGACGCACCCACGGTCATCGACGACCAGGTCTGCCAGCGAAACTTGTGCAGGCCCGCACCGATGCCCAGCGTCTCGTCTTCATCGCCATGGCGCGCAAGCAGCTGCGCGAACAGCTTCAATCCCTCATCCACCAGCGCCAGCCTCTCCGCATGCGACAACTGCGGATCCTTGGCCCGCCGCGACAGCAGCAGCATGCGCAACTGGTCAAGCCGCAGGCAGCTCTCGCCGCGCCCCGACGCCGCACGGAGCATGGCATCAGCCCCATCAAGGTCCCGCGCCTCGATCATCTGCTCGATGGCAAGGCACTGCAGGAGCAGGGGCTGGCGCATGCGCGCCGGCGCCGCGTTGACCAGTTGCGGGATGCCCCGTGCAGGGCCCACAGCCAGCGCATCGACAAACGCACGCACATCCCCATCGATGAAGTGAAAGGCGCGCGAATAATCCCGCGCCGCCTCCGCCCGGATGGGGCCCGCCCAACCCTCCTGCCAGTTGGCAACATGCCATGCGAACGCTGCAGCAAACTGGCTCTCGTCGACAGGAACCTCGCGCCGCACATGGCGCACGTCATTGGCGAGGCCCCGCAACGCATGCGCAAACCGGAGAGGGACACCATCCCCATGCCAGTCCTTCAGCCGTTCGATGTTCGAATAGACATTCAGGTTGGGCTCCGCGCCCAGCACCTGCATGGCATCGCGAAACACATGCTCGAGGATCCGCCCGCTATACATGACGACGGCCTCTGGCAGGTGAAGCGTCGCCGCCAGCGCCATGCGATGCGCCTCATCGGGAATGGACAGTTTCATCATGGGCAAAGCCTCCCGGATGACCGACCTTGCCAATAACGACTGATTCGCACCTGCCATGCAACGCAGGCACGAAAAAACCCCGCCCCGGCTTTCGCACGGGACGGGGTGGTAACGCCCGGCCTTGTTAGGCCCAGACTTCTTCGAACTGGAACCGGTTGTACACATCACCGAGATTGATGATGAGCAGGTTGTAGGCCCGGCAGCTGCCATTGGCATTCGCCGGCAGGAAGAAGACCGTGGCGTCAGTCTCGCCATCGTCGCTGAAGATCGTGCGGTTCGTGCCCGCGACCGTCACGTGGAAGTCGAGATCCGTGTCCCCGTCGCCTTCGATGCCGACCCACTTGCCCGCGCCGCAGGCCCGGATCGTGTAACTCGTGGTGTCACGGGCTTCCACGCGGTTGCTGAACCCGTTGGAACCCGCCTGCGCCCCGGCAGCCATGCCCGCCACAAGTGCAACGGCGGTAATCGTCTTGGTGATGATGTTCATGTTCATTACTCCCTCTGAGATTGATTTCCCCGCCGCGCCGACCATTCGCCGTGGCGTGATGACAGAGAGGTAATCGCCCCCGGGAACAGCTGCTGTGAGGCGGTTCACAGGCCGGGTATCCACCCAAAAGATGCCGGTATTTCGGAACGACTTGCGATTTCATTTGTCCGGGACCATGTTTGAAGGGCAATCTTGCCTCACTCTTGCCAGGAGATCTGAACCAGTGAAACGTTTGACCCCGGATGACTGTGCGCAAGTGATGGAATCATTGGGTCTAGACCCTGAGACCAAGCAGGACATCCGAGGGTTCCTCGATCGCCTCCAGGTAACCGACAAGCAAGACGAGATCTACAAGGCCGGGAGCGCCGCAGAAGAACTCTACGTGATCCTCCAGGACCAGCAAGGCACACCCCAACGCGTAAGGCTCGCCGCCGTCGTTCCCACGCGCGTCGACCCGGTGACGGTCCTGTGGGTGCTCGAGGGATGCTTCGGCGAAGCTGAGTTCGTCCGCCGCAACCGCATGGGTGTACCTCCCCCGCGCTCACTCAGCAGCTTTGCCCCCCAACCCATTCGATGCGTGCGCATACCTTACGCACGCCTGCTCGAACTTGACGCCAGCCTGCTTGCAAAGGTCGAGCGGAAACTGACCCAGGACGCACTGGCCCGGGCAGAAACCGTCATGACCCGTTTCAGCTCATCAAAGGTAACCAGCAAGGCGGCGCAGCTGGCGCAGGCTCTCCTGGAACTCGGCGAGGATGCCGGCGTCAAGGAAGGTAGCGGTCTTCGCGTCGACATGAAGATCAGGCAGGAAGATCTCGGACACGAGGTGGGCCTGACGCGCGAAGCCGTGAACGCAAACCTTCGCGAGTGGCAGCGCGCCGGCGTGGTGCGCCTCAGCCCGTCCAGCCTTCAGATCCTCGACAGGAAGCGCCTTGAAACACTTGTGATGGCAGGACACGAGTCAAGCCGCGCAGCCCATGATGGCTTTCTCAAGAACCTCGACGCCCTGATCGCAAACGGCGAGAATTTCAGGGCACGCAACATGGCACTGGACGCGCTGGACCATTTCCCCAAGAGCGCCGAGATCAGATACCGCGCCTTCCTCGCAGCCGTGCGAACAGGCAGCCTCGCCGAGGCGAAGCGGTTGATGGACCAGATCATCGGCAATGCAAAGGACAATGCACACTTGCGCGAGATCCTGTCCCACGCCATCGCGACAGGATCACTGGCCCGATGGGGCGGCAACCAGCGCAAGGACGAAGAAGAGGACGCCGACGCAGAGGCCGAGTTCAAGCGCCAACTCCCCAAGCGCCTCAGCGTGCTGCTTGAGGACGTCCTGTCAGGTCGCGCCCGCCTCCTCAAGGACCAGGCCCTCGGTTCGCACAGGAAAGCGGATCGCACGCTCACACCGGCGGCGGCACGCGCTTACGAAGACACATGGAAGCTGACCCACGGTTATTTTCCGGCGATCAATGCGGCAACCCTGTACCGCATCGCAGGCAACACGACCCGCGCGACAGAGCTCGCCAGGCAGGCCAAAGCCGCCGTGCGAAAGGCAAGCGACTACTGGGAACTCGCAACACTCGGCGAGGCTGAGCTCATCCTTGGCAACACGGAGGCTGCAAAGTCCGCCTTCGCCCAGGCGCTGGCTGCCAACGACGCGTCTCCGGGCGCCGTGGCCTCTACCCGCCTTCAGTTGACACGATTGGGCCCAGCACTCGGCATGCGCGAACAGGAGATCGCAGATCTCCTGCCGCAGGGCGCCGTCATCGTGTATTCCGGCCACCTGACACCAAAGACGGACAACCCTTCGGATCTGCAACCGGAAATCGAGAAGGAGCTCAAGCGACAGGTCACTGCCAGGTTGCGCGCAGCGAATGCAATGATGGGATTTGGCGCACTCGGCGCTGGCGGCGACAGCATCGTGGCCGAGGCCATGCTGTCCACGCAGGTCGGCATCAATGTGATACTGCCATTCCAGCGCGACGATTTCGCAGACCTGAGCGTGACCGGACGCGTCTCCCCCGACGGCATGGCAAGGTTCTCGCGGCAACTGGAGCGCGCCACAAGCCTGAGAACACTTGCCGACGAGCGGCTCGCACGCATCCCCGAGCACGAACATGACGAGCGCTTCAGGCATGCCAACCGGCACATGCTTGGACTGGCACTTCTCAAGGCAGACGAGCTTGTCGCACCAGCAAGACTGTTTGCGATTTCGGATGGCAACCCGGCGCAGAGCATCGCCGGAACCGCACACTTCATCGACCTTGCCCGCCAGCTGGGCGTCGCAGTCGAGGTGATCGACTGCCCGTGGCGCAAGCGCGACCCGCGCCTCGCACCCAAAACGCTGGCCGACAGGGCGCTCTACGCACCGGTCGTCTTTGTCTGGTCCGACCTCGAAGCCGGGCGCGGCAGCGCCGGCAAGTCATTCATGAGCAAGGCGCTGGCCAAATGGCCACGGGCTGCATGGACCGACGGCTTCCCCAAGACGACGCCGCGCCTCGCGGTCTCGGCCCACGTTACCGACGACATTGAAACAGCTCTGGACCTGACCGCAGACCTCATGAACAGGGCTGACCAGGCGGGTGCCGCCGTCAGGGTCGTTTGCGACTTCGGCCCGGTTCGCCCAGGTGGCCGCATCGACGTCAAGCGGCTGAAGCGGCTGGCCGGCGCCGACGACGGCCTGCAGATGCCATGGAACGAGGCAGCAGCCAGCGAGGCATTTGCCGCCGAAGTCCGCCTGATAGGGAATGCGGGCGTCAAGTGCTGGCCCGCCGGACGCGCGCTCGTAAGCGAGAAGTACGGCGACGCACAGCCCAAGTCCTCCGTACCCATGTACCAGCTCCAATGGTGATCGCGCGAGGCCACAGCGCACATGGGCCTCAAAGGCCCATGTGAACCGCCTCACAGCAGCGGGATAAGCGGCAGCCTATCTCTTCGTCATCACGCCACGGCGAATGGTCGCCTGGGTGAAGATGAAACTGAGAGGGCTGAACAATGAACTATTTCAAATCAACGATGATCGCGGCCGCCGTTCTTGCGGTCTCGCTTGGCAACGCCTCGGCGCAGGGCCGCTACGAGGTCCTGATCGACAACTGGTCCGAGGTCGAGATTGCATCGGTGCAGATGTCGCCGACGGCCGACGACTGCTGGGGCGACGACCTGCTGGGCGCATACATCGTCGACGGCCTGGGCGAGGCCATCGTCGAGCCGACGGTGCAGCAGGGCTGCGTCTACGACATCCGCGTGACCTTCGTCGATGGCCGTGTGCTGATGCTGGACGAATTCAACCTCTGCGCGACGGCGGCGATCCGGGTGGGTCCCTTCGGGCTCGAGACGATCAATGCCTGACGCCAGGCCGTGGCGCCAGCCCGGGGGCCCCGGCCGGCCCCGATCCCCTGCTCCCACAAAATTTGTCGCCGGCGCTCTCGCGCCGGCGAGCAGGAGGAAGGAGGTTAAAGTGTCCTCGCCACACGAAACCCGTTGCTGATGTAGCGGCTCGTGGGATTGCTCCTGCCGCGGTTCGCCGAGCGGAGCTCATTTGGATCGAATTGCCACGCGCCGCCGCGCAGGGCCCGAAAAGAGCAGATGCCCGAACGCCAGGCGCTGCCGTCGGAGGGTGCTCCTGCATAGGTCTCATTGCCGCAATCCGTCAGCCACTCCCAGACATTACCGTGCATCTCGTGCAGGCCGAAACGATTTGCAGGGAAGCTGCCCACTGCATCGGTCTTATGTGCACGGATCCTCACCGGCGCGGCCTCCCGGGAGAAAGCGTAGGGCGTGGTCGTCCCCGCCCGTGCTAAATATTCCCACTCTCCTTCGCTCAGGAGCCGATAGCGCTTGCCCGTCTTGCTCGAAAGCCATTGCACGTAAGCCTGTGCATCGTTCCAGCTGACAAAGATCACCGGTCGGTTGCCGCGGCCCCAGCCTGCATCACCCGGCCGGTAGCCATTGCAGCCCCCGCCCGCCACGCACGCGTCCCATTCGGCGAACGTGACCTCAAACTTCCCCACCGCAAACGCCTCGGCGATGGTCACCGTGCGCTGAGGCCCTTCGTTGCCATAGCGGCCTTCTTCACTAGCAGGGCTGCCCATCACGAAGCTGCCTGCAGGCACCACAATCATCTCGGGGCATTCGCCGCAATCACGAACGGTCAGTTGCTCTCCCCGCTCCAGCATCAAGCCAAGCGCAAACTTGCCCAGCGGACGCCCGAAATCCTGCCACAGCGCATCCTGCAGGCGCGATAGGAAGCCGCCATCCGGGTCGGCGGGCACAAGTCCCAGCGCCTCGGTGTCGGTCAGGCGGATCGCCCCGTCGCGGTCCACCGTCACCAGCGTGCGGCCGTCATCGAGAAACCGCGCCGTGTCGACCGGCGCGCCATGACCGCGGATGGGCAGGCGGCGTCCGTCGGGTGTCACGAAGTGCGCGTCTTCGCCGCCGTCGAGCAGGACGGCTCCCGCATGTCCCGTGTCGGCTACATCAGGTGCCGCTGTCCGGACCGGGGTCCCCTCCGCAAGCACCATCAGGGCGAGAGTGCGGGCAAGATAAACGCTGCCGGCCGCAAGCAGGCCAGCACCGAGCAGGGCCGCAAGCAGCCATGTCCCCAATCTGTTCAATGGCCGGCGCAATGGCCCCCCGAAACAAGCTGTGAATACACGTCACGTCGCTGCCACTGAGGCCCACGACATGCCTGCATGACCTGTACCTCGACTGTCCATTATGTCAATCTGCAAGTCCAAATCAAAATCAGGTCACCATGGACCAATTCGTCTTCGTCAGCCACGCCAGCAAGGACAAGCACTTGCTCCGCCCGCTCGTGCAGGCGCTGATCGATGCCGGGCTCAAGGTATGGTTTGATACGCCTGAAAAACTCGATTACGGCAGTGATGAAATCCTTCGCCTGTTCTACCGGCTTCGCGCCGGCGGTCGCTGGGAAGACGAGATCGACGAAGCCAAGCGCCTTTCAAGTTGCATTCTCGTATGCTGGTCGAAACGAGCCGAAGGCAGCGACGCGCTCATGCGCCACCCCGTCTGGTTCCAGGAAGCGGACTACGGTCGCACGGAAAGGAAGCTGGTAAGCTGCCGCATCGACGAC
The DNA here is from genome assembly GCA_040381215.1 of Alphaproteobacteria bacterium. Taxonomy (GTDB): domain Bacteria; phylum Pseudomonadota; class Alphaproteobacteria; order Micropepsales; family Micropepsaceae; genus SZUA-430. Next base: position 11,824 of record JBEIHO010000025.1, on the reverse strand, counting down.
ATGGACCCCGCAGCCCTCCCTGCCAACTGGGGCGCCCAGCAGATCATCGATGCCAGCCATCCCAAGCAATTCGCGCTGCTCACCAGCGACATCAGGCGCATGATGCAGTCCCACGCCGACCGCAACACCGAGGCGAGTCGCGCAAGACGGCCCCACCGCATACTCTATCTTGTCGACAGGATGACCCAGGACGAGGCTGTCACGCAGGCGCTCGAGGACCTGCAGGCCAATGGTGGCGTGCGACCGTTCTTCATCGTGGGGCCCGAAAACGAACTTGTCGACGAATTCCTCCAGCGCCTGGCCGAGACCAACCGGAGTTCCAGCCACGAAGCCCGGCGCTGGGAACAGGTCGACGTCGACTGGCCGCGCGGGGAAGAACCCGCACGGTTTGCGCATACGGTCGCGCGCCTCGTCTGTCGCAAGCTTGCCGGTAGCACCATGGCAAGCCCCGCCACAGACCTGGCAAACCTGCTGCATCGGCGCGGACGCCCCGTGGCGATCATCAGTCGCCTCGCAAGCAGCGAATGGACACACGAGGAAGGCCCGCGCCTGCGGGCCTGGCTCAATCTCTGGCGCGAAGTGGGCTGCACGCCCGGCCATCGGTGCGTCATGCCGATCCTCAGGGTCAAGCTTGGGCCGGCGCGCCCGGGCTGGAAGCAAGTCCCCGGCGGCAAGCGACTGTTCGACGGCCATGCGGGACGCAACCGGCGCATCTGGAAGACGCTCCAGGAGGCAGAACGGGAATTTCAGGATCTTGCGGTTACCACCCCTCCCATACTCGCCCCGCTCCTGCGGTCGGATGTGGACACTTGGCAAAGCAGGCATTTCGAGCTCGGTGAAGCCACCCACACCGCCATAGGCCATAAGGTAGGCAACCTGCTCAAGCCAAGCCGCCACCAGAAGCACGGGGTCCCCCACCAGGACTTCTTCAACGCGCTCAAGCCGCTGTTCAGCAACGGCACGTGAATACCGCCAAAGGAAACCAAGGATGGACTATCCCTATTTCCACAAGGACCTGATCCGCGCGACGCCGACCCGGCGCGCCGAGGACATCCCGACCCAGGACAGGGCCTGGCTTGACGACGCCCGCATCTACATTCCTGCCGACGAACTGGTCGAGGCGGTGAACGTGGCCTTGATCCTCGGCATGCCCCTTCTGCTGACCGGAGAACCGGGGACAGGAAAGACACAGCTGGCCGCAGCCCTCGGTGCGGCCTTTGCATGCCCCGTCCACCGCTTCGAGACCAAGTCGACCAGCACCGCGCGCGATCTCTTCTACAGCTTCGATGCACTCTCGGCCTTCAAGGCAGAGAAGGGCACAGATCTTCGCAGCTTTGTGCGCTACCAGGCCCTCGGCCGGGCCATCCTCGACGCCTATGACGCAGCCGATGTCGCACACCTGCTGCCGCCGGCCTCAGCAAGCGACTATCACCACCAGGGTCCGCGCCGCGCGGTGGTCCTCGTCGACGAGATCGACAAGGCACCGCGCGACTTCCCCAACGACGTCCTCAACGAGATCGAACGGCTCTATTTCCGTGTCCCCGAACTGCAGAACGCAGCCTCGCCCGGCGCCGACGGCAGCGGCGGCCTTTCTGGCGACCGGCGCCGCTACAGGCCCATCGTGATCCTCACCTCCAACAGCGAGAAGGGCCTGCCCGACCCCTTCCTGCGCCGCTGCGTCTATTTCGACATCCCCTTCCCCGGCATCGAGCAGATGAAGCAGATCGTGGCCGCGCACATGCAGGCGATGAAGCCCGACACCCCGCTCCTCGCCGACGCGCTCGATCTCTTCTACGCCCTGCGCAACGAAAGCCGGAAGACCCAGCTGCGCAAGCCGCCGTCCACCGCAGAGCTGCTGAACTGGCTGCAGGTCCTCGTTCATCGGAAACTCACGCCGTCGCAATCCCTGAAGTCCGGGAAGGAGCTGGTGATCGCAACCCTCGCGACACTGGTGAAGAATGCCGAGGATCGCCGGGAGGCCATCGAATTTATCCGTTCGCGCTGGGGCACCTGACGCCCTGGAGACGCAAGCATGATGGACGGCGCGCCCTCCCCGCAGGGCAACGGGACAGCCAGCATCGGTGATACGCTCGATCACCTGCTCGACGCCCTGCGCCGCCAGGGCCTTGCCATCGGCACCCGCGAACAGGTGGCCGCGCACGCTCTCGTCACCGAACTCATCACCCTCGGCCGTGCGCGTGCGATCGGCGACCTTCGCCACGCCCTGCGTCCGCTGCTCGCACGCACGCCCCTCGAGCGCGAGGCCTATGACAGCGTCCTCGCCTCCTGGGCGCCGGAACCCGCGCAAGCCGCGGATGAGACAACACCTCCACCGCCGCCGCCCCCACCGCGACGATGGTGGCTCGCCCTTCTTGCCGTTGCAGTCCTTGCCCTTGTCTTCGCGGTCGCCCGTAACTTTGCCGCGCTACCGGAAGGACCCAGACCAATCCCTCCCTCGATTGATGCCGGGGGAATGGCACCCCCCACGACACCCGGAAAGCCCGAACCGACCGAAGCAACCGAGCCGGAACGCCCACCCGCAAACACGGCCCTTCAGCGCATTGCGGTGGCAGCCGCAGCGCACGCGGGCGCACCCTCCCTTCAGGAACTCGCTCAATCACTGCCCGTGGCACCTCCCGACAGCCTGACCCGGCAGGCAAGCCCCGACGGCAAGTTGCGCGCCTCGCTGTCACCCGACCTGCGTGCTGTCCTTTTCACCACCGAAAATCCCGGCAGGTCACTCGAGTTGAAGGGACACGAAGACACCATCACCTGCCTTGCCTTCAGCCCCGACAGCAAGACCCTCGCAACCGGTTCTGCCGACTATACCATCCGCCTGTGGAACCTGTCGGACGGCAAGCAGTTGCGTATCCTGCGCGACGACAAGATCACGACAGGCCTTGCCTTCAGCGCCGACGGAACCCGCATTCTCGCAGGTGCCGCAGACGGCACGGTACGCGAATGGGATGCCGCCACCGGCGCGCTGCGCGAAACCAGCCTGCGCAACAAGCACCCCTCAGGCTATGCCCGCAAGTTCCACGAATGGACCGGCCTGCCCCTGTCCGTGCCGATCGCAATCTATGGCGCCGACGGCAGAGACCCCACGACATGGGTTCGGCTCGCAATGGCCTTGCAGCGCCTCGAAAGGCCCGGGCGCGAACCGGCCACACTGGCCGAGTTGCAGGCAGAAGCGGCCACCATCCTGCGCGACCGCAAGCCGGAAGATATTCCTGCCCCCTATCGGCTTCAGGCCCTGACCAGGAAACTGAAACCCGACCAGCAGGGAACGAAGCGCGCCGACCTTGTGGCGGACCTCGCGCGCAGCCAGGACATACCCCCCGGCACCTCCAGCGTCGACATCGAGCGCGCGCTCGCCATTACGCCGAACCTCAAGCTGTCCCCCGATTTCCACGCAGGCAGTTCATGGCAACCCGGCCACGCGAGCAGCGATGCGCGCTTTGTCCCGCGCTGGGCGCCGTTCATCGCCTTCCTGTTCCCCCTGGCCTTCGCGCTCTTCTGGTTGGCCAACAGCCTCGCCCTGCGAAAGGCTTACCTGCGCCGTCGGCCCCCGCACGTTCCCCCGCTGCGGCTCGACATCGTCTCCGAAGTTGGCCGCCGCCTCGCCGCAGGCCGCGGCGCGCTGCGTCGCATCGCCCAGCGCCTGCAAGCCCGCACGCCACAGGCCACGGACAGGATCGATGTCGCCGGTACGATCGCGCGCACGCTGGCAAGCGGCACCGGCTTCATCAGCCCGGCCTACGCGCAGGTCCTGCGCACGCCGGAATATCTCGTCCTCATCGAGCGCGCCGCCATCGGCGACCAGCAGGCCGAACATCTCAGGACCCTCGCCCGCCGCATCGGCGAACTGGTTCCCATGTCGGTCTACACATTCCAGTCCGATCCCGCCTGGCTCGAGCCTCAGGACGCGCCCGACCGCCCGCAGCCGCTCGAGCAGGTGGCGGCGACCCACGCAGGCAGCCGTCTCGTCATTCTGGGCACAGGTCGGGGCCTGCTCGACCCCTTCACCCTGCAGCCGCGCGCCGCCACAAGCCTTCTCCTGCAGTTCCCCCAGCGCGCACTTCTTACCCCCGTTCCCGTCATCGAATGGGGACGCAGTGAATTTGCCATCGCCCGCCAGCTTGCAATGCCGCTGGCCCGCGCGACACCCGAAGGCTTCGCGCGCCTGCCCGACCTGCTGGGCCTAGAAGGCCCGCGCGACGGTCAGGTCATCGACACGGCCGGCGACGGGCTCGCACGCGCCCTGCCGGCGATGCTGCGCATGAACCCCGAGCGTTTCCTCTTCGAGGAGCCGACGGAAGAGGAAGAAATTCCCCAACTCCTGCGCGCCTTGCGCAACTTCCTCGACCCGGAAGGCTTCGACTGGCTCTGCGCGCTGGCGGTCTATCCGGCCGTCCAGTGGGACCTGACGCTCTATCTGGGTGTCGCCCTGCCCGCGCGCCCCGGCGCAAACCCGGAGAGGGAACCCCTCTACCGCGAGGACAGGATCGCGGCCCTGACCCACCTGCCCTGGCTGCAGGAAGGCAGCATGCCGCCATGGCTGCGCCGTGCGCTCATTGGCGAACTCGACCGCTCTGGACGGGCGACGGAAGTCCGGGACACGATCCGCAAGCTCATCGAGGCCGCCCAACTGAAGACCGGCCGCCGCAGCGAGGACGATGTTCTCCTGCGCATCGCACGCGAGGAAGGCCACGAGCCCGATCGCTTCTTCGATGACGAGGTCCTGCTGGACTTCCTCGCCCGCGGCCGGGTCGAGGATTTCGCGCTGTCGCGCGGCACCTGGCTCGAGCGCATCCTGCCGCGCGGCCTGCTCGAGCGCCTCGGCATCCCGGGCCTCGTGGCCGGTGGGGTCTCCCTCGCCTACGCACTCGCGGCCTGGTGGGTCACGCCCAAGGCCAACGGCATCCCCGGCGGCTTGTGGAACGAAAGCAACGCCCCCCTCGTGTCCGGCGCATGGGTCCCGCTCGCCGTCCTCGCGGCAGGGGCGGTGCTGTCGCTGGGTCTGCTCGACACCTCGACTACCCTCCGGGCCATGCGCAACGCCGCAAGGCGCATGGCGGCCCCATCGCTTGCGCTCGCCGGCCTGCTGCTGTTGCAGCACGCCGGATCGCAGTGGCTGGTGCCAATGCCGGCCCTTGCCTCGGCGACAGCCGGCATCGCAGTTTCATTCCTGGCACTGCGTCTCGCGCGGCGCATCGCTACGTGGCAATGGATGGACACAGCCCCCCCACCCTCCAGGCGCTGGCGGGCGCGGGCGAGAGATGCGGCCATGGCCCCCATCCTCGCCATCATCGCGTGGCTCAATACGCGCATCCTCTCAGGCATCCCCGCCGGCACGGATGTTGCGCTGGCGCTCATACCCTTTGCGCTCGGCTGGTGGCTCGCACGCAACCCTCAGCGCCGCCCCGACGCGTCAAGGCACCTTCTGCAGGGCATGGCCGCACGCCTCGACGCCACGGCACGCGTGCTGGCAGCGCTGACGCTCGCCGTGCCCGCCCTTCTCCTCGCCAGCCACGTGGCCGGAAGCAACAGGCCGCTCGCTGACATCAACGCCGCATCGCCCGTGATTGCCGCCACGCAGGACGCGCGCCTGCTCGCCGTCGCTGGCCCGGACGGACGCGTGCAGGTCTTCGACCGGCGTGATCCGGCAGCCCCTCCCCGCTCGGTCGCAACCCCACTCTCCGCCATCGCCACCCTCGCCCTGGCGCAAGACGATGCCGCCAAGGCCCCCATCGTCGCGGCCCTCGACACCAAGGGCCTCGCCCACGTGCGCCGCCTCGATGGCACCACCGCCCCCGCCAGCGCCGCGTGGGCCGACACCCGCAAGTTCCCCGCGACAGGTCATGCCCCGCAACTCACCCTGTCCCCAGAAGGCCACCTTCTTGTCGGCGTGGAGGACGCATCTGTCCCCGCCCGCCTTGTCGCCGGTGCGGATCCGGGCGCAAGCACCACGATCGAACGCCGCGGCAGCATCACGGCACTCGCCGCCCTCGACAGGGGCCGCTTTGCCGTTGCCACCATGGACGGCAGCATCCTCCTCGCCGGGACCAGCGCCGATGGCAGCATCCGCGTTACACCCAAACCGGCACTTGCCTTCCCCAACAGCCGCGCGCGCCACCTTGCGTTCAACCCCGCCACACGCCGCCTCACCGCCATCGGCGACGACGGATCAGCATTGTCTGCCACGTTGCTCCGGGACGGCACCGTGCAGCGGAAAACCGGAATGGGACCCGCGGCAGCACTCGCTGACTGGCTGCCTGCGGTAAAGGGGGATCGCATCGAGCCCGCCACCGCGAGCCTGGTTGGGCGCGACTGCCCCGAATGCCCGGAGATGGTAGTAGTGCCGCCCGGCAGCTTCGTGATGGGCAGTCCGGCTAGTGAAGAAGGCCGCTTGGACCTCGAAGGGCCTCAGCGCACGGTGACGATCGCTCGAGCATTTGCGGTGGGGAGGTTTGAGGTCACGTTCGCCGAATGGGACGCGTGCGTGGCGGACGGGGGCTGCAATGGCTACCGGCCGAGTGATGAAGGCTGGGGCCGCGGCAACCGACCGGTGATCAACGTCAGCTGGAACGATGCGCAGGCCTATGTGCAATGGCTGTCGAACCGGACGGGCAAGCGCTATCGGCTCCTGAGCGAGGCCGAGTGGGAATATGTGGCGCGGGCGGGGACGACGACCGCCTATCCGTGGGGCTCGTCGGCCAGCCATGAATTCGCAAACTATGGTAAGGATGGGTGTTGCGATGGCCTTGCCCAGGGTCGTGACCGCTGGGTGAATACGGCGCCGGTCGGCAGTTTGCCGGCCAACCGTTTCCTCCTGCATGACATGCACGGCAATGTCGCGGAGTGGACCGAGGCTTGCTCGAACGAGAGCTATGCGGGGGCGCCGTCCGACGGCAGCGCCTGGCGCTCGGGCGAGTGCTCTCGTCGGGTCCTGCGCGGCGGCTCGTGGGTCAGCTACCCGCAGAACCTCCGCTCGGCGCGCCGCAACAGGAACGATCCCTCGAACCGCAACGACTTCAACGGGTTTCGTGTGGCGAGGACACTTTAACCTCCTTCCTCCTGCTCGCCGGCGCGAGAGCGCCGGCGACAAAATTTTTTTAAGGCACCGAAATGTCCCTCGCAGCGTAACGAAAACGGGATCGCCCCGGGTCGCATCATGGCAGCACGCTGGCATCACGTGTGAACCGCCTCACAACCCGCACGTCACCCGCGCTCCATCCTGATCGCGTAGCCAGGCCGCACGCAGCGGTCCCGCGCATTCACAGAAAGGATGGAACACGCAATCATGATGATCTTCGCCACCCCTCACGCCCGCCACCTGGCGCCGTCCCTCACCTGCCCGACCTGCGCACTCTGCACGCCAGGCCAGCCCGGACACGACGAGCAGGCAACACCCGAGCGTCATGTGTCCCTCGCCATGCTCAGGGCCGCGACCGTGATCGCACTGCGCCTCGACGATGACACCCACAAGACACGCAAAGCCATCCTCGAAGCCCTCGACCGGTCCGGTGCAAACCACGTCTCGTCCGATGACGTCGACGAAGCCATGAAAAGCACGGCAGCCGCGGAACCCCACATGGCCGACCTCCTCGCCCCCATCGCAGACATGGTCTCCCAGACCTTCAAGGAGGCAGCCGTGCAAACCCTCTACACGCTCATGACCCGCCACCACGGCCTGACCCGCGAAACCTTCGGCCTCCTGATGGAAGCCGCCTTCGCCCTCGACATGAGCCCCGCCGACATCCGCGGCGCCATCCACGAACTCAGCGCGCGTCCGCGGCGATGGCATGGAACGGATTGAGTACGGGGGCGCGTGATGCTTGCTCAACTCCCCAAAGAGTTTAAACTCCCGCCCCATGGCCCACCCACCCACCATCAACCGCCCCACCCTCGACGCGATCCTCACGGAGATCGCCCTCGCCCCGGTGCCCGCCACCCGCGCGGCCACGACACGGCTGGCTTCCCGCATCAAGAAGCTCCTCGACCTCGATCGCACGCTCTCGACGGGTCCAAAGCGCACCCCGCGGGCCTTCACCGAGCATGAAGGCCTGCGCCAGGGCGTGGATGCGGCGTATACGCCGTTCAACGCCTTTTGCCTCGCGCTCGGGCTGGAACTGCTGGAGGCGGGCTTCAAGCAGTCGGAAGTGGTGCTCTGGCTGCGGCTGGTGAGGCCCGCCCTCGAGACCGAGCACACCCGCATCCTGGGTGCGGCGCGCTCGAAGAGCCACCTGAAGGAACCCGGCAAGCACGAGCGCCTCTACATGACGGTCGAGCGCATCCTGCAGGCGAGCGACCTGCCCGACCTGAAGGCCGCCGGCGCGCGGGGCAACGAGCGCGTGGCGATCGCACCGAAGCTCCATGCCGGAAGCGAGGCTCTGGCTTTGGCGCTAGCACGCAGCCCCTCGACACTGCGTCGCTGGCTCGTGATCGAGTACCACGTCCTCGCCGTGCGCCTCTGGAACAACTTCGTGGATGCCGCGGGCGGTTGAGTTCGCAAAAGAACTGATCGGTGTTTTACACAGCTTTGTGAGGGGAAGTCGCCCGAGGGATACTGCGCACTAATTAAACTCCTTTCGGATCTTATTGACAAGTCAGGCACGCTTTGGCGGAATTGATGGTGAACCTTGATTCCAGGAGGTATCCCCATGGCACGCCGCCCACCCACGCAACGCGTTACACGGCCTCGGACCGCACGCGAGACACAACCCACCCTCCTCCAGTTTGCCGCCGACCGCATCGAGCAAGTGGCGCTCTCCTCCCTGCGCCCGAACCCGCGCAACGCGCGCACACACGGCAAGGACCAGCTCCGCCGGCTGGCGAGCGCCATCCGCCGCTTCGGCTTCATCAACCCCATCGTCGTGGACGACGCAAACATGGTGCTGGCCGGCCATGCCAGGCTCGAGGCTGCGATGGAGCTGGGTTTAGGGTCGGTGCCGGTCCTCAGGGTCGCGCACATGGGCGAGGCCGAGAAGCGCGCCTACGTGATCGCGGACAACCGCCTCGCCGAGCTTGCAGGCTGGAACCGCGAGGTTCTGCAGGCCGAGTTCACCTATCTGACCGATGTCGCCGTCGACTTCGATGTCGAGGTGACGGGCTTCGACACCTGCACAGTCGACCTGATGCTGCTGGGCAAGGGAGACGGGGTTGAGGAAGCCGAACCCGAGACCCTGGTCCTGCCCCATGCGGGCCCCGCGGTCTCGCGCGTGGGCGATGTCTGGAAGCTGGGCCCCCACCGCCTTGTCTGCGGCGATGCGCGTGATCTTGGGTCCTATGAGCTCGCCCTGAGCGGCGAGAAGGCACAGATGGTCCTGACCGACCCGCCCTACAACGTGCCGATTGCAGGCCACGCGCAGGGCCTCGGGCGCGTGCGTCACCGCGACTTCGTGATGGCCGCAGGCGAGATGACATCGCCTGAGTTCGCCCGCTTCCTCGAGCGCATCTTCGGCCATTGTGCGCATTCATCCGTGAAGGGCTCGATCCACTACGTCTTCATGGACTGGCGCCACATGCGCGAGGTCCTGGAGGCAGGCCTCGCCGTCCATGGCGAACCCCGCAATCTCTGCGTCTGGGTCAAGACCAATGCGGGGATGGGCTCCTTCTATCGCTCCCGGCACGAGCTGGTGTTCGTCTTCCGGAACGGGAATGCGGCCCACATCAACAATTTCGGGTTGGGCGAGACGGGGCGCCACCGCTCCAATGTGTGGACGTGTCCGGGCGTCAATGTCGTGGGCGGGTCGGGCCAGAAGGACCTCGCCCTCCACCCGACCGTCAAGCCCGTGGCCCTGCTCGCCGATGCCATGCGGGACTGCTCGCACCGCAATGGGCTGGTTCTTGATCCCTTCGGAGGTTCGGGCAGCACCCTGATGGCGGCCGAACATGTGGGAAGGCGTGCGGCCCTCATAGAGCTCGATCCGGCCTATGTCGACGTCACCGTCCGCCGCTATCTGGGCGCCTGTGGTGGCAAGGCCGTATTGGAGGCAACGGGCGAGGACTTTGACACCGTGGCAGCCAAGCGCCAAGGGTCAACAGATGAGGCCCCTGTGCAACGCAACGGGGCACGGCGATGAGGAAGCGCACCCCAAGCCCAGCCGGCGCCGGCGACTACGAGGTCGGCTACCGCAAGCCCCCGAAGTCGCATCGGTTTCGGCCCGGCGTGTCCGGCAACCCGAAGGGCAGGCCCCGCAAGGCCGTGAGCCTTCCCGCCCTCCTGCGCACCCTGATGCGCGAGAGCGTCAAGGTTCGCGTGGGTGACAGGGAGCAGGCCATGTCCACGATCGAGGTCATGCTCCGCCGCCAGGTCGAGAAGGTGGTCAAGGGCGACACGCGGGCCTTCAATGCCATGATGGCGATGTTGGCCGAGAACGCGCCCGACCTGCTCGCCGAGGCCCGGAGCAGCACGCTGGCAAGCGACGACCTCGAGGTGCTTGCGTCCTTCATCCGCCGCAAGACGAGGCGAGGGGTCGTCTGAGCCATGGGAAAGCAGGGCAATCAGCGTCGCAAGGCCAATCACGAAAGTCGGCTTGACCCGGCGCTGCTTGGAAGCGAAGGCCCCGGCATACTGCGTGCCGCCCTGCGCACCGACCTCTTTTGCTTCGGGATGGCCGCCTTCAGGCACGTCTTCCCGGCCGTCCCCTTCGAGACCAACTGGCACCACGAGGCCCTCGCCTACTCCCTGACGCAGGTCCTCGAGGGCAAGACCCCGCGCCTCATCGTCAACCTGCCGCCCCGCAGCCTCAAGTCCTACTTTGCCTCGATCGTGCTGCCGGCCTTTGCGCTGGGGCAGAAACCGTCAATGAGTGTGGTCTGCGTTTCCTACGCAAGCGACCTTGCCCTCAAGCTCGCCCGCGACTGCCGCGCCCTGATGGAGACCCCGTGGTACCGCGATATCTTTCCCGAGGCCCGCATCAACCCCCAGCGCCGGGCCGAGCATGACTTCATGACCATTGCCCGCGGCGGGCGCTATGCGGTCTCGACGGGCGGCGCCATGACCGGGCGCGGGGGTGACCTCATCATCATCGACGATCCGATGAAGCCGACCGATGCGGCCTCGGCCCTGCAGCGGGCGAATGTCATCGAGTGGGCCAGCAGCACCCTGATGAGCCGCGCCAACGACAAGCGCAAGACGAAGATGGTGCTCGTCATGCAGCGCCTTCATGATGACGACCTGACGGGCCACTTGATGCGCCAGGGCGGCTGGCATCCGCTGAGCATGCCCGCCATTGCCACCCGCGAGGAGCCCTATTTCCTGGGACCCTCCTGCTGTCACATGCGTCGCATCGGCGACCTGCTTCATCCTGCCTACGAGACACCCGAGGTCCTCGAGGACCTCAAGCGCAGCATGGGCTCCGCCGCCTTCGCAGCCCAGTACCAGCAGGACCCCGTTCCGCCCGACAGCCCGCACATCAAGTGGTCGTGGTTCGGCACCTACGACGAGGCCCCGCGCCCATCACAAGCCGGGGAGGTCTGGCAATCCTGGGACACCGCCATCAAGGACGGCGAGCTCAACGACTATTCCGTCGGCCTCACCATCATGGTCAAGGATGGTCGCCACTACATCCTTGATGTCTTCCGCCAGAAGCTCGACTACCCGACCCTCAGGCGCGTGATCGAGCTCAGGGCAAGCCAGTATCCCGCTACACGCGTCCTCATCGAGGACAAGGGCGCAGGTTCATCCCTGATCCAGGACCTGCGCCGCACGACGCCGCTGCGCCCCATTCCCTTCGCCCCCGAGGGCGACAAGGTCTCCCGCTTCGTCTGCCAGACCGCCGTCATCGAGCGCGGGGATGTCCTGCTTCCCCGGCAAGCC
>JBEIHO010000024.1:0-44565 GCA_040381215.1 Alphaproteobacteria bacterium | reverse complement strand
TTATCGCGCTGCACCCGCCGCCGACGTGGAAGCCTATCTGCGCGGGATCTTCGGGCTTGAGCCGACGGAGCCCCTGCCGAACCTGGGCGCCTTTCCGCCCGACGTGCTGCAGGAAATCTCGCTCTATGCGTCGCCGCGTGGAACCTACTTTGATGCCTTCCCGGTCAATGTCCTGACCGAGGCGTCGTTGCGCCATCTCCAGAACCTGCTTCCGGAGTCCAAGATCGACGTTCGGCGGTTCCGACCGAATTTTCTTGTGGCGGACGGCAGTGATCTCGTGAAACCGCTGGAGTTCGATTGGATCGGCCGCGAAGTCAGCCTGGGTGCTGCCCGCATCGCCGCCGTCATGCGCTGCCCACGCTGCATCATGACAACCCGCGTACAGGAAGGCGTCGGTCAGAACCTGCCGCGCGACGGCGCGATCATGCGCACGTTGGTGCGGACGACGGAACAGAACCTCTCGATCTACGCAACGGTGAGCCAGGAAGGCCGCGTCGCTGTCGGTGATGGCGTCGTCGTGAACTGAGTGACCCTGCATCGGACAGGTGACAGTTGCGGGCAAGATGCCCGCGCTCCCGGGGTTCTCACTGATCTGGGTCAAGAGCGGCCCTCGTTTGGCCGAGTATCCTCAGCCCGTCAGCGAGGTGTGAGCCCCCATGAAAATTCTCTGTGTCTACAGCACGACCGAAGGATACACGGCCAAGGTCATGGAGTTTGTGGTGTCGCGGCTGCGGTTGGCGGGGGATGAGGTGACGCTGCTGGAGGCCGCTGCGGCTCAAGGGCTTGATGTCACCGTATTTGACGGGGCGATCCTGGCGGCCTCGGTCCATGTCGGCATGTACCAGAAGCCGCTCGTTGAGTTTGCGCGCGTGCACGTGGACTGGCTGAAGCGCGTGCCTTCGGCGTTCCTGTCGGTCTCGCTAGCTGCGGCGGGCAGCGATACGGAGGAGCTGAAGAGCCTCGAGACGATCACCGAGGGGTTCCGGGCCAATACGGGGTGGACGAATGCCGAGATCCACCACGTCGCGGGCGCGTTCCGGTTCACGGGCTACGACTTCTTCAAGGGCTGGCTGATGCGCGTCATCGCCTGGGAGAAAGGCGTGAAGGTTACGCCGGGGCAAGACCTTGAACTGACGGACTGGCCCGCGCTTGGCGTGACGGTTGATGCGCTGCGGGTGCGCTTTGCAGCCAGCGGGACAAAGTAGGGCCTGGCTTGGGCTCGCAGTGGGCGTGGGTCACGCGCATTGCAGGAGGGGCGGGCTGGAACACAGCCCTCCCGGTGGCCGCGCTTCACATTGGCGTGAGCGGGGGCGTATAAGTTTTGAATGCGCGAACACTCCCAGATCTTCACCGCCCTGCCTGCCGACATCGACGAGCTCGGCCACGTCAACAATGCCGTGTGGGTGAGATGGGTGCAGGACATGGCCACGGCGCATTGGGGTGCTGCGGCCACGCCGGTGCAGGCGGCTGCCTATGTATGGGTCGTGGTGCGCCACGAGATCGACTACATGGGCAACCTAGGCGAGGGTGAACGCGCCGACGCGCGGACATGGGTGGCTGAGGAGGCTGTCGGTGCGAAGTTCGACCGCTTCGTCGAATTCTCGAAGAATGGTCGCGTGATTGTTCGTGCCCGGACAACGTGGGTGATCCTGGCGCGGGACAGCTTGCGGCCGATGCGCGTGCCCAAGGATGTTATCGAGCGCTTTGCCTGAGTGGCGCTAATTGCATCGAGCGGTGTGTTCTCGGGCTGGCGTGTCTGCAGGGTGGTCTGTCTGATGGGAGCGCAATCTCGATCAGGTGTCTGCCAGCATCTCCTCGATCTGGCCCAGGCGTTCCTTGCCGAAGAATATCTCTTGACCGACGAAGACCGTCGGGATGCCGAAAGTGCCGCGCTCGACGGCCAGTTCGGTGTTGTCGATCAAGGCCTGCTTGATTGCAGCGTCTTGCGTCTTTGCAGCGAGATTTGCAGCGTCGAAGCTCGCCGATTTTAGTACCGCTGCGACGGCATCGGCGTCGCTGACGTCAAGACCCTGTTCCCAGATCGCAGGCAGCAAGGCCTCGACAAGCTTGATCCGGTCGTCCCCTTCCAGCGACACGAGCATCCGAAGCAGGTTGACCGAGTTGAAGGGAAACTTGGGATTCATCCTGAACCGCGTGAGGCGGTGCTTCGTGATGAAGCGCTGCATTTCCAGGTTTGCGTAGTCATTCTTGCCCTTTACCCCGGCATCGCGGATGAACGGCGGCGCATTGCCAGTCAGTTTATGCATGCCGCCGAGAAATACTGGCGTGATCTTGAGCGCCGCACCCTGACGCACGGCGAGCTCGCGCAGTGGTTGCCATACGAGATAGGCGTTGGGGCTCACGAAGTCGAAAATCAGTTCTATGGTTTTGGTCATTTCAATTCTCCGTCTGGTTGCCGGGCATTCATCTCAAGCCGGAAGCAGCAGTGACGCGTTGCGGACAAAGAACGCCTCGATGGCGTCGCTGCCCAGTTGCGTGATATCGGCGGCCATGCGCCCGATCGGATCGGTCCCGCCTTCAGGGTGCGGGAAGTCGGTTGAAAACGCATAGATCTCGGGCATGCCATAACGCTCGATCTGACGTGCCGTTTTCTCCCAGAAGAAAGGCGTGACGCGGATTTGGCTGATAAAGATTTCGGAGGGTTTCCGTTTCAGCGCTTCGCGCAAGCGCCGGGACTGCTGGAGGCGGTCTTCCAGGAAATCCACGAACGGACCAGCCCACATGGCGCCGAGTTCAATCACGCCCACCCTCAAGGCCGGATGTCGGTCAAACACGCCGCCATAGATCATCGCGGTCAGATAATTCTGCACCGACATGTGCATCGTTGCCAGGATCTGCGGGCCGATGGGCTCGCCGGTGGAAAAGGTACCTGGACGCAGAAGCTCGGCATCCTGCCAGACATTGGAGCCGAAAAAGCCCTGCTGCCCGCCGATGTGAAACGTGACCGGGACATTCGCCTTGGCGAGCATTGCCCACAGCGGATCGACTTCCGGAGCTGCCGGAGAATAACCGCCCGGTGCAATGCCATCCTGCAACAGGACAGCGCGTGCGCCGCCATCAATCACGCGCTCGGCTTCTGCAATGGCGCCCTTGATCGTTGTGAGGTTCAGGAGCGCTGCCGGACGCAGCCGACCTTTACCCGCAACGGTCCACCTGATCACCGTGTCGTTGTATTCTCGCAAGACCTTGTCGGCACCTGGTCGATCAGACCAAGCGGGCATCGCCAGCACCACCTGCGGAAAAATGAGCTGACGTTCGATGCCCATCAGGTCCAGCGTCGCCAGCCGTCCTTCCGGCGTCGTGGCTCCTGGGGCGGCGGATCCCTTCTTTGTCCAGGCTGTTTCGACTGACAATTCAGGCTCGACCGCGTCATCGAAGAACGGGTTGCCGATGAAGTGTTTTCCGAACTCCGCTGTCGCATCGCCGAAAACCTCGCCCCATCTCGACGCAGGCACCTGCAAATGGGCATCAAGGTCCAGGATGCGGCCGTGGACGGCAGGCAAATGCGTGGTCATGTGGCGTAACCTCTCCAGGTTTGCTGGCTGCTGAGCATTCTTCTGCGGACGATCAGGTCGCGATGCCTCTCTCGAAGGCTGGCCGGGCTTCGAGGCGTTTCACATACGCGTGCAGATGGGTCATTTCGTCGGGCACGCAACCGAGGCGGCGGGCCATGAAACATGCATGTCCAAGCATGAAATCCACTCCGGACAAGTCACCGATCATGTACTCGCGACCGTTGAGTGCATCGTTCAGCGGTGCAATGGCATTCGTCAGCAGGCGCTTGGCCTGCCCCAGGACTTCTTCGTTGCGTCGCTCGGGGGGCAGGAGAATGGTCTGGACGACGATGGTGTTGATCGGGGGCATGACCATGCCCTCGCAATAGTGAAACCACTGCAGGTATTGCGGAAAGAGCGGCGAGTCGACGGTTGGCTTGAGTGCGCCGTTTGTGTGGCGTGCAATGATGTATTCAACGATTGCGCCCGATTCAAAGAGCATGATCGGGCCGTCTTCGAGCACCGGGACCCGGCCCAACGGGTGACGCGCGCGGTGGGCGTCTGACTTCAGCGCCTTCGGGTGAAAGTCCATGCGATTGAGGTCGTAGGGCAGGTTAAGCTCCTCCAGCAGCCAGACGATGCGCCCGGCTCTGGAGTTGGGGGCGTGATGCAGTTTCAGCATGGTGGTCTCCTGTCCGGGATCTTGGTTTCCAAGTGGGTCTGGTCGGGGGCTTGCCCGTCTATTCACCCTTGAATATTGGTGCGCGCTTGTCCCTCAGGCTACCAATGCCCTCTCGGAAGTCGGCGGTCCGGGTGGCGAGTTCCTGCTCGTGATCGGCCGCAGCAAACCCGCTGTCGTAGTTGTCGTCCATCGCCGTCCATATCTGCGCCTTCATCGCTGCCAGTGCGCGGGGGGCCGAGTTGGTCGCAATACCTCGGGCGTAGTCCATCACATGGGCCATGAGGGCGTCGTCATCGAGGACAGCGTTGACCAGGCCCAGCCGCTCGGCCTCCTCGCCATTGATCCGGCGGGCAGAGTAGAGCACGTCGGCCGCGCGGGCCGTTCCTATCAGGCGCGCGAGCAGCCAGGCTGAACCCTTCTCGCCGGGCACGCCCAGGCGTGCAAACGTTGCGTTGAACAGGGCCGAGCGGGCTGCGAACCTCAAGTCGCAATGCAGCGAGAGGATAAAGCCCCATCCGAAGGCGGCGCCGTTGACTGCCGCAATTGTCGGCTTGCGGCTGGTGATCAGTCCCTTCCAGCCGCCGCTGAAGAACCGGGTCAGCGAGGGACCGATGTCGTCGCCCCACTGCGGCGCGATCCCCGTCGTTGTCACGACGTTGCTGCCGACCCCGCCACCGATGATGCCGAGATCGAGGCCGGCGGAGAACCCTCTGCCGGCGCCGGTGATCACGATCACGCGAACCGCCGGATCGGCAGCGGCCTCGTCAACGCGCGCAAAGAACTGGCTCAGCATGTCCGGGGTCAAGGCGTTGAGCTTGTCGGGGCGGTTGAATGTCAAAGTGGCCACGCCACGGTCTGTCGAATAGAGGATATGTTCCTGGTTCATCGTGAAACTCTCATTTGAGGTCGGGGCTGCTGGCATGGTTCCACCATGCGAGGTCTGAGTGGGCGCGCAGGTCAAGCTCGAAGGTCCATGCCGAACGATGTTGATGCGCGACGTGGTAGTAGGTGTCGGCGATTTCGGCGGGTACCAGCAAGCCGTCGTTCTCGAGGCCTTTTTGCTGCCGCAGCGCCTGAAAGCGTTCAGAGCCCAGCATCTTGCCCAGCGTGTCGGGTGCATCGACAGCACCGTCGATGACGATATGTGCGACGTGAATGCCCTTGCGTGCAAACTGTGCGTTCAGCGATTGGCACAGCATGCGTCGCCCGCCCATGGCTGCGGCATGCGAATGCTGGCCCGCGTTGCCACGCATTGCGGCGGTGGCCGATGTTACCAGCAGTGCACCTTTGCCGCGCGGCTCCATGTAGGGGAACAGCACCTGCGCAAGACGGAATAGGCCGAATGTGGCCATGCGCCAGCCCATCTCGAACTGTTTCAGTGTGGTGCTTGCCAAGCCGCGGTCACCGATTTGTGCACCCAGGTTGAAGACCGCGACATCGATCGGGCCGATGTTGGTTTCGATGTAGGCGACCAGAGACTCAATGCTTCCGTCCTCCACGGCGTTGATCATGAAGCCGGTGGCCAGTCCTCCTTCGGCTTCAATTCCGGCGACCAGGCGGTCGAGCCCCTCCTTGTCGCTGCGGCGCGCAAGGCATGCGTGGTAGCCCTCGTTGGCAAATCGCCTGGCCACATTTCCGCCTATGCCGGCGCCAGCGCCGAGGACCAGGCAGACAGGTTTGGTCATGGAGGTGTCCTTGCAGGGATGGCTTGTCATTGTGAACCATGTGGTCCAAAATGCAAGTATGGCGCGTCCGGTTGAATTTGATCGCTCAAAAGCTATGAACAAGGCGTTGGTGCTGTTCTGGCACCAGGGGTATCAGGCGACGTCTTTGTCGGATCTCCTGTCTGCCATGGGCATCAGCCGCAGCAGCTTTTATGCGGCCTTCGGCGACAAGCGCAGCCTCTTCATCGCGTGCCTCGACCTGTTTGCGGCACGTACGCGCGGGCTTTTGCAGCGGGCTCGCACCGAAATGGAGCCAATGGATGCCTTGCAGAGTTTTTTCGAGGGTAACATTGGTGATGCACGAGGTGGGAGAGCCCGCCCGGGCTGCATGATAGTGAACACCGTTCTGGAGATGTCGGGTGTCGACGATGTGCTGGCCGCGCGGGCCGGCGCCCATCTTGACGAGATACAGGGTGTGTTCAAGCTGTACATCGAGGAAGCAGGTGTCGCGCCGGCGCGGGCAAGGGAGATCGCGGAGGTGCTGATGCTGTTCAACGAAGGTGTACGGGTCTCTATGCGCCGTCGTTTGTCCGACGCGCAGCACAAGCGTTCGATCGCCACGACCTTCCGCCTTATTCGTGGTGCCATTGAATGAGCAACCAAAGGCCTGTTCCTTCGTTGAAGGCTGTGCTGCGACACACTGGAGATTGAGGATCATGCCATCGGAGAATTCCCACTCAGTGCCGGGAAGCGCCCTTGTCGTGGGCGTGGGGGCCTCGCAGGGGGCGGGCGCGGCAATTGCGCGTCGCTTTGAGCGGGCGGGACATCCGGTGGTGATCGCCGGTCGCAATGAGGAGAAGCTTCGCTCAACCTTTGCCGAATTGGAAGCTGCAGGCGCACGCCGTTTCGTGGCGGCAGACCATAGCCTGGCGCCTTTGGCGGTGGCGGTACACAACGCTGGCAGCAACAATCCAGGTCCCTTTCTGAAGGTCAGCGAGGCGCAATTCGAAGCGCACTGGCGCGAGCACACGCTCGGTGGCTTCCAGACTGCGCAGGCAGTCATTCCGGCTTTCCTGTAGCAGGGCTCCGGCACACTCATCTTCACGGGGGCTTCGGGCAGCTTGCGCGGCAGGGCGAATTTCAGCCCGTTTGCGGCCGCCAAGGCGGGGCTGCGCGCGCTGGCGCAAAGTCTGGCGCGCGAGTTCGGGCCCCAGAATATCCATGTCGCCCATGTCGTGATTGATGGCGGGATCTTGGGTCAGCGTTTGATGACGCTTGCGCCTCGTAATCATCGCAAGTGTCGATTGCTATGAAGGGTAACGCAGAGCAAGAGGCTTCCTATCGCCCAAGCGCCATGCCGGTGATCTGCCCATTTTCGACCGTGTAAACGGCGATGGCCTCGAAGGGGGCTGTGCCGGGGGTGCGGGTGACGCGCTCGTGATCCATCACGATGCCGTTGACCACGATGCGGGCCAGGACCTCGGCGTGGTTCTGCGGGTGGTCGGCAAAGAGCTTTGCATACCGCATGCGAATGGCCGCGCGGCCGCGTTCCATCACATTGCCCTTGAAGTCGGTCATCACGGCATCCTCGCTGAACAGGGCGGCCATGGCGGCTGCATCATGGGCATTGTAGGCGGCGAGCTGCTTCTCGACGATCTGGGCGGGGGACATTTACGCTCCTGATTTCTGCGGGCATGCTAGTGGGGTGCGGGCTGGGCTGCAAGGCGGGGCTGGACGTGGGGCTGCGAGTCGCGCTCAATAGGGCATGACCAAGATCCAGGACCAGTTGCGCGCGCTTTATCATGGGGACACCCGGAATGCCCGGATGTTCCAGTACGGCCTTGCCAGCTTCGATTTTCTCATCCTCGCCTACATCGTGGCGTCGTCTTTCTTCCCGCGCGAGGCGTGGATGGTGACGGCGGATATCGTGTTCGGCTTCGGGGTGGTGACCGAGCTGAGCCTGCGCCTGCTGGCGGCGAAGCCGCTCCGGAAGGAGCTGTTCCACCCGCAGACCATTGTTGACGGCGTCGTTATCCTGTCGCTGCTGCTGCCTCTGTGGGGACAGGACCTTGCGTTCCTCCGGGTGTTGCGGATCACGCGCGTGTTCACGGCCTATCGCTTCCTGAGGCAATTGCGTGCCGATGTGACGCTGTTTCGCAACAACCCGGCGGCGCTGAATGCCGGATTGAACCTGATCGTCTTCCTGTTCCTGATGACGGCGCTGGTCTACGAGACGCAGCACCGGGTGAACGAGAAGATCCAGAACTATGGCGATGCGCTCTACTTCACCGTCACGGCGCTGACGACCACGGGATTCGGGGACATCACGCTTGTCGGCGGCTTTGGCCGCTTCCTGAGCGTGGTGATCATGATCCTGGGCGTCACCCTGTTCCTGCAACTGGCCACGGCCCTGTTCCGGGCGCGGCGGGTGCACTGGAAGTGCGGCGAGTGCGGGCTCCTCGAACATGAGGAAGACGCGCTGCATTGCCGGCACTGCGGGACCGGGCTGCATCGGCCCCACCGGGGATAGGGGCGAGTACCCGTTGGATGTTCAACCGGGCAGGATTTTCCGCTGCCAATCCGTGAGGATGCTGAAATGACAACCCTACCGCTCTCTGCACTTCCGACGCAGCCTTCGGGAACCCCTTGGCCCACGCGGGAATGGGCGCAGGGCGAGCTGCACCTCGCCGATCGTGGAGCCTTCGAGGCGCTGGTCGACGAGGCCTTTGCCCAGCGCTTCACGCCGACGCTTGGCGAGACGCATGTCCTGCTGGTGGTGCAGGGCGGGCGCATCGTTTATGAGCGCTATGGTGAAGGCTTCACGGTCGAGAGCACGCATCATTCGTGGTCCAAGGCCAAGAGCATCACGCATGCGCTGGCAGGCATCCTGGTACGGGATGGCATCCTCGATATCCATGCGCCAGCCGATGTGCCGGAATGGGTGGGCGATGCGCGGGCGGGGATCACGCTTGACCACCTGCTGCGCATGTCCAGCGGACTTTGCTTCGTCGAGGAATATGATCCCAACGGGCCTGCCTCGGACGTGATCGCCATGCTGTTCGGCGAGGGCAAGGCGGATGTCGCGGCCTATGCGATCTCGCGTCCGCTGGCCCACGCGCCGGGTACGTTCTGGTCCTATGCGAGCGGGACGTCGAACATTGTCAGCCGGATCCTGTCGCGCAGGATCGATGCCTTCGGGCCTGACTTCGAGCGCTTCATGCGCGCAAGGCTGTTCGAGCCCATGGGCATCACCTCCGCGATCCCCAAGTTCGATGCCGTGGGCACTTTCATCGGGTCGAGCTTCTGCTTCATGACGGCGCGCGACTTTGCGCGTTTCGGCCTGCTCTACATGCGCGATGGCATGTGGGAGGGGCGGCGGCTCCTGCCCGAAGGGTGGGTCGACTATGCGCGACGGCCGACGTTCCAGCAGCCGGGCGTTGATGCCAACCGGTATGGCGCGCACTGGTGGCTTGACTTCGGGGGGCCGGGCTCGTTCTCGGCCAATGGCTATGACGGGCAGTTCACGGTGATCCTGCCGGACCGGGACACGATCATCGTGCGCCACGGCGCCACGCCGCTGATGATCAAGGACAACCTCACGGCATGGATCGGGAAGCTGGCCTCCTGCCTGGGTTAGATCACGGTTTTGCCGATTTCAGGCTACCCTGTCCCTCTTTACCACGGCCGTTCAGCGGGCATTCATGTGCGCGGCGCGCATAGTGGGCGGGCTTGAGGAGGCGTTATCATGAGGGGTCTTCTGTTTTTGGCTGTGATGGCCGCGGGGCTGGTTGTTGGCGGTGCACTGGCGGCAAAGGAAGTGCCGCAGGTGCCGCGTCCCGAGACATTTTCCTATGGGTCCGAGCGCTTGCAGGCGCTGGATTTCTGGCGCGCGCGAGCTGCATCGGCGCCGCTGACTGTTTTTGTGCACGGTGGCGCCTGGAGGGCGGGGGACAAGAACACGTCGTCGCGGTCGTCTCAGGTTCCGTTCTTCTTGTCCAAGGGGCACGCGTTTGCGTCGATCAATTATCGGCTGGTGCCTGATGTCGGCGTGGCGCAGCAGGCCGAGGATGTGGCGCGGTCGCTGAAGTTCCTGGTGGATCGCGCGGATGCCATGGGGTTTGACCGCAAGCGCATCATCCTGATGGGACATAGCGCTGGAGCGCATCTCGCGGCGCTGGTGGCGACCGATCCGCGCTATCTCCAGCAGGTTGGCTTGCAGCCTGAGGACATCGCAGGCGTGATCCTGCTCGACGGGGCGGGTTACGATGTGCCGCGGCAGATGGCCGTTGCGGGCCCGATGATGCAGCGGACCTACAAGATGGCCTTTGGCGAGGATCCCGCGCAACAGCGTGCGTTGTCGCCGATTGTCCACGCGGGGGCGCCGAATGCACGCGCCTTCCTAGTGCTGCACGTTCAGCGCCCGGATGCGGCGGAACAATCACGCGCACTTGTGGATGCGCTGCGCCAGGCGGGGACGCGGGCAGAAGTGCATGGCCTGCCGGGAGAGGGCAGGTCGGGCCACAGGGAAATCAATGTGGAGCTTGGTGATCCGTCCTATGCCGGGACGGCGATTGTCGATCGTTGGCTTGGAGGTGTGCTGTGAAGGCCGTGAACTCAATCATGCTTTGCCTTCTTGCTTCTCTTGCCGTGAGTTTATCGAGCGTTGCAGTGCATGCGGCCACCAACCTGCAGCTCGAGTGGGTCACGGCCCCGGTCGCGGCTCCCCGCGTCACGCAGGGTTTCTTTGACAGCCGGGCAGGTGGCGTTCGCGTCAGCTATCACGTCTACCTGCCGGCGCAGTATGCAGAGCAGCCGCAGCGCCGGTTCCCGGTGGTCTACTGGCTGCACGGGTCGGGTGGTGGTGTCGGCGGCATCCCGCGCCTGTCGCAGCATGTCGATGCCGCGATCGCGGCGGGCAAGGTGCAGCCCTTCATCGTGATCTTCGTCAATGGCCTGAAGAACGGGATGTATGTCGACTGGAAGGATGGCTCGGCCCCGATCGAGACGATGATCGTGCGCGAGCTGGTGCCGCATGTCGATGCCACGTATCGCACGATCGCCAACCGGCAGGGACGCCTGCTCGACGGGTTCAGCATGGGCGGCTATGGGGCGGCTCGGCTGGGCTTCAAGTTTCCCGAACTCTTCGCGTCGGCGTCGCTGATGGGTGCGGGACCGCTGCAGGTCGATCTGGAGGGCAATGCGCCGCGCGCGACGAAGAAGCGGGCGTCTGATGTGCTGAATGCGAGCTATGGCGGGGATCCCGCATTTTTCCTGCAGGTCAGTCCGCGCACGCTGGCGACGCAGAATGCACGCGTGATTGCCCAGACGGTGCGCGTGCGGATGGTGATCGGCAGCCGTGACGAGACGTTTGACAATAATCTGGCGTTCCACGAGCACCTGAAGGCTCTGGGCATTCCCCACGAGTGGATCGTTCTCGACGGGGTTGGCCACGATCCCATGGCGACGGTGAACGCGCTGGGCGACCGGCACTGGGCTTTCTACAGGGCGGCTTTCGGGGCGCGTTAGTGCCCCTTT
Source organism: Alphaproteobacteria bacterium (assembly GCA_040381215.1). Lineage (GTDB taxonomy): Bacteria > Pseudomonadota > Alphaproteobacteria > Micropepsales > Micropepsaceae > SZUA-430. The sequence continues at coordinate 33,169 of JBEIHO010000024.1, read as the reverse complement.
CAGCTAACAATACGGGTTCCCCACGCGGCACTGGACCGTGGGATGGCGGATCGAGTCCATGAAGTTCGAGAAATTGGCCCGGTCTGCCGGAGAATAGCCGCTGTAGGTTGTCGTCGCGGGTGGCGACCAGGTGGAGTACCCGGCGTACTGACCGGATGAATATCTTCCTGTCGCGCTCATGGCTGTCAGCCCGTCCACGGCGAAGGACAGGATGCCGAGGATACCCTCCTCGACCACCGACATTTGCCCCGCGCTGCCGCCCGGTGACGATTGAGGGAGCGTGGCGTTGTACATGTCGTAATAGGGCTGGCACGAGGTGTCGAAGCCGCGCTCGATGCAGTTCTTTGCCAGCAGCTTCATGGCCGCATCCGCGTCGGGGGTGCCGAATGCCGGGTTCATGCGGACGACAGCGAGGTTGTGACAGGCCCGCGCGTTGCCCTGGTTGCAGCGAGCCTGAACGAAATCGAGGGTGCGCTTGATGTCGGCTTGTGTTGCGCTGGCGCCTGACAGCACGGCGTCGGTCGCATAGTGACACGCGCTGTCGATGCCGCGATCGCAGGCCGTGCGAAACCCTGCGAGGGCGCCGCTCATGTCGCGCGGGACGATGTCGCCCCGGTGACGCAGGCGGGCGGCGTTGTAGCAGGCGTAATGCTGGCCATAGCGGCAGGCGAGATCCTGCAGGCGCAAGGCCTCAGTGCCGCGGCGATCGCGTTCAAGGGCCAGGCCCTCCTCCAGCACCGTTGATGCAAGCGTGAGGCGCCTTTCGCCTGCGCCGCCGAGATTGCCGCGTTCGGCTTGAGCGTAATAATCCAACGCCCGCGCTGCATCCTTGTGCGTGCCGAAGCCAGTCTCGAAGATGTAGCCCAGTGATGCCATTGCTTCGGGAGTACCGGCGGTGGCGGCTTGCTGGATCAGGCTTATGCCTGCAGCGGTGTCGCGAGGAACGCCGTCACCTGTCAGCAGGATGTGCCCTGCATTGTAGGCGGCTTGTGCATCGCCAGCTCTGGCGCCGCGGCGGTACCAGGAGATCGCGCGTCCCATATCCTTCGGTCCACCGATGCCGCGTTCGCTGTAGAGGCCGAGATTGTAGAGCGCTCGCGGGTGATCCTGCTGGGCGGCGCGCTCGAACCAGGCGCGGGCTTCGGACTTGGACTGTTCCACGCCCTGTCCGAAGGCGTACATCGTGCCCAATGTGAATTGGGCTTCGGCGTGTCCGGCATCGGCGGCCGATCGGATAAGCGGCGCTGCGGCAGCCAGGTCGCCGGCCTTGCCAAGGGCCATGCCCCGTTCATACGTGCCCTGCGCCGTATCGGCCGTGGCCTGCATGACGGTCATCGCGAGGCAGGCAAGCAAGATGGTGGCGAGACGAAGCATCCAGGTCCTCCGGAGACGGGTGGCGTGGAGGTTGATCCGTGGCTGCCCGGCGGTCAATATGGCGCGTGACGCGCGTCTGATCGCGCTGCGGAGTTGCGCCATGGCAAGCACAGTCGAGCTCTACGGCATCAAGAACTGCGATACCGTCAAGAAGGCCCGGGTTTGGCTTGAAGGGCAGGGGATTGCCTTTGTATTCCATGACTACAAGCTTGAAGGGGCCAGTGAGGCCTTGCTTGGTGCTTGGTGCGCGGCGTTGGGCTGGGAGACGGTCCTCAACCGGGCGGGAACGACGTTTCGGGGCCTGCCCGAGGCGGCCAAAGCCGGGCTTGATGAGCGGCGCGCCATTGCCTTGATGGTCGGACAGCCATCGATGATCAAGCGGCCGATCCTGGTGTGCGGCGGGCGCGTGCTGGCCGGGTTCAAGCCTGCGTCTTATGAGGCGTTTTGCAAAACGGTGTCTGCCTGACCCTTGCCGTGGGGCGCACTTCAATGTAATGGCATCCTGAGTGTCAAATTTTCGAGGGTGGTGCCATGAGGGTAGTGTTGTGGATCGTGGGTGTGCTGGCGGCGCTTGTGGGTGCGGCCTGGCTTGCGGTCACGCAGGTGCCGCAGGTTCAGGATGCCATCTTCGAGCGGGTCGCAGGCCGGTTGGTTGGCGAAACGCGCACGGACCTTTTCACGGATGATGCGCTGCGTGCCTTCGTTTGCGGGTCGGGATCGCCGATGCCGGATGCGAACCGGGCCAAGGCCTGCATCGGCGTGATCGCGGGCGGAAAAGTCTATTTCGTCGACACAGGACCCCAGTCCTATGGAAACGTGCAGCTTTGGCGCCTGCCGGTGCAGAAGATCGGGGCGATCCTGTACACGCACTTCCACTCGGATCACATCGCCGATCTGGGCGAATTCAACATGAACAGCTGGATTCTGGGGCGCGACAAGCCGCTGGACGTCTATGGCCCGCCGGGGGTCGAGCGGCTCGTGGCTGGTTTCTCCGAGGCCTATACGCAGGATCAGTCCTATCGCACGGCGCATCATGGCGCAGAACTCGCCAATCCTGGCTTGTGGACAATGGTGGCCAAGCCCATCGCCATGCCGGGTGAAGAGAGCGGCGCCCTGAACCGGTCGGTTGTCGTGCTTGAGGAGGGTGGTCTCAAGATCACGGCGTTCGAAGTGGATCACACCCCTGTCGAGCCGTCCTATGGGTATCGCTTCGACTACAAGGGGCGTTCGATCGTCATCAGCGGTGATACCGCGAAGCATGAGCCGATTGCGGCGATCGCCAAGGATGCCGATGTTCTCTTCCACGAGGCGCAGGCGCAGCACATGGTGGAAGGGCTTCGCGTCATTGCCGAGAGCAAGAGCGTCGATCGCTTGCCCAAGATCATGATGGATATCAAGAACTATCATGCTTCTCCGATCGAGGCGGCCGAGATCGCCAATGCGGCAAACGTGAAGTTGCTGATGCTCTATCATTTCACGCCGCCGATCGTGAACGACGTGGCTGAGCGCATCTTCACGCGCGGTGTTGGCGAGACACGAAAGGGTGACTGGCGGGTGTCGCGTGACGGCATGCTGGTTGAGTTGCCCATCGACAGCAAGGACCAGATCAAGGTTGGCATGATCGAGTGACGCGGGCCTCGCGTCACTGTCCCCACAAATCAAAAGGGCCGCCCGATGGGCGGCCTTTTTCATGAGAGTTGCCGACAGCTGCGTTAGCGGGGCTGGCCCGCGTGCGCGCTAGTTCAGCAGGAAGTCGAAGCGCAGCGTGACGCTCTCGTCCTGTTCGCCATCCGGCGTGGTGGTCGCGGCTGCGCTGCTCGGAAGGGTCTCGGAATAGCGATATTCCAAGCCAAGGACCATCGACGGCGAGAACGCAAAGGTCAGGCCGGCCATGCCCTGAACACCGTAGTTTCCGCGCGGAGCAGATGGGTTCAAGAGAGCGTTGTCCACCAGGTTGAAGCGGCCGAAGCCACCGCCGACATAGGTGCCGAGCGAGAAATTGGTCTGATAGACGTAATAGCCGTTCGCCGTGATCGAATCCTCGACGCCGCGGTCAAAGAGCAGCGGTGACGACAGGCCGCTTGCGACCGGCATCAGGCCGGAGTCAGGACCCACGGCCGTGTGTACGCCGAAGAAGATGCCATTGCGGCTGGGCTGAACTTCCGAGAGTTCATCATCCATGCCGAGGCTGGCGTAAACCTTGCTGAGGATGCGGGACGCGCTGACTTCTTCCGACGCATGTGCAGGCGCGGAGACGAGAGCGATGCTCGCCGCGACTGTCGCCAGAAGTAAGGTTGCACGTTTCATCGTGCTTGTTCCCGTTCATCCAAATTTGTTGCGCTTGCCGCCAAGTGCTTTCTGGCCCAGCGGTTTTGCGTTCGTGGGATTATGTAGTCTCCCGCAGCCGGTGAATTCAATCGCCCGGCCGAAAGAAGTTGGAGCCCGTGCAACAAAGACACATATTGGTGGGAGGTCCGGTTGTTAACTCATCTACAGGTAGTGTGTTTGACCGGTTTTTGCACCGCCCGTCGATATGGGTGCGGCGCGTTTGCAACTTGGCTTCCCCGGAGGTTGCCGTCTTCGTCATTTCCGCGAATGTTCCGCTCCGGATCGTTCCGCTTTCGGTCGTTATCTTCGCCTATTGATTGCGGGATGCAGGCAAGATGGCTAATGTCCGGCATCTTTCGGGGCCGATTTCAGCCCCTTGCGACTCGAAGGTTCACGCGTGAGCGACGTTTTTCAGGAACTGCAGGAAGAGCACCGCCGGCAGCAACTCGCCGATCTCTGGAAAAAATACCAGATCCCGGTCATCGGTGCAGCCTTGGTAGCCGTGCTGTCGGTTGGTGGCTATCAGTTCTGGAGCCATTGGCGGGGCGAGCAGGCGTTGGCGTCCTCGCGCGCATTCGATGCCGCGGTCAGCGAGCTGGAGGCCGGCAACAACAAGGGCGCGACCGACCGGTTTGCCAAGCTGGGTGAGAAGGCGGTGGGCGGCTATGCGTTGCTCTCGCGTTTGCAGCAGGCGGCCGTCCTCAGCCGCAACGGCGAGGTCGACAAGGCCGTCAAGCTCTATGAACAGGTCGCACGCGAGCAGTCCGATCCGCTTTTCGCAGGCATCGCCAGCATGCGGGCGGCGTTGCTGACGGTCGAGACGGCGTCGCTTGAAGATGTGCGCAAGCGGCTTGATCCGCTGGTTGCCTCGGCCGGACCCTGGCAGACCGGTGCCCTCGAATTGCTGGCCTATGCCCATTGGCGCGCAGGCAAGGATGCCGAAGCGGTGAAGTTCTATGCGCAGGTGATCGCCATTCCCGCAGTGCCCGAAAAGCTCAAGCGTCGCTGCGAAGAGATGAAGGCGCTGATCGAGGGTGGCCTCACGTTCCAGGAGATGAACAAGCGCACGCTGCCGATTTTGCCGGGCGGTGCGCTTCTGCCGTTCAGTCTGGATCCGAATGCGCCGGCCTCGCCTGGCAGTCTGCTGGCTCCGGCCGACGTTCCCGAACTTCCTGCGCTGCCGTCGGCTGCGCCTGAAACGCCTTCGCCCTAACCCCACAGGGATTGTTTCACCATGCGTTTTTCCTCCGGGCGCAAGCCTGTTCTTGCCGTTCCGTTCGTACTTGCCGGCTTGCTGTCGTTGGGCGCCTGCGAGACGTTTGACGACTTCATCACGCCGGGTCAGAAGGTCGATATCCGCGGCGAGCGCATCTCGGTCCTTCCCAAGGCGGCTGCCGTCGAAGCAGATCCAAAGCTGGCCGGTGTTGCTGTCGTCCTGCCGAAGCCGTCGGTCAACGCCGATTGGCCGCAGCCGGGTGGCTATCCCGACAACGCCATGCATCACCTGTCGGCGCAGGGCTCGCTTGCCGAGGCCTGGGACAGCGGGATCGGCTCGGGTTCCACGTCCAGCACGCGCCTGACGGCATCGCCTGTCGTGGCCGACGGGCACGTCTTCGTGCTCGACTCCGAGGTGCGCGTTTCCGCCTACGATACCAAGACGGGCGACCGGCGCTGGCGCGTGGACCTGACGCCGGATGATGAGGATTCGGCGGAAGGGTTCGGCGGTGGCGTTGCCTATGATGCGGGCCGGCTCTACGTGTCGACCGGGTTCGGCTTCGTTGCCGCCCTCGACGCGAAGTCCGGCAAGGAGATCTGGCGGCGCGCGGCGACGGTTCCCTTCCGTGCCGCGCCCGTGGTGAATGGCGGGCGCGTGTTTGTCTCCACGCAGGAGAACCAGTTGCTGGCGCTCGCAGCCGATGATGGCCGTGTGCTCTGGGATCACCGGGGTATTGCGGAATCGGCCGGTATCCTGGGGTCGAACAGTGTTGCTGTTTCCGGGGACACGGTGGTTGTTCCCTATACCTCGGGTGAGCTGTTCGCCCTGAATGTCCGCAATGGCAAGGCGGCCTGGAGCGACACGCTGGCGCGCAGCGGCGGGTTGACGCCGCTCTCGGCGCTGGCCGACATCTCGGGCAGGCCCGTGATTGATCGCGGCATGGTCTTTGCCAATAGCCATGCAGGGCGCCTTGTTGCCGTCGACATTCGCTCGGGCGAGCGCGTGTGGACGATCGACGTTGGCGGCACGCAGCGTCCGTGGGTGGCTGGCGACTATCTCTACGTCATTACCGACAACGCGCAATTGCTGTGCGTGAGGCGTGCGGATGGACGGGTTCGCTGGATCAAGCAGCTTGATGCCTACAGGAACGTCGAGGCGCGCAAGGGAACGATCGCGTGGTCGGGTCCGGTACTCGTGTCGGATCGCCTGCTGATCCTCTCATCCGAAGGGTATGCGCTGTCTGTGTCGCCCTACACGGGTGAAATCATGGGGCAGGTCGACATTCCCGACCGTGCTTTCATCGCGCCGGTTGTCGCCGACAATACGGTCTATATTCTCACGGATGACGGGACGCTCACGGCGCTCAAGTAAGCGCTTGGTTGGCGAATGGTGCCATGTCTTTCACGGTTGCGATTGCCGGCCGGCCGAATGTCGGCAAATCGACGCTGTTCAACCGGCTGACCGGTAAGCAGGCGGCGATCGTCGACGATACGCCTGGTGTTACCCGGGACTGGAAAGAAGGCTTCGTCAACCTTCAGGGGTTGCAGTTTCGATTGCTGGATACGGCTGGCATCGACATCAAGCCCAGCGATGACCTGGGCGCATTGATCCGCGCCCAGACCATGCAGGCCATCGCGCAGGCCGACGTCATCCTGTTCGTGATCGATGGCCGCGAAGGCATCACCCCGTTCGATCGCGAGATTGCCCGGCAGTTGCGTCGCGGTGGCAAGCCCATCCTTCTCGTCGTCAACAAGGCGGATACGCGCGCGAGCAATGCGACGGTTGATGTTGCGGAGAGCCTGGGGTTTGGCGAGGCGGTTGCGGTCTCGGCGGCGCATGGCACGGGGCTGGGCGAGCTGCATGATGCGCTTGCGCCGCACGCGCCCGGCGATGCCTACGATGACGATGATGATGACGACGATGTGCTTGATGGCGAGGCCGACGAGGGCGAAGCCCAGGCCAATCTGCGCCCGCTGACGATTGCGATCACGGGACGACCGAATGCCGGCAAGTCGACCCTGCTCAACCAGCTGATTGGATCAGTGCGCGCGATCACGAGCCCGATCGCCGGCACCACGCGCGATGCAGTCGAGGTTTCCTGGGATTGGGAAGGGCGGCAGATCCGGCTTGTGGACACGGCGGGGCTCCGGCGCAAGGCCCGCGTCGAGGAGGGGCTCGAGAAGATGTCGGTGAGCGCGGCCATCGGCGAAATCAAGATGGCCGAGGTCGTCGTTCTTGTGATTGATGCGGCCATTCCCTTCGAGACGCAGGACCTGCAGATTGCCGACCTCGTCGAGCGCGAGGGGCGCGCCATGGTTGTCGCCGTCAACAAGTGGGACCTGGTCGAGGACAAGGCCCAGTTGCTGCGGACACTGAACGAGCGCGTCGACCAGTTGCTGCCGCAATGGAAGGGGGTGCCTATCGTCGCGCTCTCGGCGTTGTCGGGGGAAGGCGTCGAGCGGTTGATGCCGGTCATCGTTAAGCAGCACGAGATCTGGAACCGTCGCATTACCACCAACAAGCTGAATGACTGGCTGCAGTACATGATCGAGAAGCACTCGCCGCCGGCGCCGAAGGGGCGGCGGATCAAGATCCGCTACATGACGCAGGCGCGCACCCGCCCGCCCACGTTTGCCATCTCGTCAAGCCAGGCAGGTGAGTTGCCGGGCGACTATGCGCGCTATCTCGTGAACGGCTTGCGCGAGACCTTCGGGTTTCAGGGTGTGCCCATCCGCATGAAGGTCAAGGCGGGAAAGAACCCGTTCGACAAGGGGTAGCCCGCTCGCTCGCGCGAACCGGCCGTGACGCTTATATACAGGGACATGATGGTGGCGTGCGCATGCCGCCTGGTTTGCCCAGAGCCACCGCTCGAACGTTTCAATCAACCTCACGTCATCCCGGCCGAGGCCGCAGGTCGAGCGCCGGGACCCCGCTGACCTGGATCGCGCTGCAAAGCGGGGTCCCGGATCGCTCGCTTACGCTCGCGTCCGGGATGACGGGGAGAGGGTTGCGACAGTTTGGGGCTTGTGCTTGCCCTTATGTTCTTATATCGTTCCGCGTGGTGTGAGGGCTGGTTCCCCGCCGGTTTCATCCCGTCAGCCCGAGGTGGAGAGCGAAAACAGCTGACGAAAGTGTCTCTCGTGTCACAAATTCACCGGGCGCGAAGCAAGGTTCCCGGAGTTTCGCTTGTGGGTTGATCGTTTTCGATGATTGGCGTTCCGGAGACTGTCGTCATCACATAGCCCGTTGCCTTCTGCAGCAGTCGCTTGCCGCCGGCCGGAAGGTCATAGGTGATGTAGGGGCGATGCAGGCGCAGGTTCGATCGGTCGATCACGTTCAGGTCTGCCATTTGCCCGACGGCGACGCGACCACGGTCCTTCAGGCCCATGAAATCGGCAGAGACGGAGGTCAGCATTTGCACGGCGCGCTCGAGCGTGATGGCGCCCTGCGGGCGGGTTGTCCAGTGCTGCAGGAAGAAGGTCGTCCAGGCGGCATCCGAGATCGTGCCGACATGCGCGCCACCGTCACCGAGGCCCATATGAGCGGCGGGGTGATGGATCATCCTTGCGATCGTGTCGAGGTTGCCCGGCTGGTAGTTGAAGATCGGGAAGTAGATCAGTCCTTCGCCATCATGGCCGAGCATGATGTCATAGATCTCCTCGACCACGCTGACACCGCGGGCCTTCGCGCGGGCGAAGACCGAGTCCTCGGGCTTCGGCTCGTAGTTGGGCGGATCGCCGAGTTCGTAGAAACGCGCCGAGATGAATTCCAGGCCAGCCACCGTCTGATCGATCTGCGGGGGCGCTGACTTGTCGATCTCGCTGACCTTGATGAAGGGCTCGGTGAGGATCTTCTGGCGGATCTCGGGCTTGCGCAGCTCGGCGACGAGCTGGGCGTGCGGCAGGTGGCGCAGGGCGCGGTAGGTGGGCTTGGCGATGAAGATGTTCAGCGTGGTGCGAAGCCCGTTCAGGATGCCGACGCCGCGCGGGGCGACCTGCATCCGCATGTCGAGGCCGGCAGAGCGGGCCTTCTCGACGCGTTCTGCCACGCGCAGCCACTGGTCGGGATCGCCAAGCCGCTCGAGCGTTGTCAGTGTCATGGGACGGCCGGCGGCGCGGGCCATGGCTTCCATGAGGTCGAACTCGCCCTCGAAGGCTGCGGGTCCCTTGTAGGTGTCAAAGTCGTTGACGGCTGACAGGACGCGGTAGGGCATGTCCTTGAGCACGGAGGCAAGTGCCGTCAGTTCCTCGCGCGCTGCAATGGCTGCAGGCGTGTCGCGGCCGTCTGAAGTGCGGTGGCTGTCCGAGCGGCCGGTCGAGAAGCCGAAGGCTCCGGCCTTGAGTGCCTCGCGGATGATGGATTGCATCTGGCTGACGTCGTCGGCTGTGGCGGCCTGCTGGGTCGCGGCGCGTTCGCCCATCACGTAGAGCCGCACGGGGTCGTGCGGGACCTGGGTTGCCACGTTGATGGCGTGGGGCGTGCGCTCGAGCCGGTTCAGATAGTCGGCGAAGCTCTGCCACTTCCAGTCGAGCCCTTCATAGAGCACCGTGCCGGGGATTTCCTCGACGCCTTCCATGAGCTTGACCAGCCGGTCCTGCTCGCCCGGCCTGAGTGGTGCGAAGCCGACGCCGCAATTGCCCATCATGACGCTTGTGACACCGTGCCAGGACGAGGGCGCGAGGCTCGCATCCCAGACGGCCTGGCCGTCATAGTGCGTGTGGATGTCCACGAAGCCCGGGGTCACGATGGCGCCGGTGGCATCGACGGTGCGCGACGCGGGAGCCGACAGGTTGCCGATCGCGGCTATCCGGCCGTCCTTGACGCCGATATCGGCGCTGATGGGGGCGGCGCCCGATCCATCGACAACGGTTCCGCCCTTGATCTTCAGGTCGAACATGGTGGCAGCCTCCCTCGCAGTATTCGTGAGGGCGATCTTGAACCCAATCGGGTGATCGATGCAATCGGTCGCCTGCGCGTCTCAGGGGCGGGCGAACGCGATGGTCTGTCCGTTGCGGTCTTCCGATGGCAGGACCAGGTCCACGATCCTGGGTGCGACCTCTTCGGGCGTGGGCAGGGTCATGGGGTCTTCACCCGGGAAGGCCTTGGCCCGCATGATGGTGCGCACGGGGCCGGGGCTGAAAAGGTTCACGCGCAGGCGCGTCGAGGCGTTCTCATGGGCGTAGGTCTTCACGAGCGCGTCGAGGGCGGCCTTCGAGGTTGAATAGGTGCCCCAGAAGGGGCGCAGGTGCTGTACCGCCCCGGACGTGACGAAAACGGCGCGACCGGCGTCGGATTCCTTGAGCAGCGGGTCGAGGAACTGGATGAGGCGCAGGTTGGCGTTCACGTTGACGTCGATCGCCTCGATCCACTGCTTCGGGTCGATCTGGTGCACCGGCGTAAGGGTGCCCAGCACGCCGGCGTTTCCAACCAGGATGTCGAGGCGCCGCCACCGTTGCGCGATGGCCCCTGCCAGGCGCGGGATGGCCTCGCCGTCACGCAGGTCGAGGGGGACCAGTGTTGCGCCTGATCCGACCTTGCGGATCGCGTCGTCGAGTTCCTCGAGGCCGGCAATGGTACGTGCCACGGCAATGACGTGGGCACCTTCTCTCGCCAGCTCAAGCGCCACGGCGCGGCCGATGCCGCGTGACGCGCCCGTGACGAGGGCGATCCTGTTGTCGAGCCTGCCCATGATGGTCACATCGCCAGCAGCGAGAGCTGCCCGCTGTCGAGTTCCGCGTCGCGGTCACTGAGCGTGGTCGGGTATTCGCCCGTGAAGCAGGCGTCGCAGTAGCGGCCGGTCTTCTCATCGCGGCGTTTTTCGCGCAGGGCGCGGTAGAGGCCATTGATCGAGATGAAGCCGAGCGAGTCGGCGCCGATGAAGCGGCACATTTCGGCGATGGTGTAATTGGCTGCGAGCAGGTTGGCCTTCTCCGGCGTGTCGACGCCGTAGAAGCAGGAGTCGGTCGTGGGCGGGCTGGCGATGCGCATGTGCACCTCCTTCGCGCCGGCATCGCGGACCATCTTGATGATCTTCTTGGAGGTCGTGCCGCGAACGATGCTGTCATCGACCAGGACCACGCGACGGCCTTCGATCTGGGCGCGATTGGCATTGTGTTTCAGTTTTACGCCCAGGTGCCGGATGTGATCGGAGGGCTCAATGAAGGTGCGGCCCACATAGTGGTTGCGGATGATGCCCAGCTCGAAGGGGATCTTCGCGGCGTCGGCAAAGCCGATGGCGGCGGGGACACCGGAATCGGGGACAGGAACCACAAGGTCGGCTTCGACGGGGGCTTCGCGGGCGAGTTCGGCGCCGATCGACTTGCGCACGTCGTAGACGCCGAGCCCGTCGATGATGCTGTCGGGCCTGGCGAAGTAGACGTACTCGAAGATGCAGAAGCGCTGGCGCTGCGGCGGAAAGGGCTGGAAGGATTCGATGCCGGCGTCCGAGATGACGACCAGTTCGCCAGGTTTCACGTCGCGCACGAACTCGGCGCCGATGATGTCGAGTGCGCAGGTTTCGGATGCCATGACATAAGCGCCATCGACCCGTCCGATCACGAGCGGGCGGACGCCCAGCGGATCGCGTACGCCGATCAGCTTCTTGCGCGTCAGGGCGACAAGCGAATAGGCGCCTTCGACCTGCTTGAGCGCATCGACCAGGCGATCGACGATGTTGCCGGCCGTCGATGTCGCCACGAGATGCACGATGCACTCGGAGTCGGACGTCGAGTAGAAGATCGAGCCCTTGCGTACCAGGCGCCGGCGCAGGGCGTGGGCGTTGGTGAGGTTGCCGTTGTGGGCGATCGCGATGCCGCCAATGTCGCCGTCGCCGATCGCCACGTCGGCGAAGAAGGGCTGTATGTTGCGGTTCAGCGAGCCGCCCGTCGTCGAGTAGCGGTTGTGGCCAATCGCGCGGTTGCCCTTGAGGCTGTCGAGCGGGCCGCCTGACGAGAACTGGTCGCCGACCAGGCCTTCCCGCCGTTCCATGAAGAAGCGTTCGCCGTCATAGCTCACGATCCCGGAGGCTTCCTGTCCCCGGTGCTGGAGGGCATGCAAGCCCAGCGCCACGAAGGCGGCAGCTTCGGGTTTGCCCCAGATGCCAAAAATCCCGCACTCCTCGTGAAGCTTGTCGTCCGCGAGGGGATTGTTGGATAGGTCAGCGCTCATCACGGTTTGTTGTGGGAGGATACCAGCTGGTCAAGGCTTCGCCGGTCTTCGTCGGCGTAGCGCTGATCCTTGTCGCCGCTTTTCCCGCCACCCTCACTGGTTGCCTCTGTGCGGTTGGATTTTGGCACAGGCTTGGCCTTGGTGTCGCGCTCTGTCTCTTGTCCGGCGGTTGCTTTTGTTGTCACAGGGGCGGGTTTGTCCTCGGTTTTCCTCGACTCTGCCTTGGCTGTCCGGGCGTCCTTGTTCGCCTTGTCTGTGGATTTCGAGCCCAGTGATTTCAGGACATCGGCCGTTCCCTGCACAACCGGCAGGAGGCGCGCTTGCCGCAGCCAGTCCGGTTGCTTGTCGTCAGGGGTCAGGCTGGAAAAAATGACATAGCCCACCCCGACGATCAGCATGCCGCGGGCCAGTCCGAAGACGAAGCCAAGCGACTTGTCCAGAGGGCCTGCGCGCGAGCCGCGAACGACCTCCGAGAGGCGGAAGCTGATGAACGAGACGGGGACGAGGACCAGAAAAAACACCCCGATCAGGGCCAGGATGTCGGCGACAAAGCCGGGCTGGATCAGGGCGCGGCCGAAGGGCTTGGTGATTGGCCAGACAAAGACGGCCACCAGGGATGCGATGAGCCAGGCGCTGACGGAGAGGGTCTCCTTCAGGAAGCCGCGATGCCAGGCGATCATGCCCGAAATGAGCAGGATGCCCAGGATTGCAAAGTCTATGGTGGTGAGTTGACCGTTCATCGGCACCCGCGCCTGTTCGAAACTACAGTGAACGCATTGGGTTAATGAAAGGTTTTCAGCTGCTCTATGAGCGCGGCGACGGACGGGATCGGGGTGGTCACGATGCCTTTGGGCGGGGTTGCACCGGGTGGAACGAAGGCGCGGCGGAAGCCCAGTTTCTGGGCCTCTTTCAGGCGCGCGTCGGTCTGGCCTACGGCACGCACGGTTCCCGACAGGCTGATCTCGCCGAAGAAGACCACGTCATGGGGGATCACCACGCCTAGGTGCGAGGACACCAGGGCACCGGCCGCCGCGAGGTCGGCCGCGGGTTCGCCGATGCGCAGTCCGCCGGCGACATTGAGGTAGACGTCCTGCGAGGAGATGCCGATGCCGGCGCGCGCGTCCAGCACCGCAAGCACCATGGCCAGGCGCGGGGAGTCCCAGCCTACGACGGCCCGGCGCGGGGCACCAAAGGCGGCTTGGGCAACCAGGGCCTGGATTTCGACCAGCAGGGGTCTCGTGCCCTCGACGCCGGCGAAGACCGCGGCGCCGGAGGCGCGCGCCTCCTTGGGTCCGAGGAAAAGGGCTGAGGGGTTCAGGACTTCGGCAAGGCCTGTCTCCATCATCTCGAAGACGCCGATCTCGTCGGTAGGGCCGAAGCGGTTCTTCACGGCGCGCAGGATGCGGAACTGGTGACCGCGCTCGCCCTCGAAATAGAGGACGGCGTCGACCATGTGTTCGACCACGCGGGGGCCGGCGATCTGGCCGTCCTTGGTGACGTGGCCGATCAGCAGCAGTGCGGTGCCGCGGCGTTTGGCGAAGCGGATAAGCTCCTGCGAGCAGGCGCGGACCTGGCTGACGGTGCCGGGTGCAGCCTCGATGCTGTCGGCCCAGAGGGTCTGGATCGAGTCCACGACGAGGACGGCCGGCGGGGGGCCGCTTTCGAGGGTCGAGAGGATGTCGCGCAGGCTGGTCTCGGCGGCGAGGCGGACTTGCGAATGTTCGAGGCCGAGACGACGGGCGCGCAGGCGGGTCTGGTCGATGCCTTCTTCGCCCGAAATGTAGACCGCAGCCTGCCCGGATTTTGCGATGGCGGTCAGGGCCTGCATCAGCAGGGTGGACTTGCCGATACCCGGGTCACCGCCGATCAGCAGCGCCGAGCCGGGTACCAGGCCGCCGCCGCACACGCGGTCGAATTCCGCGATGCCCGTCAGCAGGCGGGGTGGCGGTTCCGACGAGCCGGCCACCGAGACCAGTTCGATCACCCGTCCGCCGCGGCCGGAAATCTTGGAGCCCGGGATGGCTGCCGCGTCCTGTTCCTCAGTCAGGGAGTTCCAGGAACCACAGCCTTCACACCGGCCGCCCCACTTGGAATAGGAGGCGCCGCAGGACTGGCAGACGAATTTCGGTGAGGGTCGGGCCATGGCTCGGTCACAGTAATGGAGCGGCCCGTTTCGAACAGGGCGCAGGGGGATGATTTGCAGCCTTGGTTGTGGAGAAACAGGCTTGGAACAAAATAGGTACTCAAGTGGGATCTGTCAAGCTGCCATGCGCCGCGGCGCGATTGCGGCCTTGCGTCGTTCCTGCGCATCATGAGGCTGCAACCGGAGATGCCGCGATGACGTTGTCTGTGCCGACAGATGCCTGCCGCTTCACGCAGGCCCTCGTGCGCCTGCCCGCGCGCCGGGTCGTCGAGGGGTTGCGCGCGGTCGACCGGGGTGCGCCACGGTATGACGGCGTTGTCGCCGAGCAGAGGGCCTATGTTCAGGCGCTTGAGGCGGCGGGCGTTGCTGTCGAGATGCTGCCGGCGCTCGAGGCGTTTCCCGACTCCGTGTTTGTCGAGGATACGGCGCTGGTCTTTCCCGAAGGAGCGATCCTGCTCAGGCCGGGTGCGCCGAGCCGGGCAGGGGAGGTTTTGCACATGGAGCCCGTGCTGCGCCGGCGCTTCGGGCAGGTCCTGGCGCTTGAGGAGGGGCATGCCGATGGCGGGGACATATTGACGACGCCAGGCTGCGTCATGATCGGACAGTCGGCGCGTACCGATGCCGTTGGCGCGGCGGCTCTGGTGCTGCGGCTTGCACAGCTCGGTCGGCGTGGCGTCGTGGTCGATACGCCGCCGGGTGTCCTGCACTTCAAGACGGATTGTGCGCTGGTCGACGGGGACATGGTGCTTGCCACGGCGCGCCTTGCCTGTTCAGGCGTGTTCAAGGGGATGCGGGTTCTCGTCGTGCCCGCGGGCGAGGAGGGGGCGGCCAATGCCTTGCGTATCAATGATCGCGTGTTCGTGGGTGAGGGTTATCCGCGGACGGCGGAGTTGCTGGCGCAAGAGGGTTTGCGCGTGGTGACGCTGCCGGTGCGCGAGATCGGGCTCATCGATGCGGGATTGTCGTGCATGTCGCTGCGGTGGTGAGCGTGGCCCTCATCCGTCAGTCGCCGCCTTGCGGCGGCGCCTGCCACCTTCTCCCGCAAGCGGGAGAAGGGCTATGACGTTGCCGGATGTCCCCTACGTTGTTGCCCTTCCCCCGCTTGCGGGGGAAGGTGGATCGCTGCGTCAGCAGCGAGACGGATGGGGGCCTGCGGCCTTGCCTAGCGGGCGACTTCCATCTTGATCGGCCCTTCGGCGCGACCACTGGATGAGCAGGTTCACATGATGGTGTCCCCGTGAGCCACGGATTTTGTGCGCATCGTCACAGGGAGGGCGTTGTTTCGTTGACTGCCATGAACGTCATTTTCATGATGCCGGTGGTTTAAAAGGAGTGTTTGGGCATGACCCGTCTGCTCGCTCGCTTTGTCGTCTTGTTCGTGGCGGTCTTCACGCTTGTGCCCGCTGCAGATGCCCAGATGGTTGGAGACTGGGACTCGGACTTGGGGCCGTTCCGCCTGGATATCCAGAGAAGCAGCAGCAATCCGGCGCCAAACTGGGTGGTTGCGAGAACGCGGCACGAGGTTGCCGGCGAGATCATCCTGGAAGGTGGCGTTCGAAACCTGGTTTGGGAAGGCCAATGGTTTTATTACGAAGGGCGTCCCATCACTGGCATGCGACGGTGCGCGCGGCGTGACGGGATTGCAGGTCGTCCGACGCTGGTTCACGGCAGGTTTCGCGTCACGTTCAACGCGGCGGAGAGCGCCTTTACCGGAACTTGGATCGCTTGCGACGGTCGAGGTCCGGAGCGGGTCCTCCAGTTCCCGTTCAATGGCGTTCGTCGCAATACCGTTGGCGCAGCGGCGCCGCGGACGGTTGATGTGCCTGGCGGTGGTGTTTCGCCCAATCCAGAAGGTGATGGGGCGAGAATGCGTGGCGGGCGTTTCTTTCGTGGCTCCGCGGATCTCCGGAAAATCCTTATTGGTCGTATGGCTCTGGATTTCTCGATCAAACCCTACAAAGTGTCAGCCGGACAAAGCATGCAGATCGATGTGCGGGCGCCGCAGTCACAACGCCCCGTCACGGTCATCTTTGAGGCCTTCGAGCCCATTCCGACCGACAAGACGGGTTTAAGGTACATGATCCGGGAAACGGGACCCTCTTTCCAGCTTGGGCTTCCCTTCCGAGGAGTCCCTTCCGTGGGCTCGTCGCTTTTCGTCACGCTGCCTGGTGCGGTGTGCCGATCCGATTTTTGGCTGGTGCGGCTTGCCATGTCGGACGGCACTGTCACCGGCATCGCGGGCGTGGCTGTCAGTCTTTGTGGCCCGTCGCGATTGGGTGAGGCCACTGAGGGCGAACGTATCGAGGGCACAAGGGTCGAAATCATCCCTGGTAGGTGACGCTGCCGCTCTGTGGCGTTGGGGCCTTGCCTAGCGGGCGACTTCCATCTTGATGGGGCCTTCGGCGCGGCCGTGGATGAACTGGTCGACATAGGGGTTGCCCGAATTGTCGATGTCCTCCTTGCGGCCGGACCAGATGATCTTGCCCTTGTAGATCATCGCGACCTTGTCGGCGATCTTGCGGGCCGAGGCCATGTCGTGGGTGATCGACATCGTCGTGACGCCGAGATCCTTCACGGTCGCCACGATCAGGTCGTTGATGACGTCGGCCATGATCGGATCGAGGCCGGTGGTCGGTTCGTCGAAGAAGATGATCTCGGGTTCGGCGGCGATGGCGCGGGCAAGACCCACGCGCTTCTGCATGCCGCCCGAGAGCTCGGAGGGCGAGAGTTCGCCGACCTCGGGGCCGAGGCCCACCTTGGCGAGCTTCGTGAGCGCGATCTCCTTGGCCTTGCTGCGGCCCATGCCGCGGCCCTGGATGAGGGCGAAGGCGACGTTCTCCCAGACCTTGAGCGAGTCGAACAGAGCGGCGCCTTGAAAGAGCATGCCGAACTTGCGGTTCAGCTTCTCGCGCGCGCCGCCGGTCATGCGGTTTGCCTCCTGCCCGTCGATGCGGATCGAGCCCTTGTCGGGCTTGATGAGGCCGAGGATGCTTTTCAGCATCACCGACTTGCCGGTGCCGGAGCCGCCGATGATGACGAGGGACTCTCCCGGGTTGACCGAGAGGTCGATGCCGTCGAGGACGACCTTGCTGCCAAAGCGCTTGTGAACGCCCGTGAGTTCGATCTTGGGTGTCGTGGCCATGGCGTTACCGGTGGAAGAAGAGTGAAGTCATGAAGTAGTTCGCGGCGAGGATCAGGATCGCCGCCGAGACGACGGCGTTCGTGGTCGCCGCGCCGACGCCTTGAGCGCCACCCTTGGAGTTGTACCCGTGGTAGCAACCCATGAGCGCGATGATGAAGCCGAAGACGGCTGCCTTCCAGAGGCCGGACGTCACGTCATCCATCTTGATGAAGTCGGCCGTGTTCTTCAGGTAGACCGCTGAATTGAAATCAAGGGAATAGATGCCGACGACCCAGCCGCCCAGCACGCCGATGATATCGGCAATCGCGACAAGGATGGGCATGGACAGGACCGCCGCGATGAGGCGCGGGGCCACAAGATATTTGAAGGGATTGGTGGACAGCGTCACGAGGGCGTCGATCTGCTCCGTCACGCGCATGGTGCCGATTTCGGCGGCGATCGCGGCGGAGACGCGTCCGGCCACCATGAGGCCCGCCATCACGGGGCCAAGCTCGCGGGTAATGCCGAGCACGACGATCTGGGGCACGAAGGCCTCGGCGCCGTAGCGATTGCCGCCGATGAAGATCTGCAGCGCCAGCGCGCCACCGGTAAAGAAGGCGGTCAGGCCGACGACCGGCAGCGAGAAATAACCGATCCTCAGCATCTGCTGGATCACCAGGCGCCCATAGACCGGCGGCATGAAGCATGCCGGCACGGCCTTGGAGGCGAACAGGAAGATGCGGCCGATCTCGCCGAAGAGCGCAATGAAGAAATGGCCGATCAAGGCAAGTGGATTTGTCACGCTTGCGTCCCTGTGTATTGCCGGATGATGCGCGGGCCGAGCCGCGTGAAGACCTCGTAGGAAAGTGTACCTGCCGCGCGGGCGAGTTCGTCCACGGGCTGGTTGGGGCCAATGAACTCGACCTGCATGCCCGGCTGTGCCAGCGCGGGCGGGCACTCCGAAACGTCAAGTGTCACAAGGTCCATTGATACGCGCCCCACGATCGGACACCGGATGCCATTCACCACGCCGTGGCCACGATTGGACAGCGTGCGCATCAGTCCGTCCGCGTAACCCAGGGCCGCGACTGCCAGTCGCCGGGGACCCGAAGCCACATAGGTAGCTCCGTAGCCAACGGTGTCCCCCCTGTCAATTGAGCGGACCTGCAGGATGGGAGCCGTCAGGGTGGCCACGCCGCGCATGGGGTTTTCGACGGATTTCCTTGGATTTCCGCCATAAAGTGCGATCCCGGGGCGTACCAGGTCACAGGTATAATCGGTGCCCAGAAAGCAACCGCCGGAGGCGGCAAGGCTGGTCCATGCGTTCGGGAAGCGGCGGGCCACGGCCTTGAAGGCGTTCAGTTGCTCGCGGTTTCGCAGGTCGACGGCATCGTCGGCGCAGGCCAGATGGCTGATGATCAGCGTCGGCCTCGCGAAATTGCTGGCGGTCTGGGCTTCTTCGACGGACAGGCCGAGACGCGACATGCCGGTGTCGATGTGCAGGGCGTAGGGCGTCGGGATACCGGTGGCCAGCCATGCCTCAAGCTGGGGCAGGCTGGAGACCACCGGCGACAATTTGTGGGCGGCGAAATGGCTGGCCTGTTGGGCCTGGAAACCATGAAGCACGAAGAGGGTGGCCTGTGGCAGGTCCTGCCGCAAATCGAGCGCCTCATCGAGATGGGCGACAAAGAAGGCCTTGCAGCCGGCAGCCGTGAGCGCCCGGGCGACCACGCGGGCGCCGAGGCCATAGGCGTCCGCCTTGACGACGGCGGCGACTTCGGCCGGCGCGACCGCGTTGCGGATCAGGCGGAAATTTTCCGCGATCGCGAGCAGGTCGATGGACAGGATGGCCCGGGTCGGAGCGGCTTGATTCATGACCCCCGCCGCGTAGCACGAAACGCGCAGCGAAACCAATGGACAGGTGCCGCGGGTGCGGTCAGCCGTTCTGTTCCGGCAGGGCGTCTTCCCGGGCGAGGTCGAAGAAGCGCGTGAACTGCTTCTCGAAACGCAGGGTGATCTTTGCGGTCGGACCGTGGCGGTGCTTTTCCACGAGGATGTCGGACAGGCCGTGGATGCGGTCCATCTTCTCGCGCCACTTCTGGTATTCGACCGGGTCGTCCATCGATGGTTCCTTCGTCTCGAGGTAGTAGGCCTCGCGGAAGATGAACATCACGATGTCGGCGTCCTGCTCGATCGAGCCGGATTCACGAAGGTCGGCGAGGACGGGGCGCTTGTCGTCACGCGCATCGACCGAACGCGAGAGCTGCGACAGGGCGATCAGGGGGACGGCCAGTTCCTTGGCCAGGGTCTTGAGGCCCTTGGTGATCTCGGTGACTTCCTGGACGCGATTTTCGCTTTTCTTGCTGGCCGTGCCGGTCAGCAGTTGCAGGTAGTCGACCACGATCATGCCGAGGCCGCCGGCACGCTTCAGCCTGCGGCAGCGTGCGGCAACCTGCGCAATCGAAAGGCCGCCGGTGTCGTCGATGAAAAGCGGCAGCTGCTCGAGTTCCGTGGAGACGCGGATGAGGGACTGCATGTCCCGCTCTTCGATCTTGCCGCGACGGATCTTGCTGCCCGAGACCTCGGCCTGCTCGGCAATGATACGGGTGGCGAGCTGCTCTGCCGACATTTCGAGCGAGAAGAACGCGACGCGCGCGCCCGCTTCGCCGCCCGATCGCATCCATTCGCGCGCTGCGTAGAAGGCCAAGTTGGTGGCGAAGGATGTTTTTCCCATGCCCGGGCGAGCGGCAAGGATGATGAGGTCTGATTTCTGCAGGCCGCCGAGCAGGTTATCGAGGTCGAAGAATCCGGTCGGCACGCCCGTGATGTGGGAGGTCGACTGGTAGGCGCGTTCGGCCACTTCAATGGCACCTGCCACGGCGGCCTTGAACGACCGGAAGCCGCCGCCGAACCTGCTTTTTTCGGCAATCTGGTAGAGCTGTTTTTCAGCTTCCTCGATCTGCTCGGCCGGGGAAAGGTCGATCGGCGGATCATAGGCCACGTTGACGATTTCCTCGCCCACGCGGATGAGTTCGCGGCGCTGGGCGAGGTCGAAGATCATGCGCCCATAGTCGGACGCGTTGATGACCGATGGCGACAGGCGCACGATCTCGGCGAGGTAGTCGGCGCCACCCACTTCCTTCATCGCCGCGTCGAGCGAGAAGAAGGGGCGCAAAGTCACGGGCGAGGCCAGCTGACCCTTGCGCACCACGCGGCCAATCGACTCGAAGATGCGTTGATGCAAGGGTTCGTGGAAATGCTCGGGCGTGAGGAAGCTTGCGACGCGTTCAAAGGCGTCGTTGTTGATCAGGATCGCGCCCAGCAGCGCTTGCTCGGCCTCCACGTCGAAGGGGGTCTGGCGGAGCTTGTCGAGGCTCTCGATGGCTGGGGCGGTCGCTACGTTCATGGGCGGATGAAAACGCCAAGCGCCGGTGCTGCGCAATCGGCGCGGGAGCGTTATCAACAAATGAGATCAGCACAAGTTGTGTCGCGTGCCGCAAATGTCTCTCTTGACAGGAGCCAAGTTGCCGGCGCGCCGCGCATTCCCCGCGGCCGCTGCAAGGAATGGCAGATGGTGGATACCCGCCGGTATCAGGATGGCTCGAAGGCCTTTGCGGCGGCTTCGAAGGGCAGCAGCACGCAGGTGTGACGGCTCTTGTGGTCGCGGACCGGCGCAAAGATGGAGAAGACGCTCCACTTGCCGGTGGGCGCGTCTGCGCCTTCCTTGAGCATGGCGGCGACCCTGGTGCGCACGCGGGAGAGCGATTCACCGGTCTCACCGATGGCGTTGGCGGCGAGGATCGCGGTTGCGGCCTGCGTGATGACGCAGGCTTTCGTATCGTGCCGGCAGTCGCAGATTTCGTGGGTCGGGTCGACTTCGAAGTCCAGGTTCACGCGGTCGCCGCACATGGCATTGTTGGCGGTGCCGGACAGCTTGTCGCCCGCCAACGTGCCGGCGCGGCTGACATCGGCGGCCCAGCGCAGGAGTTCCTTGGCGTAGATTTCGTCACTCATGTCGGATCCAGTTCTGCCTTGAGCGCCTGGAAGGCGGCGGGCGTGTCGGCATCTGCTAGTATGGCGGCACTGTCCATTTCAACTTCGAAAACGGAATCCGGGTTGGCC
This sequence comes from Alphaproteobacteria bacterium, assembly GCA_040381215.1. Taxonomy (GTDB): domain Bacteria; phylum Pseudomonadota; class Alphaproteobacteria; order Micropepsales; family Micropepsaceae; genus SZUA-430. Next base: position 11,698 of record JBEIHO010000024.1, on the reverse strand, counting down.
GCGATGACCTGCCGGGCGCCGGTGTCGCCTTCGCAGCGCATGATCTCGGGAAAGAAATGGCGGGCCAGCAAGACGGGATTGCCGCGCTTGCCGCCGAAGACCGGCACGACAATGGCGCGTCCAGCCCCCGGGTTGAAGGCGGACAGCAAGCTGTCGATGTGCGCCGGCCTTATGGCCGGCATGTCGCCAAGGCATACAAGCACGGCGTCGGCGTCGTCGGGCACTTGCGCGAGCCCCGCCTTCAAGGACCCTGCCATCCCGGTGGCGTGATCGGGATTATGGACGAACGCGAGGTTTTTGTTCGCCAGCGCGTGCTCGACAGCTTCCCGGTCGTGGCCGGTGACTGCGATGACGTGGGCCACCCGGCTTTGCGTCAACGCGTTTGCGGCGTGGGCCACCAGTGGCGTGCCGGCGATGGGAAGCACCAGTTTGTTATGTCCCTGCATCCGGGTTGATCGTCCGGCGGCGAGCAGCAGCGCGACGACGCGCGGGCTTCCTGGAGGTTCTGCGGTCGCCTCGCGCCGTTGCGGCCGTGAGGCGATTTCCTGCAGCAGGCCCCCGACGCCCATCGCCTGGATGTCTGCCGGCGTCACGGGGATGTCTGCGCACAGGCGTTGCAGGACCCAATCGAGACCGTTGAGCTTGGGTGATCGCGCGCAGCCGGGAACGCCGATCACGTGGGCGTGGCCGATCGCGCCCAGCAGCAGCAGGTTGCCGGGGTCGACGGGCATGCCGAGATGAAAAACGGTGCCGCCTGCCGCTTCGATGGCCATCGGCACGGTGTCGGCCCTGTCCGTGGTGGCGGATGCGCCCATGACAAGCACGATGTCGGGGGCTTGTTCCAGTGCGGCGTCCAGAGCTGCGGCCAGGGCTGCGGTTTCGTGTGGTGCGCGGTGCTCGCTGATGAGGTGACTGCCAATGCGCGCGAGGCGCTGGTCGATGACCTTGCGCGTCTTGTCGTGAAGGGTATCGCGAAAGCCGGGCGTCGTGGTCGAGACGAGCGCTGCGCGCTTGCGCAGGAATGGCGCGGTGCGCAGCCTGGCCCTCGAGGCAATCTCGACGGCGCTGGCGACGGCCCAGTCGGGGCTTGCAAAGGGGATGATCTTGACGGTTGCCACCATCTGGTTCGCCTCGACGCTGTCGAAGGGCCTCAAGGTGGCAAGCGTGATGCTCTCGTGCAGGCGGTTGATGCGGTCGATGGCGGCCGGTTCGAGCATCACGAGGCCGGGGGCGGTGGCGTGCAGGTTGCTGCGGCCTGTGTGAGGGGCCGCCTGCGTGATGCCCGATCCTGCGAGGGCTTCGGCGATCCGGCGGGCGGCTTCGTCCTCGTGGATGTCGCCGCTCTCGAGCGCGGCTGTCATGGCCTCGCTGATGCCCTGTGCCCGGAGGGTGGCGATGTCCGAGGGCGTGAGCACATGGCCCTTCTTCAGGCCGCCCGTGCCGTGCGCGAGGATGGCGCCGCTGGCGTCGGCGAGAGGTGTCAGGCCGAATTTCATGCCGGGGAGGCCTTGCGCAGCGTTGCGACGAGTTCTGCCATGATGGAGATGGCGATCTCGGCTGGCGATATGGCGCCGATGTCCAGTCCGACGGGGCCGCGGATGCGGGCCACCTGTGCATCGGTGAAGCCTCTTTCCTTCAGCCGCGCGCAGCGTGCGGCGTGGGTCTTGCGTGAGCCCAGCGCACCCACGAAGAAGCACGGTGCGCCCAGCGCGGCGACGAGGGCGGGATCGTCGAGTTTGGGATCGTGTGTCAGCGTGACCACGGCTGTTCGGTGATCGAGCGGCAGGTCGGCCAGGGCTTCGTCGGGCCAGGCGGTCACGAGGTGAAGTCCGGGAAAGCGCTCGCCGGTTGCAAAGGCCGTGCGCGGGTCAATCACGACGACGGAGAAGCCGGTCATGGCTGCCATGTGGCTGAGCGGTTGGGCGATATGGACGGCGCCGACCACGTAAAGCCTGGGTGGGCTGTTGATGACATTGAGGAACCAGGCGATGCCGTCCACCTCGGTGCGCTGGCTTGCATCGTGGCGGGCGGCTTCCATGGCTGCGCGGGCAAGGCTGTCGGGGTTCGTGACGGGCAGGGAGATCAGCCTGGTCTCGGCCGTATCAAGGCGGGTGGCGATCACCACGCTATGGCCTTCCTTGCGTGCGGAGATGGCGGCGGCGAGGGTCTTGCGGTCCATCTCAGTCAATCCGCTCGACAAAGATCTCGATTTGGCCGCCGCAGGCCAGTCCCACGGACCAGGCCTGTTCGTTCGACACGCCAAAGGTGAGCAGGCGCGGCTTGCCATCGCCGATGGCGTCGAGGGCTTCGGCGATCACGGCGCCTTCGACGCAGCCCCCTGATACCGAGCCGAGGAAGGTGCTGTCCTCGCGCACGGCAAGCTGGCTGCCCGCCGGTCGGGGGGCCGAGCCCCAGGTGCGGATCACGGTCGCGAGCGCGACCCCGTGACCCTGGCCGAGCCAGTCCTGCGCGGTTTCGAGGATCCTGTCGTGATCGTGGTTCATGCCGTCGGTTCCCCGGTCGCTGTGTCACGTTCTTGGCGAGGCCCGCGCCGTGCCAGAAGAACCACCATGGTGCTGAGCGGGCGGGACTGTCTATGACGCATGCCGAAGAGCCTAAGGCAGAGCCCGGCGCGAGGGAAGCGCCGGCGTGGTGGACCTCTGGCCCGGCCTCGGGCATGGCGTGCATGCTGGTCGCAACGGCCCTGTTTGCCACGATGCAGCTGTTGATCCGCGTGGCGGGTACGACGGTGCCCGCGGTCGAGATTTCATTCTGGCGGTCGTTTTTCGGGCTCCTCATCCAGTTGCCCCTGCTCTGGTGGTTCGGCCTGGCTTCGATCCGTACGGCGCGGCTGCGCTTGCACGGCCTGCGCGGGTTGCTGCATGGCGTATCGATGATGCTGTGGTTCGTGGCGCTGATGGAGGTGCCGCTGGCCGAGGCGACGGCGCTCGAGTTTGCCAGCCCGATCGTGGCGACGACACTCGCGATCCTGTTCCTGGGCGAAGTGGTGCGTGTGCGGCGCATCGTTGCGCTGTGTGCCGGCGTGATCGGCGTCATGCTGGTGGTGCGGCCCGGGTTCCAGGAGGTCTCCAACGGTCAGGTGCTGGCCCTGGTTTCGGTGGCGCTTTGGGCCGGGTGCCAGTTGATCATTCGCGAGCTTGGCCGCACCGAGACGGCGTTCACGCAGGGCTTCTACATGGTCCTGTTCTTTACGCCGATCACCCTCGTCAGTTCGCTGCCGGTGTGGGTCTGGCCGAGCGTTGACGACCTGATGCTGCTGTTTCTTGTCGGCGTGGTGGCGACGGCGGGCACGTGGTTTTACGGCGAGGCGTTCCGGCGGGCGGAGATGGGCGCCATCCTGCCGCTCGAGGCGACCAAGCTGCTCTGGTCGGTCGCCTACGGCTTGCTTTTCTTTTCCGAGGAACCGCTGCTGCTGACCCTGCTGGGCGGGGTGATCATCTTTGGCGCTGCGGTCTACATCACCCTTCGGGAAGCCCGGCTTTCGCGGCTGGGCAAAACCTGAAGGACGCCTGACAAGCGTTTGAATTCGCTTGTGAATAGAAAGCGGCGAACAAACCGTGGATTGTTGCGTCGCCGGCGCGCGCGAGGCTGGAAAGGATCAGCCAAACATGCGACATCGTCTCGTCCGCAATTGAAAGACGTGCGGAAGGAAATGTCACACAATTTGAAGGGTTTGATCATGAAGCGTATCCTCCTCGCGACAGCGCTCGTTGCCTTCTCGGCCGGCGCCGCCATGGCCGACAATTTCGCCGGTTACTACGGCAACACCGTCGTGCAGACGGCGCCGGACGGCAAGGTGACGAAGTCGAAGGTCAACGCCGACAAGACCTACACGGCTGTCCAGCCGGATGGCTCCAATGCCAGCGGCACGTGGGCCTGGAAGGACGCGACCGAAGCCTGCTTCACGCAGACCTCGCCCGCTCCGGCCGCTGGCCAGGCCCCGGCCTGCTACAAGATCGAGCCGAAGAAGGCTGGCGACAAGTGGGAAGTCGCGACGCCGGATGGCAAGGCGAAGATCAAGATCGAGCTGGTTGCCGGCTAAGTCATCGCGGACTTGTTCGCGGTCACGCCAGCCAGGGGAAACCCTGGCTGGTTTTTTATTGCCTCAAGCCAGGGCCGTGGCCACCGCACGTCGTGCCATGACGCCGACGAGATGGGCCCGGTATGCGGCCGTGCCGTGAAGGTCGCTGTTCAATCCGTCGCTTGGGATCGTGATGCCGGCGATGGCATCGGTTGAAAATGACTTGCCCAAGGCCTCTTCCAGGGCGGGTGCGCGGAAGACGCAAGGGGCTGCACCTGTCACGGCCACGCGCACGCTGCCTGCAAACCGGGCAACGAAGACCCCCACCATCGCGTAGCGCGAGGCGGGGTTGGGGAACTTTGCATAGGCTGCCTTTTCAGGGACAGGAAAAGTCACGCCGGTGATGATTTCGCCTTCCGACAGCGCGGTCTCGAACATGCCGGTGAAGAAGTCATCGGCCGCGATCGTCCGCGCCGTCGTGCGGATCGTTGCACCGAGGGCCAGCAGTGCCGCGGGATAGTCGGCTGCGGGGTCATTGTTGGCGATCGAGCCGCCCAGGGTGCCCCTGTTGCGCACGGCGGGGTCGCCGATATGGGCGGCGAGATGGGCCAGTGCAGGCAAGGCCTTCCGGACCGCCGGCGCTATGGCAACGTCAGCGTGCAGGGTAGCGGCGCCAATGGTGATGGCGCGGCCCTCGTCGCGGATGCCCGCAAGGTCGTCGAGGCGGGTCAGGTCGATCAGGGCCGTCGGTTGGGCCAGGCGCTGCTTCAGGGTCGGGATCAGTGTCTGGCCGCCTGCCAGGTATTTCGCGTCCCCGTTGTCCCTGAAAAGCCTTGCGGCATCTTCCAGGCTGGTGGGGCGAAGGAATTCGAACTGATACATGTCGTGTCCTTGATGCGGGGCCCGGTTTTCAGGACGCCGTCTTCATCTGTCGTGACGCGGCCTCGATGGCCTTCACGATGTTCTGGTAGCCGGTGCAGCGGCAGAGATTGCCCTCGAGTTCGGCGCGGATCGTCTTTTCGTCGAGGTCGGGAATGCGGGCGATCATGTCCACGGCGGTCATGATCATGCCGGGGGTGCAGAAGCCGCATTGCAGGGCGTGATGCTCGCGGAATGCCGCCTGGACCGGGTGCAGCGTGTCGCCGGTGGCCAGCCCTTCGATCGTTGTCACGCTGCAGCCGCCGGCCTGTGCGGCGAGCATGGTGCAGGCCTTGACGGCGCGACCGTCGACGTGGACGACACAGGCGCCGCACTGGCTGGTGTCGCAGCCGACATGGGTGCCGGTCAGCTTGAGGTGGTCGCGCAGGAACGCGACAAGCAGCGTGCGCGCCTCGACGTCACCTTCGACGCTGTTACCGTTGACTGTCATGGCGACGAGGGGCATGCGCAGGGGCTCCGGGCAGGGATTGCTGGGCGTCAGGCTTTCATGCGGCAGCAGGCGCGTCAACCGGCGGAGAGCTTTCAGGACAGGAGAAGGATGACCATCAGCAGGATGCCGGTTCCGATGATCGCGTGCGGGATCCAGGATGCGGGCTCGAACGCGGCCGCGCCGGTCGGATTGGCTGCCGGGGCTTGCGGTGCAATGTCCTCGACCTTGCCGCCGGCCAGTTCGGCGAAGCGGTCGAAGAACTCGTCGGCCATCTTGCGTGCGGCGCCATCAATCAGGCGCTGGCCTACCTGGGCGAGCTTGCCGCCGACGCTGGCCTTGACCGTGTAGTGGAGGATGGTCTCGTGCCCGTCCGGTACCAGCCGCACTTCTGCCACGCCCTTGGCAAAGCCTGCCGCGCCGCCCGTGCCCTCACCGGTCAGCGTGTAGCTCTCGGGCGGGTTGAGGTTGGAGAGGGTGACCTTGCCCTTGAAGCGCGCGGCGACCGGGCCGATCTTCGCCTTGGCTGCAGCTTCGAGTTCGGTCTCGGAAAGGCTGTTCAGTTCCTCGCAGCCCGGGATTGCCTGGCGCAACACCTGCGGGTCGTTGAGGGCTGCCCATACGCGCGTGCGGGGCGCTGCAATCCTGTATTCGCCAGACATGTCCATGATCGGGGCTCTCGATGCGATTGTTGCCTTTGATGCGCATGCCCTGTTCGCGGCGGGCAGTCGATCATTGTGCGGTGCAAACCAAAAAAATGGCAAAATGATTCCTGCGTTGCCTAGTCAGGATGACAGAATTGTGCAAGAAATATGGATAACGCCGTCACATCCTGATGTTCCGGCGTGCGCATGTCATGAAGGCAGGGAGCGGTAATCGTGGACACTCCAGTTACAATCGCACCAGAGCCGGAATGTGGGGGAATTCGGGTTACCGGCAAGGTGAAGTGGTTCAACGTTGCCAAGGGCTACGGGTTCATCGTCTCGAAGGAAGTCACCGGGGATGTGCTCCTTCACAGGTCTGTCGTCGAGGCGTTCGGCTGCACGGCCGTGCTCGACGGGGCCACGGTAGAGTGCGACGTCACGCGCAAGCCGGCGCGGGACGGCGTTGTCTCGAAATTCCAGGCGCTTCGCCTGCTCAGTGTCGATCCTTCCTCGCGCGAGGTCACCAATGTCCGCCGCGAGCCGCGGCCGCGCGAGATCCTGCTGCAGGAGCCGATCGGTCCGGCCATCGAGGCGGAGTGCAAATGGTTCAGCCGGCCCAAGGGGTTTGGCTTTGTCGTCTCCGCGAAGGTCGAGGGCGACATTTTCGTGCACATGGACGTTCTGCGCAAACATGACATGCCGGAGCTCAGGCCCGGGCAGCGCATTCTGGTGCGCACCGGTCGCGGGCCCAAGGGGCTGACGGCCACGTCGGTCTATCCTGTGCTTGAAGCCGTCCTTTCCTCCGGGCGGGCCTATCAGGCGTCGGGCGATGCAGCTGGTGCCGAGGCCGGCTTTGCGGCGTGAGCGGCGGGGCCTTGCCCTTTTCATCGCAGGGATGTTGCTCGTCATGAGCCCTGTCCGTGCCGACGACAGCGATGCGCTGGCGGCCATCAAGGCGTCGCGCGCGGCGCAGGCTGATGCGCTGGCTTCGGCGGTGGCGGATTGCGTGGCACGCCGCGACACTGCGCATCCGGTCTTTCACGGCTGCTATGACTGGCACTCGGCGGTCCATGGTGTGTGGGCGCTTGCGGCCCACGCGCGCGTGAACGGGGATGACAAGCACCGGCCGCTGATCCGCTCGCTGCTGACGCCGGAGGCCATTGCGGCGGAGCGCGCGTATCTCAAGGACAATCCGGCGTTCGAGATGCCCTATGGGCGGGCGTGGTTCCTGCGCCTGGCCGTCGACTACAAGCGGGCCTTTGGCGATGACAGTCTCGACGCCATGGCGACCGAGGTCGCTGACAGCCTTGTTGCGTATTACCGGAGCTCGCCGCCGGATCCGCTGGCGACGGCCTACGACAATGCGTCATGGGCGCTCATCAACCTGCGCCAGTATGGCGCCTATGCCGGCAAGGCCCAGGTCGTGCGCTTTGTCGATGATGCGGTGCGCGCGCGGTTCCTTGACGATGCCGCGTGCCCGCTGCTGGCGGCGGAAGTCGAGACGCGCGAGTTCATGGCGATCTGCACGAACCGGGCCTGGCTTGTCGGGCAGGTGATGCGCGATGCCGCGTTCGGGGAGTGGCTGCAGCGGTTCCTGCCGCCATCGCTTTCAATCCTTCCGATCACGCAACCGGCCTCGGTGCATCAGGCCGGTCTTAACTTTAGTCGCGCCTGGGGGCTGTGGGGCCTTTATGCCCGGACCGGCGATGCGCGTTTCCTGACGGCTTACCGTGCGCATTTCGAGGCAGGGCATGCCCGGGAAGACATCTGGAATGGTGATTATGACAAGTATCGCCACTGGATCCCCCAGTTCGGCATGCTGGCCCTGGTGCTGACCCATGACGAGGCGCCGCCGCTCGCGCCTTGACCCCGGCGCTTCCCGCATGCCTAAAGTGCGGCGAGCCAATACCTCGATTTTCCGGGAGAAGATGCAATGGACCCTGCCATCATGCGCGCGAGGCGCTGCGCGACGCTGGTTTTCGCGTTGCTGGTTCTTCCGCTTCTGGTGCTTGTCGCGCCGGCGCGTGCGGGCGATCTCACCGGTGTGTGGGAGGGCTACTATGAATACGGCAACGGCCAGCAGGGCGTGCCCTTCACCATGGAGCTGACCCACCGCAGCAGCGCTATCTCCGGCCAGCTGGTTGAGTTGCAGACCTTCGGCCAGGAGGTTGATGACGGTATGCTGGTGGCCGCCCTGTCGGGCAGCGCGTCGGGGGACTTGCTCTCCTTCACGAAGACCTATGACGGGTCGGGTGGGGTCAGCCATTCCGTTGTGTACCGGGGTACCGTCATCGAGGCCGACAATGGTACCCTGATCGCGACGGGCATTTGGGGAACGGATGGCACGCGGGGTGGCTGGATGGCCATCAAGGTGGAGTGATGCGCGAACGGGCTGTACGTTTCATCCGGGCACGTCTCCCTGTCGGGACGTGGGTCCTGGCTATGCTGGGGCTTGCGCTGTCGCTGGTCGGTGCGTGGAGCGATCCTTCGACGGCGGCCAGCCGCAAGCTGATCGTCGAGAAGGAGTCGCTCTACAACAACATCTACATCTATTCCGATCCGCCCTATGTCTCGCTGACCTTCGGGCATAATGGCCGGCTCTATACCGAGAGTGTCTACAACACGAAGGATGAGCTTGACCTGCCTGTCACCTACACGCGCTACATGACGGTGGGGCTTGTCTATCCAAAGCAGGTACGTTCGATCCTCGAGATCGGCTCGGGTGGCGGTCGGACGGCCTGGTACCTGCACAAGCAGATGCCCGATGTAGCGGTTACCACGGTCGAGTTGGACCCCGTCGTTGCAGACCTGGCGCGCAAGCATTTCGGCATCAGGGACGAGAAGAACTTCGAGATCGTCACGCGTGACGGGCGGCTTTACCTGCGTGAAAACCGCAAGAAGCGCTTCGACATGATCATGATCGACGCCTATCGCGGTCCCTTCGTGCCGTTCCACCTGCTGACGAAGGAGTTCTACCAGGCGGCCAAGGCGCAGCTGAACCCTGGCGGCGTGATGGTGCAGAATGTCGAGCCGACGACGATGCTGTTCGACTCCGCGACGAAGACGATCCAGTCTGTGTTCGCGAATGTCGAGTTCTTCTATGCCGACGGGAATGTCGTGACGGTCGCCTATGATGGCCCAAGGCGCACGCAGGCCGACTTGCTGGCTGTGGCGTCCACTCTGCAGAAGAAATCATCTTTCCGCTATGACATCGCGCCCATGTTGTCCAAGCGGCGCGTGCTGGCCGATGGCGCCGGGACCATCAGCGCCGATGCCAAGGTGCTGACCGACGATTTCGCGCCGGTCGAAGCGCTCAAGGCGATCGAGAAGCACAACCGGAAATGGGCGAACCCGTGACACCGAAGACCATCTCAACCGTCATCTATGTGAATGCCTTCATCGTGGGGGCGGCGCTCATGGGCTTCGAGATGCTGGGCAGCCGGTATCTCTTTCCCTATTTTGGCGGCGGCATCGGGACCTGGGCAGCGCTGATCTCGACGGTGCTGATTGCGCTGACGGTTGGCTACCTCGCCGGTGGCGCGCTGGTGGACCGCAATCCCTCGTCGTCGGTCATCGCGCTTGCGGTGGCGCTTGCAGGCTTGTACCTCGCCATCATCCCTCCGGTTGCGGATCCCGTCATTGCCAGCATCCTGGACACGATGGGTGATGGCCCTGTCGCGATCCTGCTTGCGTCTGCGGTGCTCTGTCTCGTGCCGTTGACCTTGCTTGGGATGTACTCGCCCGTGGCCGTTCGGTTGATTGTGCGCTCGACCGAGGAGGTGGGGCGCGTGGCAGGGCTCGTCTATGGCATTTCCACGTTCGGCAATGTTTTCGGCATCCTGTTCACGACCTTCTATCTGATCCCGGAAATGGGGTCGCGCTCGATCACCTATATCTTCGGCGGCGTGCTGCTGGCGTCGGCCGCCATGCTCTACGCTGTTCGCAGGCGCTGATGCGCTGGCCAGCGGCGCTGCTTTTGTTGATTGGGTGCGCCTTGCTGCCCGAAGCCGAGGCGGCTGACAGCCGCGTGGCCGAGGCCAGTTATCCTGAAGGTGCGCTGTGGCATGGCGGCCGCCTCTTCCATGCGGAGATGGGACGTGATGAGGTCATGGTCTCCGACCTGTCGCGCCAACGCCGTTTCTGGAAGCGAAAGGGGTGCGGGCCCGTCTCCATCGCCCCTTACGGGAAGGGTGATTTCATCGTCCTGTGTCACCTGGCGCATGCCATTGTGCGCGTGTCGGGCGAGGGCGAGACGCTTGACGTCATCGACCGCGACAGTTCGGGGGCGCGCTTCGTCTATCCCAATGCGGCCTGCGCCGACGGGCAGGGTGGTGTCTATTTCTCGTCGTCAGGCACATTCTCTCTCGACGCGCCCGCAACGGGCGCCGTGCTTCACCTGGAGGCGGGCGGGCGTCTTCAGCGTGTCGCCGAGGGCATTCACTACGCCAACGGCGTGGGGGTCGACCGGGTGCGCAAGCGGTTGCTCGTATCGGCGCATCTGGACCGGCGGATCCTTTCCTACCCGCTCGTCGGGGCGGGGGGGCTTGGTGCTCCGTCCGTGTTTTTCGATTTTGCGGTACAGGGGATCGCGCACCGCTATGCCCTGGCTGGACCGGACGGCATGGAGGTCCTGGCCTCGGGAGACGTCGTGGTTGCGGAATATGGCGAGGGCCGCATTCACCGGATTTCGGTGGACGGGCGCTACCTCGGGGCGCAAGGCGGTTTTGCGCCCTTTGTTACCGACATGGCCCTCCTGCCGGATGGCCGGGCAGCCGTAACCGCGACATTTCGCAATGACATCGCCGCGCTTCCGGGCGAAGTCGTGCTTCGGGACCGTTTTCTCGACCGTTTTGCCCTGCCGGCGCAGCCTTAGGGCTTGCCAAGCAGTGCTCGCAGGGCTTATGCCACCCGCCTCTCGACTGATCGGGGCGTAGCGCAGTCTGGTAGCGCATCTGGTTTGGGACCAGAGGGTCGCGTGTTCGAATCACGCCGCCCCGACCAACCGCTTGCGGCAGAGGCAAGGGTTTCGTAAATCAAGGCGTGGTTTTCTGCTTTGGGCGGCGGGGCTTGCCCATGTTTGCACTGAGGTATCGACATGCTCGCACGCATCCACCGTCCTGCACGAAATGCCATGCAGTCCGGGCAGGCCAATGCCCGGGAGTGGGTGCTTGAGTTCGAGCCCGAGGAGGCGCGCCGCATCGATCCGCTCATGGGGTGGACGGGCTCGGGCGATACCAAGGGCCAGGTCCGGCTGACCTTCGAAACGCGCGATGAGGCGGTGGCCTTCGCGCAGCGCTACAATATTCCCTTCCAGGTTTTCGAGCCGCGGGAGACCAAGCGTATCGTCCGTGCCTATGCGGACAATTTCAAGTACGGCCGAAAGGGCAACTGGACCCACTAGGTTCGTCCAGCATCTGGCCTGGCAACGGCCCCGTAGCTCAGGGGATAGAGCAACTGCCTTCTAAGCAGTGGGTCAGACGTTCGAATCGTCTCGGGGTCGCCAATTTTTTCCATCTGATCGCCGGTGGTGCTTGTGAGGTGTTGACATCGCAAGCGGGGTCCCGGATCGCGAGCTCACGCTCGCGTCCGGGATGACGAAATTTTTTTCAACCAGATGTCTGTCATCCCGGACGCGAGCGTGAGCTC
>JBEIHO010000023.1:0-44980 GCA_040381215.1 Alphaproteobacteria bacterium | reverse complement strand
GCCTTCGTGAAGACCGCCGCCAACCAGTGGCGCTACGAGATGATGTACGACGGCAATCCCGCCGACATCGGTGGCGCTGGCAACAACCCGATCGCGACCGGTGCGATGACGTTCAACACGAACGGCACCATTGCGACGCCGGCCAGCACCGTAAACGTCACGATCCCGTTCGTCGCGGGCTCGGGCCTCTCGTCCCAGCAGATCTCGTTCAACTTCGGCACCGCCGGCGAGGCCAACGGCTTCACCCAGTTCGACACGACATCATCCCTTTATGGCAGCACCATCGACGGCACGCTCTACGGCGGCCTGAGCGGCGTTCGCATCGATGAGCAAGGCTTCGTCGTCGCCCAGTTCACGAATGGCATCGAGCGCAATCTCTACAAGCTCCCGATCGCCACGTTCTCCAATGCCGATGGCCTGGGCATCGTGACGGGCAACGCCTACCGGCAGACGACGGACTCAGGCTCGCCCGCCATGAAGGCGGCGAATGAAGCTGGCGCCGGAAAGATCGCAAGCAAGTCGGTCGAACAGTCGACAGTCGACATCGCCGAGGAATTCAGTGACATGATAATCATCCAGCGCGCCTACTCGGCCGCCTCGAAGATCATCACGACCGCTGATGAAATGCTCGACGAACTCACGAGACTGAAGCGATAACCGTCCCCTGAGACATTCAGTATGCTGAATGTCTCATTTTGGGCGGCACGTAAATCGCATCGGCTTCGGCAACGCCGTATTAAGCGTGTTTCTTTGGCTCGTTTTCATTCGAGCGCGGTACGCTGTGCGGAACAGGTGGGAAATACAAGTGCAGGAGCGTGTACAGTGATGAGCGAAGAACGGCATGGCCGCGTTACCTATGTCATCGGACCAGATGGGAGCCCGCTGACGATTGCCGATCTGCCTCCCCCGGGAACCAAGCGCTGGGTGATCCGTCGCAAGGCTGAAGTGGTCGCCGCCGTTCGCGGCGGTCTCCTCAGCCTCGAGGAAGCGTGCACGCGCTACACGTTGACGGTCGAGGAATTCCTCGCCTGGCAGCGCGCGATCGACAAGTACGGCCTCGCCGGACTGCGCACGACACGCGTCCAGCAGTACCGTAACTAGTCCGTAAACGGACAATATCCGACGAGAAGGGCTGGGGCGGACAACCGCCTGCGGCCCTTCATGTTTTGTTGATCTCTCATTAAATGCGCCTTTACCGCACCATGGGTAATTTTTGCCTAGATGGGATCCCCTGCACGGCCTGACCGCCGGCAAGGGAACCCGACCCAGAAAAAGAATACGGTGCGGGAGCAGCATCCTCATGGAAGCCCTGAAGTCGTTCGGCGCTTTTCGTTTCGCCTTCGTGGTCGGCCTCGTCGTGGCCGCCGCCTGCGGCTACATTCTGACGACGCACTTCCTCGCGCAGCCCTCCAAGACCCTGCTCTTCTCGAACCTCGACCCGCGCGACTCGGCCGAAATTGTTGCAAAGCTGGACGCCAAGAAGGTGGCCTACGAGGTCCTCGGCGACGGCTCGACGATCATGGTTCCATCGGACCAGGCCCTGAAGTTGCGCATGGAAATGGCCGGCGAGGGCCTCCCCGCCGGCGGCTCGGTTGGTTACGAAATCTTTGACCGCTCGGAATCCTTCGGCCAGACGAGCTTCGTCCAGAACATCAACCTCGTGCGCGCCCTCGAAGGCGAGCTTGCGCGCACCATCCGCTCGATCCAGTCCGTCGCCAACGCACGCGTCCACCTGAACATCCCCAAGCGCGAGCTGTTCGCCGAACGCCAGGCAAATCCCACGGCGTCCGTCGTGATCAAGGCGCGCGGGCAGATCCAGCCCAATCATGTCGTGGCCATCCAGAACCTTGTCGCGTCGGCCGTTCCGGGCCTCTCGGCAGGCGGCATCACGGTCATCGACGAAAAGGGCAACATGCTGGCCGGCGGCGGCGCGGCGAATGGGGGCCCGATGGCCCTCCAGCAGGAACGACAGACCACCAGCTTCGAAGACCGTGTCCGCGCCCAGGTCGAAGACATCGTGTCCGGCATCGTCGGTCCCGGCAGGGCCCGCGTCCAGGTCTCAGCCGAAATCGACTACAGCCGCATCACGCGCGAGAGCACGAAATTCGACCCGGAAGGCCAGGTCGTCCGCTCGACCCAGACCAGCCAGAACAATTCCTCCTCGCAGGACGGCGCTTCACAGGGCGTCACGGTCGCCAACGCCCTGCCCGACGCCGGTGAAGGCAGCGGCGGATCCAGCACGTCCAGCGACAAGCAGGTGCAGGAAACCGTCAACTACGAAATCTCCCGCACGACCCAGAGCGAGATCATCGAGGGCGGCAACGTCAAGCGCCTGTCCGTCGCCGTCGCCGTCGATGGCTCCTACACCGCCGATGACAAGGGCACGCGCACCTACCAGCCGCGCGCGGCCGAGGAAATGCAGCAGATCGAGCAACTGGTGAAGTCCGCGATTGGCTTCAGCGACCAGCGCGGTGACCAGCTCAAGGTCGTCAACCTTCGCTTCAACCAGCCCGAAGTCGAGGCACTGGCCCCACCCGAGGAGCCCTTCCTGGGCCTCGAGAAGACCGACATCCTCTACCTGAGCCAGTACATCGGCATCGGCATCATCGCCCTGCTTCTCATCTTCTTCGTCATGCGTCCGATGATCAAGGCGCTGTCGACGCCGGCAGCTGGCGGCTTGCTTGCAGCGCAAGGCATGCCGCTCGCGGGCGCGATCGCAGGCGCACCCGGAGGCAATCTTGCCATCGCCGGCGGCGGCGGCGCTGCGGGCAACCAGGGCATGGTCGATCTGTCGCAGGTCGACGGCCAGGTAAAGGAATCCTCGCTCCACAAGTTCGGCGAGATCGCCAGCAAGCACCCTGACGCGACTGTCGGCATCGTCCGCCAGTGGCTCCACGAGACGAACTAAGGGCTCCGGGCAAGCGTCATGGCAAAACCATCCAAGACAAGTGTGAAGACCGACTACGAGTCCCTGTCGGGCGTCGAGCGCGCGGCCGTCCTGATGCTGACGCTTGGCGACGAGCACGGCGATCCGATCTGGAAAGCCCTTGATGACGACGAGGTCAAGGAAATCTCCCAGACCATGGCCAATCTGGGCACGGTCTCGTCCGAACTCATCGAGAAGCTGCTGATCGACTTCGTGACGCAGATGTCCTCGACGGGATCGGTGTTCGGCACGCTCGACACGACCGAGCGCCTGCTCAACAAGTTCCTGCCCAAGGATCGCGTGTCGCAGGTTCTCGAGGAAATCCGTGGTCCCGCCGGCCGAACGATGTGGGACAAGCTCGGCAACGTGAACGAGCAACTGCTCGCGACATACCTCAAGAGCGAATACCCCCAGACCGTCGCCGTGGTCCTGAGCAAGATCCGCCCCGACCACGCCTCCAAGGTTCTGGCCGCCCTGCCCGAAGACTTCGCCGTCGAGTGCATGAACCGCATGCTGCGGATGGAGTCCGTACAGAAGGACATCCTCGACAAGGTCGAGATCACCCTGCGCCAGGAATTCATGACCAACCTCGCGCGCACACAGAAGCGCGACGCCCACGAGCAGATGGCCGAGATTTTCAACACCTTCGATCGACAGACCGAGGGCCGCTTCATGACCGCCCTCGAGGAACGCAACCGCGACGCGGCCGAGCGGATCAAGTCGCTCATGTTCACCTTCGAGGATCTCGCCCGCCTCGACTCCAGCTCCATGCAGACTCTGCTGCGCTCCTTCGACAAGGACAAGCTGGGCATGGCACTCAAGGGCGCATCGCCAACCATGCGCGACCTGTTCTTCTCCAACATGTCCGAGCGCGCCGGCAAGATCCTGAAGGACGACATGGAATCCATGGGCCCCGTCCGCCTCAAGGATGTCGATGGCGCCCAGACCAGCATGGTGCAGCTCGCCAAGGAACTAGCCGATCGCGGGGAGATCATGCTCTCCGCCGGCAAGTCCGACGATGAACTGGTGTACTGACCATGACACCGCGACCCACAGCCTCAGGCACCACCCGCTTCCAGTTCGACACGGTCTTCGCCGCTGACAGCGTGCGCGGCATAACGGGCGCCGGCAAGGAACGCAGCACGTATGCCGCCAACGAGGTCGAGAGCATCAGGCAGGACGCCCACGCCGCAGGCCGCCAGGCCGCGCTGGCAGAGGCAACACACGCCCAATCCGTGGCCCTCAGCGCCATTGCCCAGAGCGCCTCTCTCCTGATCGAGCAGTTCGACCGCCAGATCGAGGCCATCCGTCGCGAAAGCGCGAGCCTCGCCATCACGGTCGCCCGCAAGCTCGCCGGAGACGCCCTCTCGATTGCCCCCCGCGCCGACCTCGAGAAGTTCATCGCGGAGTGCATGCACAAGCTTCACCGGGAAGCACGCCTCGTCGTGACAGTGACATCCGGCAACGCCGACTATCTGCGCGGCCGCGTCGAGACGCTTGTCGACCAGAACGGCTTCTCCGGAAAGGTCATCATCCTGCCGGAGCCCTCCATGGGACCCTCCGACTGCCGCATCGAGTGGGCAGACGGCGGCATCGAGAGAAACCTCGACGCGGTCTTTGCATCGATCGAGGAACAACTGGCCCGCTGGCAGCCCGCTGAACAAACTGAAGGAGACGCATCATGACGCAATCTGGTGAAATCACGCTGACAGACCTTCAGTCTCATGCCGGCTCCGACATGGACGCCCCCGCCGAGGCCGAAACGCGCCGCACCGCGGCCGACCTCGAGGCTGTCTTCGATGTCAATGTCAACGTCTCCGCCATCCTCGGCAAGTCGACCATGGAAGTCAGCCAGCTTCTCAAGCTCGGCCGGGGCTCGGTTGTGGAACTCGACCGCAAGATCGGTGAGGCCATCGATATCTACGTAAACGACAGGCTCGTCGCCCGTGGCGAGGTCGTCCTCGTCGAGGACCGCCTCGGCATCACCATGACTGAAATCGTCAAGAGCGAACGCGTCTGAACTCTAACCGGAAGAAAACACCGCCATGCGCCTGCTCATCGTCGGACAGTTGAACGGCCAGATTGGAAACGCCACCAAGATCGCGATCGCCCGCGGCGCGAAGGTGGCACATTGCACGACCATCGATCAGGCGGTCGCGGAATTGCGCGACGGTCGTGGCGCCGACCTGCTGATGGTCGACGTCGCCCTCTCGGTATCGAACCTCTGTGACCAGTTGCGCACGGAACGCATCCACGTTCCCATCGTCGCCTGCGGCATTGGAACCGACGCGGGCGCAGCCGTCGAAGCCATCAGGGGCGGCGCGAAGGAATACATCCCCCTGCCGCCGGACGCCGAATTGATCGCAGCGGTCCTCGCCGCCGTGTCCGACGACAGCCACCAGCTGATTTTCGAAGACAGGGCCATGAACGACGTCATTGCCCTGGCCGAACAGGTGGCCCCCAGCGAGGCATCGATCCTGATCACCGGTGAATCGGGAACCGGCAAGGAAGTCCTCGCCCAGCACGTCCACCGCAAATCGAACCGCGCCGACAAGCAGTTCATCTCGGTCAATTGTGCCGCCATTCCGGAAAACCTCCTCGAATCCGAGCTGTTCGGTCACGAGAAGGGCGCGTTCACAGGCGCGATTGCACGCCGCATCGGCAAGTTCGAGGAAGCCGACGGCGGCACGCTGCTGCTCGACGAAATCTCGGAAATGGATGTCCGCCTCCAGGCCAAGCTGCTGCGCGCGCTGCAGGAACGGATGATCGACCGCGTCGGTGGATCCAAGCCGATCAAGGTCAACATCAGGATCATCGCGACGTCCAACCGCGACCTTCAGCAGGCCGTGCGCGAAGGAAGCTTCCGCGAAGACCTTCTCTATCGCCTCAACGTCGTCAACCTGAAGATACCGCCGCTGCGGGAACGCCCGGCCGACATCCTGGCACTGGCAAATCATTTCAGCCGCAAATACGCCGAAAGCAACGGCGTCGCGGTGCGCCCCATCTCCGGCGAAGCACGCACGGCGCTGGCCAATTGCACCTGGCGCGGCAACGTGCGCGAACTGGAAAACACAATCCATCGCGCAGTCCTCCTCGCTGCAGGACCGGAAATCACCGAGGCCGCTATCCGTCTCCCCGATGGCTCGCGCGTGGCCGATGCGGTTCCGATAACCTCGCCCGCGGTGATTGCACGCGCAGCGCAGGCAGCCGAAGCCATCAACCGCGAGATGATCGGCAGGACAGTCGCCGACGTCGAGCGCGACCTGATCCTGCAGACACTGGATCATTGCCTTGGCAACCGCACGCACGCAGCCAATATCCTGGGCATCTCCATCAGGACGCTGCGCAACAAGCTGAAGCAATACGCTGACGAGGGCGCACGCATCCCGCTGCCCGGCGGCGGTGAAACCCGCGTCGCCTGAACAAGGACACCACCCTGATGTCGCAAGCAAGCCCTGCCCGCGCAGCCGGAAGTTTCAATCTCGGAGGCCTCGACCTCAGCCTCGGCATGGTGCTGCGTGGCGAAGTCGCGCTGTCGCTCGGCATCATCGCGATCATCGCGGTACTCCTGTTCCCGATGCCGCCGATACTGCTCGACCTGGCATTGGGCATATCGATCATCCTGGGCCTGCTGATCCTGATGACGGCGCTCTTCATCGAGCGCCCGCTGCAATTGTCGACATTCCCGACAATCCTGCTGATCTCGACGATATTCCGCTTCTCGCTGAACCTTGCATCGACAAAGCTGATCCTGGGACACGGCCACGAAGGCACCGCCGCCGCCGGCGAAGTCATCCAGGCCTTCGGCAACTTCCTGATGCAGGGCAATTTCATCATCGGTGCGATTGTCTTCGCCATCCTCGTGATCGTGAACTTCGTCGTCATCACGAAAGGCTCGACGCGCATCGCCGAAGTCTCCGCACGTTTCACCCTCGACGCCATGCCCGGCAAGCAGATGGCCATCGACGCCGACCTGTCAGCCGGCCTTATCACCGAGAAGGAAGCCCGCGAGCGCCGCAAGCGCCTGGAAGACGAGGCCTCCTTCTACGGTGCCATGGACGGCGCCTCCAAATTCGTCCGCGGCGACGCGGTCGCGGGCATCCTGATCACGTTCATCAACGTGATCGGCGGCATCATCATCGGCGTCGGCCAGCACGGCATGAGCTTCGCCGACGCTGGTCAGGCCTACAGCCTGCTCACGATCGGCGACGGTCTTGTGTCACAGCTGCCGGCGATTCTCATCTCGATCGCAGCTGGCCTCATGGTCTCCAAGGCCGGCGTCGAGGGTTCGACCGACAAGGCCCTTTTCGGCCAGCTGACCGGCTTCCCCGGCGCCATGGGCATGACAGCCGCCGTCATGTTCGGCATGCTGGCCCTGCCGGGTATTCCGTTCTTCACCTTCCTGTTCCTCGCCCTGATGGTCACCGGCGCAACCTGGTTCCTGAGCCAGCGCCTGCAGAACTCGCGAGCCACGGAGGCCGCCACGACTGCCGCCGAACAGGCGCCAAAGCAGCCCGCCGAGGAACCGATCTCCACGGCCCTTGCAATCGATCATCTCAAGGTCGAGCTGGGCTATGGCTTGCTGCCGCTGATCAACGACAGCAAGGGCCACCGCATCACCGACCAGATCAAGTCGCTCAGGCGCCAGCTCGCCAACGAGATGGGCTTCGTGATGCCTTCGGTGCGCATCGTCGACAACATGCAGCTTGGCAGCAACGAATACGCGATCCGCGTGAAGGAGCTGCCCGCCGGCAAGGGCGATCTCATGCCGGGCCAGTTCCTCGTCATGGACCCGCGCGGCGGCATGATCGACTTGCCAGGAAAGCCGACACGGGAACCCGCGTTCGGCCTGCCGGCCGCATGGATCGACGAACCGCTGCGCGACGAAGCTTCCTTCCGCGGCTACACCGTTGTCGATGCATCGACGGTGTTGACGACACACCTGACGGAAGTGCTCAAGGACAATATGGCCGAGCTGCTGTCCTACGCTGAAACCAAGAAATTGCTGGACGACCTGCCCGCCGACCAGAAGAAGCTGGTCGAGGACTTGATCCCCTCGCAGATCACGATCACCGGCGTTCAACGGGTCTTGCAGTCGCTCCTGTCCGAACGCGTCTCGATCCGCGATCTGCCAACGATCCTCGAGGGCATCGCCGAGGCAGTCTCCCGCACGTCGACCACCATGCAGATCACCGAACACGTTCGCGCGCGCCTCGCCCGCCAGATCTGCGCCGCAAACACGACGCCATCGGGCTATCTGCCGCTCATCGCCATGTCACCGGCGTGGGAAATGGCTTTCACCGAATCCCTGATCGGCAATGGCGAGGACAAGCAATTGGCCATGGCGCCATCCAAGCTTCAGGAATTCATCCAGGGCGTGCGGGCACGTTTCGACGCCGCGGCCAACGAGGCCGAGGTTCCCGTCCTGCTGACCTCGCCGATCACCCGGCCCTATGTGCGGTCGATCGTCGAGCGCTTCCGCCCGCAGACCTTCGTGATGTCGCAGAACGAGATCCATGCTGGGGCACGACTGCGCACGCTGGGACAATTGTGACGGCGAAACCTGCCCGCAACGGCATGGTTAATCCGGTTTCACGCAGCCAGGCGTAATGCTGCAGCAGCGAAAGCTGCGGCAAGGAATGGCCGAACAGCAACAGCGCAGATGCAGCAACGTTGCCTGCGCGCAACAAGCTCACGGCTTTGTGAGCATCGCCTGAAAAACCAGCCCTCACCTGCGCTACCCTTGCGGCACTCAAAAGCTGGGGGAGATGCTCAAAATGGAAATTCTGAATGGCCTGACTGCAATTCTTGGCGAGATGTGGGCCATCGTCATGAACGTTTTCGGCGGCAGCGATACGGTCTCGCTGGTGCTGATGCTCGTTGTTGTCGTTGCGTCAGGCATGCGATTGCATGACATGAGCCGACTGGTTCAGGTGACCTTCTGGTCCCTGATCGTGTTCGGGCTGCTGCGGCTCGTCTACTCGGTGGTCAAGGGCGCTGACCCCATGTCCCTCCCAACCACGGCCTGGACCAACCTCAAGGTCATGTCGGTGGGGGACCTTACGGTTTACTTCCTCGCGTTCGCGATCGTGATCTCGGCAGTGCACATTATTCGCAACGCAGTGGGTTCCCGAGGACACTGAATAACGTGAGTTTCGGCGGGCCGGCGGCATTAAGACCCGCCCCGGCCCGTTTTTCTTCTGGCCACGCGGCCTTGTAGTTTCTTATAATTCGCGGACTTGAATGCCGGTAACCACTGGGGAAGTGGCGACCGGTAGGGGCAATTGGGGGATACAACTTTAAATGGAAACGCCGATCACCGAACTCGTCAGCCAGGTGCTGACGCTCCAATGGGCGACTTGGGCCCTGCCCGTCAGTGTGGTGCTGTCTCTTCTCGTGCGCCGCCCGGTGCCTGTCCTGATCGCGGCCGTCATCGGCGTGGTCATTCACCTCGTCGGCCCCGTTGTTCTCCCGGCCTTGCTGGGCGGCGAACCGATTGCCACGATCATGCAGGAAATCCAGGGCCTGGTGCCGAAGTTGAACCCCGCAGTTCTGGCGCTCGACCTCGTGGCCTACGCCTTCCTGATTTTCGTCTTCAGCCTGACGCGTCGGGACATGTTCCGCAGCTACGCCCCGGATTGAGTGCACGCCGGTCGACCACCTCGGTTCAAGGGCATCAAGATCCGCCCTTGAACTGGTCGTAGGACCAGGCGCCGCCACCCAACCCCACCATCACCAGCAGGCCGCCCGCAACAGCAACGTTCTTGGCGAAAAGCTGCGTCTCGGCCGCGATGGATGCAACGGCATCCGCCGGAAGCGCCCAGAAATCATGCAGCAGGAAGTTCACGACCATCGTGAACACGAACAGCATCAAGGCCATGACACGGGTGTGAAACCCGATCAGAAGGCCAAAGCCGGCGCCGATTTCAACAGCAACCGAAGCCGCAAGCAGCGGACCAACCAGGGCGATCCCATGGTTGGCCATGTAGATCGCCGTCTGGTCCCAGTTCTGCAACTTGTGGACGCCGGCCAGCAGGAACAGCGACGAAATGAGCACCCGCCCCATCAAGGGCGCGATCTTCTCGCCAAATGACATGCACGATCCCCCACCCGAGAAAACAGCGCGCTGCAGCCGATGGCCAAACGCCGACACTGCGATAAGATAACTGATTACCGGCCGCGATCCAAAATCGGGAAGGACAGGACGGATGGCTGAGAGCGAACAATTGTGGATCCTCGCGGGGCTTGCCGCCGTCGCCTTCGTGCTGGCGATGGTCGTTCGCGGCCTTGTTCGCGGACGACCTGCCCCCTTGCCGGCCGAGGGCCCGCTGCGCGTCCTTGTGCGCCCCCTGGTCGAGCTCCGCTCCGATCCAGAGCACCTCTATCTCGGCAACACCATATCGCGCGAGATCGCATCGCGCCTGAAGACCTTCGAGCGCCTCGAACCGGCCCTCGGCGACACCACCGCAAGCCTGGCGATCGAAGGAACCGTCCAGAAGACGGGCCCGCGCATCGTGCTCGCAGTCAGGCTCTTGTCGGGTCGCCACGTTTTGTGGAGCGGAACCCACGACGGCGCCATGAACGACCTGCCCCGCATGCAGGCGGACATTACGGCCAACGTGGCACGGGCTCTCGACGTAAGGGCAAGGAAGGTGCAGCCGCCCGACGCGGCGGCTGCAACCTGATCAACGCTTGTCAGGACTTCTCGGTCGGCGCATCGTCAAGCGACCACGTCGGCTTCTTGGCATGGCGCACGCCGTAGATCACGTAGATCACGATGCCGATCGCCAGCCAGCCCACCAGCCGCAGCCACGATTCCTCGAGCAGCGGATACACCATCGCGCCGCACACAAGGACACCCATGATCGGCGTCAGCGGATAGAATGGCACCTTGAAGGGACGAAGCACATTCGGGCGCGTCTGCCGCAGCACGATCACCGCGGTACAGACGAACATGAACGCGAGCAGCGTGCCCACCGAGACAAGCTCGCCCAGCACGTTCAGCGGGAAGGTACCGGCGATAAGCGACACGAACACGCCGATCACGAGGGTACTCCGCGCAGGCGTGTTGAACTTGGGATGGACCCTGGCAAAGACCTGCGGCAGGAAACCGTCCCGCGCCATGGCATAGAAGATGCGCGTCTGCCCGTAGAGCGAGACGAGGATCACGGTCGACAGGCCCGTGATGGCGCCAAGGTTGACCCAGGGCAACAGCCACTTCAGGCTCTCGCCGCCCGATGCGATGGCCACCGAGACCGGATTGTCGACCTTGAGGGTCGAGTAATGCGCCAGCCCGGTCATGGTCAACGACATCAGGATGTACAGAACGGTGCAGAAGGCCAATGACCCCAGGATGCCGATTGGTACGTCACGCTGCGGATTTCGCGCCTCCTGCGCAGCCACCGAGACGCTGTCGAACCCGATATAGGCAAAGAAGATCACACCTGCGCCCATGAGCACGCCCGACCACCCGAAATCACCGAACTTCCCCGTATTTTCGGGGATGAACGGATCGAGATTCGCAGGGGCAATCATCGGCAGGCCAAAGCCGATCACCGCCAGGATGATCGCCACCTTGAGCAGCACCATGAGCCCGTTCACCGAGGCCGATTCCCGGATGCCAAGCGACAGCAATCCCGTGAGGAAGAGCACGATACCCATCGCCGGAAGATTGATGAGGGCTCCCGTTAGCACCAGATGCCCATCACCATCACTCCCCAGAGGTGCGGATGAAAGCGCTGCTGGCAGCTCTATCCCGGCACCAGCGAGGAAACCCTTGAAATACCCGCCCCACGAAACCGCCACGGTGGCCGCGGCAACCCCGTATTCCAGGGTCAGGTCCCAACCGATGATCCACGCCGCAAAACTGCCGAAAGCGGCATAGGTATAGGTATAGGCACTCCCCGACTGCGGGATCATCGATGCCAACTCGGAATAGCAGAGCCCCGCGAACACACAGCCGATGCACGCCAGCACGAAGGACAGCACGATCGCCGGCCCCGCATGCTCGGCAGCCGCCGTACCGGTGATGCTGAAGATGCCAGCGCCGATGATGGCCCCGATCCCCAGGCCAATCAAACCGACCGGACCCAGCGTCCGCTTGAGCTCGGGGTTCCCCCCCGACGTATCAGATAGTGGCTTGTGTTCTTCAGCAGCCATGGCGTCAGTCTCTCCCTGTTTCCGGCGGCATTGACCCTGCGCGAGCGGGCTGCACGTCCGGCGGGCACAGTGTGCCACGGTGAGACGCTTCACACCACCTGTGGAAATACGGCAGGCGCCCCGCTTGACACATAGGAACAAATGGTGAACAATAGGTTTATATCGAAGGAGCCCCCGACATGCTGTTCTCCCGCAACCCCGCTACCAACCCCGCCCGCATCCTCCGCATGGTCGCCAGCCAGCCCTGGCGGCAAGCCGAAGCCCTGCGTATCTCGCCCAAGCCCTGCCAGCCCAGCAATCCGGGCGCCCGGCGCCTGGTCATGCGGCGGGAAGGGTTGGGTGAACTGGCACTGACGCCAATGCGCTGGGGCCTTCGGGGCGACACCGCCGGCAACCCGGAACTGCTCTCCCGGCCGCTGACCTCGGTACGCGCAGAGGTGATCGCCGCAAACCAGGAATGGCGGCGGCTGCTGAACACCCAGCGCTGCGTGGTGCCAGCCGAGCGTTTCTTTGAGTGGAAGCGGGTCGCGGAGGTCAAGACCCGCGAATACTGCATGCGGCTGCGCTCTGGCAAGCCGATGATGCTCGCTGGCCTGTGGAACAGATCAGAAACCAGCGGCGAGACCTTTGCCTATGTCTCGTGCCAGTCCAATCCCCTCTTCTCATTGGTGCATGACCGCATGCCGGTGATGCTCAAGCCGGAAGATCTTCCAGCCTGGCTGAACCCGGACACGCGCCTGGAAACCCTGCTGTCTCTGCTGGCTCCGTCCAGGGTCGAGGAAATTGAACTCTTCCCGGTATCGCAGCCAAGGAACGCCGCAGACCCGAGGCAGGCCTCGCTCTTCGACCGCATGGCGGCATGACCACAGGCAGGCATCGCCAGCCCGAACGCGGCAAAGGCGGGCGCGCCGGACATTCGCAACGGCGCGCACAGCCTGGAGAAGGCAGGAAACCCCGGGAGCTCAGGCCTTGCGGGCGTGACGCGCCAGGGCGATTTCGTCGATCTCGGCCTGAACCTGTCGCGCATACTCAACGCGGTCGCGCTGCGCTTCGGCATCGGCAACGATTTCGTACTTCTTGAGCTCGCGATAGGCGCCCTGCAATTCCTCGGTCACCGTCGCAGCCTGCTTCTCGACCTCATCGATCGTGCGCTGGATATTCTCCCGACGCGCCATGACGGAGCGGGCAAACGTCGGATAGGCAAGCCGTCCCAGGTCGCTTTGCTGCGACCGACGCTGCTCCTCCTGCACCATGGTCTCGAGGTCCGACATCTTCTTCATCAGGTCCGCCCGCATGTCGTCGAGCGACTTGAGCCGCTTGCGGATCTCGTCAACCCGGAAACGGTTGAGCCTGATCAGTGCTTCACGTGACTTCATGATTTCCCCCTACCTTCTGCTTCTTATTTTACGCTTCTCAGGATTTCGGCCATGCGCTGATAGCCGCTTGCAAGCTCGCCCCTCTCGGCCTTCTGCTGGGCAAGAAAGGCCTCGAGTTGAGGATAGAGCTGGATCGCCCGATCGACCTCCGGATCCGAGCCCGCCTTGTAGGCCCCCAGCCTGATCAGTTCCGCCATGTTGTCGTAGACAGCCAGCGTCCGGCGCGCCTCATTCACGAGAACCTGCTCTTCCGGACGGTTGCACCCGGGCATCGTTCTGGAAATAGACTTGAGGACATTCACGGCCGGGAAGCGCCCACGCTCGGCAATCGCGCGCTCCAGCACGATGTGACCATCGAGAATGCCGCGCACGGCGTCGGCCACCGGTTCATTATGGTCATCGCCTTCGACGAGCACCGTGAACAGGCCGGTAATGGAGCCCGATCCCTGCACACCCGGCCCCGCCCTTTCGAGCAACCGCGGCAGCTCGGCAAAAACCGACGGCGTATAGCCGCGCGATGCCGGCGGCTCGCCACTGGCAAGACCGATTTCACGCTGCGCCATGGCAAAGCGCGTGACGGAATCCATGAGACAGAGCACCTTGAGCCCCTGGTCCCGGAAATACTCCGCCGTTGAAAGCGTGAGGTAGGCCGCCTGCCGGCGCATCAGCGCGCTTTCATCCGAGGTGGCGACGATCACCACGCTGCGCGCAAGCCCCTCGGGCCCCAGATCGTCCTGAAGGAACTCCTGTACCTCGCGGCCGCGCTCGCCGATCAGACCGATGACGATGACGTCGGCCGCAGTATAGCGAGCGATCATCGACAGCAGCACCGACTTGCCGACGCCAGAACCCGCAAAGATGCCAAGCCTCTGGCCCGAGCACGCGGTCGTGAACATGTTCAACGCCCGGATACCCAGATCGATCTTGCCGCCGACGCGCGCGCGGGCATGGGCGGATGGCGGGGCATTCCTGAGCCTGCAGGCAACCGCACCGGTCACCAGCGGCCCGAGCCCGTCGACCGGCTCACCGAGCGCATTGATCACCCGGCCACGCCACGCATCCGACGGATAGATTTCTCCGGAATGGGGCTCCACATAAGCCTTGCATCCCATGCGTATGCCTTCGAGCGACGTAAATGGCATGGCCAGTGCGCGCCCATCACGGAAGCCCGTGACTTCGGCAGGGACAGGCCGGGGATCGGAAGACTGGATGGAAAGCCGCGTTCCCACGCCGAGCGGATCGATCGTTCCTGCAACTTCAAGCAGCAGCCCATTGACCGCCGTGACCCGTCCATAGGAACGGGAGCGTTGCGTATCATCAATGGCAGAGATCAGAGTCCGCATGAGTGAATTCACCTAAACCACGGACATTATGACTACATTTGGCTTAAGGTTGCCCTAAGGCGCAGCTGGTACCGGAAAGCTTCATCGCAGCCACAAATTTTATCGATCCGGTTTACGTTAGACCTTCCGCAGTTAAGCTTTATTAAGTTTTACCGTCTAGATTCGTTGGTGAACGAACCAACAAAGGTACCGGCGACATCCGGACTGCGAGGGGAGACTGCAACCATGAGAGTTCTCTTGATCGAGGACGACAGCGCGATGGCGCAGAGCATCGAGTTGATGCTCAAGTCCGAAGGTTTCAATGTGTACACGACCGATCTGGGCGAAGAAGGCGTGGACCTCGGGAAACTCTATGACTACGACATTATTCTCCTGGACCTTCAGCTGCCGGACATGTCGGGCTTTGACGTCCTCAAGCAGCTGCGCGTGAACAAGATCTCCACGCCGATCCTGATCCTGTCTGGTTCGACGCAGATCGAAAACAAGGTCAAGGGCCTTGGTTTCGGCGCCGACGACTACATGACCAAGCCCTTCCATAAGGACGAGCTGATCGCCCGCGTCCACGCGGTCGTCCGTCGCTCCAAGGGTCATTCGCAGTCCGTCATCCAGACCGGCAAGCTGACAGTCAACCTCGACACCAAGACGGTTGAAGTCGACGGCCAGCGCGTGCACCTGACGGGCAAGGAATACCAGATGCTCGAGCTGCTCTCCCTGCGCAAGGGAACGACGCTCACCAAGGAAATGTTCCTGAACCACCTTTACGGCGGCATGGACGAGCCGGAACTGAAGATCATCGACGTCTTCATCTGCAAGCTGCGCAAGAAGCTGCAGGCGGCCGCTGGCCAGCACTACATCGAGACGGTGTGGGGCCGCGGCTATGTGCTGCGCGACCCGCTTGAAGGCAAGGCTGCCTGATAAAGGAATTGGACCGGGGGGTCTGACAAGGGGCGTTGCCGGCGACGGCAGCGCCCCTTGGTTTTATGGTGCGCCCGCCAGCGCGCCTGCAAAGCCAGGCGTGCTCAGGCAGACGCCGCCCGCGCCACCATCGGCGACGGCTTGAACCCTGCCGCGGCACGGGCCTTGACGCTGACACCGCGCGCGCTTTCGTGCGGCAGGAAACTGGTCGTGACGCCAACCACCGACTCTGCAGCCCCCAGCAGCAGAAACCCGTCATCGGGCATCAAGTGCGCAATGCGATCCAGGACACTGCGCTTGGTGGGCTCATCGAAATAGATCAGGACATTCCGGCAGAACACCACGTCGAACGTGCCAAACCCGACAAAGGGATCAAGCAGATTGGCCACCCGGTACTGCACGGCGTTCCGGATCTCGTCCTTGATGCGATACTGATCGCCTTCCTTCGCGAAATACTTCACCAGCATCTGCACCGGAAGACCGCGCTGCACCTCGAACTGCGAATACAATCCCCCCTTCGCCCGCTCCAGCACCTCGGTTGATAGATCCGTGCCTACGATATCGATCTTCCAGTCCCGCAGCAGATGCGACTTCTCCCGCAGGATCATGGCCAGCGAATAGGGCTCCTGCCCCGTCGACGCGGCCGCACACCAGATGCGCAAGCGCCGATCGGCGGCACGCGCCTGCAACAGGCGCGGCAGGATCAGTTTCTCGAAGTGATCGAAGGGTGTCTTGTCACGAAAGAAGAAGGACTCGTTCGTGGTCATGGCTTCCACGACGTCGCGCGTGATCTTCTCGTCGCCACCGCGCATCCGCGCTACCAGCGCCTCGACGCTTGCAAGCCCGTGGCGACGCAGCAACGGTGTCACGCGACTCTGGATGAGATAGGCCTTTTCAGGCGTCAGCACGAGACCCGAACGCCGCCGGAGAACCTGCGAAACATAGTCGAAATCGGTCGGCGTCATCGTGGCCTCGTTCCCAGATATTTCTTTATCTCCGCCCCGACCACGTTGAGCGGCACAACAGCAGCAGCAAGACCGGCATTGGTCACGGCACCCGGCATTCCCCAGACGACGCTGCTTTCCTCGTCCTGCGCGATCACCGACCCGCCGGCCCCCACGATCGCCCGCGCGCCTTCGCGGCCATCGGAACCCATGCCCGTCAGGACAACCGCCAGCGCTGCTGGCCCATACGCCGCGGCAACACTGCGCAGCATCGGATCAACGGCAGGACGGCAGAAATTCTCGGGCGGCCCCTGGTTGAGTTCCAGCGGGCCTCCCCTGCCCTTGAGCGTCATGTGATGATCGCCCGGCGCAACATAGACGCACCGACGCTCGAGCATCATGCCCGTCTCGGCTTCAACGCACTTCAATCCGGTCGTCCGCGCAATGGATTCCGCAAGGATGGCGGTAAACGTCGGTGGCATATGCTGCGTGATCAGCACGGGCACATTGAGATCCCCGGCCAGCGCCGAGACGACGGTCACAAGCGCCTGCGGCCCACCGGTGGACGAACCAATGGCAACGACCTGAGCCGGCAGCGTCGACGGCTTGCGCAGCTGATGAGAACCTTTCGCTGCCACGAGCGGCCCGCGGGTTGGCTGCGGCTGAACTTCGGCAGCACGCCGCCGGCGACCCAGCGCCGTAATGCGCGAGAACAGTTCACGACGGAACTCCTCCGCCGCATCGCCACCGCCCAGCGACGTCGGCTTCGGCACATAGTCGGCCGCCCCCAGGGAAAGGGCTTTCAGCGAAATTTCGGCATTCCGGCGCGTAAGCGTCGAGGCCATGATGACCTTGGCCTGCGGACAGGAGCGGATCAACTGCGGCAGCGCCGTGATGCCGTCCATTTCGGGCATCTCGATATCAAGCACGATGATATCCGGTCTCAGCTGCGCGGCGCGCCTCACGGCATCGCCGCCATTGACCGCGACACCGGCAAGGACTGTCTCGCTGGAAGCCTCGATCCACCGCGAGACGATGCCACGTATCACCGCGGAATCATCGACGACAAGGACGCGGATCGGATCACCGGCCCCGGCCGGATGACGCTCGCGCGGCGCCGGAACCTGGCTCATGTCTGCGCCATGCTTCCTTCGCACAGGCCCACCTCTGCGAGTTTCGAGGTGATGATCTCCCGGTCGAATGGCTTCATGATGTATTCGTTGGCACCCGCCTCGATTGCCTGCGTCATGAACGAAAAATCGTTTTCCGTCGTGCAGAACAGCACGATGGGACGGTCACCACCCTGCTCCTGCCGCAACGCGCGCAGGAATTCGATGCCATTCATGTTCGGCATGTTCCAGTCCAGAAGAATGGCATCCGGCATCTGGCGCCGGCACGCATCAAGCGCGACCAGGCCATCTTCCGCCTCGCTGATCCGGAAGGAGAGTTGTTCGAGGATCTGCCGCGCAACCTTGCGCACGACCCGGCTGTCATCAACGATCAGGAAGTCTCTCATCATCACCCATCCCTGCACATGGCGGTAGCTGCGCGCAGGATCGAACCCGCCCGCCAAACCAAGCAACTGTTTGAGCGTAATCGACAAGCGTAAAGACGCATTGAAGGGCGCACCGCATTCAGGCGCCCCGCGTTATGGATCTGTTAGGAATATCGGGCCTGCTGCTAGGCCGCTGCCTTGCGCCCGAAATCAAGCAGGATGTTGACGTCGAGCAGGACAAGAAGACCGCTCTCCATGCGAAACACCCCCTTCGACACGTTCTTCCAGTGCGGGTCGAGGTTCACCGGCGGCGCCTCGATCTGCTCTTGCGTGAAGCGCAGCACCTCGCCCGCACCGTCGAACAGCAGGCCATAATGGTCGCCATCGCGCTCGACGCCAACCGCCATGTAGTCGTGCGTTTCCTGCAGCGCAGCAATGCCCAGCCGGCGCCTGCAGTCGATCATGGTCACGATCCGGCCGCGCAGATTGAGGACACCCGCGATATCCGGGTGGGAAAGCGGAACACGCGTGAGCCGTTCCGGCTTGAAGATCTCGTTGACCACATCGATCGCGATGCCGAACATCTGCGATCCGATCATGACGGTCACATACTCGTTTCCGACTGCGCTTGACCTGCTCATGCTGCGCGCTCCTGGGAATGAACGAAACCATTGATGGTCTGGATAAGACCTTCCCGATCGAATTTTTGCGTCAGGGCATCGAACACGCCCGGATCGGAACCATCGGAATCCGCCGCAAGCCCCACGACCGGCGTCGCCCGCCAGCCCGGATCTCGCTTCACCGCAGCGGCAAACTGCCGCCCATCCATGCCCGGCATGCCGATGTCACTGACAATGACGTCGAACGACTTGCCTTCGCCCATGAGCTTGAGCGCAAGCTCCGCATTACCGGCCTCGGTCACATCATAACCGGCAGCCATCAGCAACGGCGCAATCATCGTGCGGAAGAACGGGCTGTCATCGACAAGCAGCACATTGGGCCGCACCCGGTTCACTGGACGCGCCGTGAACCACGAACGGAACACCTCGCTGACATGATAGGCGATGTCGACAACCTCTGTAGCCCGCCCCTGGATCACCGAAGTACCGATGATGCCGGACCCTGCGGCCGACAGCTCGAACTTGAGCGTCGCATCGACAATGTCGAGGATCTCGTCGACGGCGACACCCACCGTGTGCTCGCCCTCGCTGAACACCAGGATGGGTTGCGGCCCTTCATCGCGCAGCGATCCCGCCAGCGATGTAACGACCGGCATCAGCGTACCGCGATACTGCAGGACATGGCGTCCGTCCGAGCGCTCGATCTTCTGCGCATCCACCATCTCCAGCCGCGTCACCGCACCAAGCAGGACCGCCTTCGGTTCAGCCGACCCCGCACGGAACAGCAGCAGCGACTGCTTCGGCTCGCTGCCCCCCACAAGCGCGCCCAGCGCTTCTTCCGACGCACTGCGCGTGGCCACCTCGCCCGACACCGCAGCGGCGACGCCGTTGGGATCGAGGATCATGATCACGCTGCCGTCACCAAGGATCGTGTTGCCCGAGAACACCGGAATGTCCTTGAGAACCGAGCACACGGGCTTCACCACGATCTCGCCCGTATCGAACACGGTATCGACCACGATGCCGAACGTCTGCCCGGCGGCCTGCGCAACGACGATATAGGCCTCCTGCGCGCCCTCGCCTTCAGCGCCGGAAACACCGAGAACTTCCGACAGCCGCACCAGCGGCAGCAGGCGATCGCGCAAGCGCAGCACGCTCGTCCGGTTGATGCGCTCGATCTTGGTGTCGGAACCGGCTGACGCCCGCACAAGTTCCCGCACGCAGATCTGCGGAATGGCAAAGCGCATGTCGCTCACCCCCACGATCAGCGCCGAGATGATCGCCATGGTCAGCGGGATCTTGATTGTGAAAGTGGTGCCGTGACCCTCGCGTGACTTCAGGTCGATTGAACCACCGATGAGTTCGATGTTCGATCGGACGACATCCATCCCGACCCCGCGCCCCGACACATTGGTGACTTTCTGCGCCGTTGAAAGGCCCGCATGGAAAATGAAGCGCTGCACCTGCGCCTCGCTCATGCGCGCAAGTTCGCCCTCCGTCACGATTCCGTTCGCCAGGGCCTTCGCCTTGATTTTCTCGAGCGGCAGCCCGCGTCCATCATCGGCGATCTCGACGAGGATGTGCCCCCCCTCGTGGAAGGCCCGCAAGTTGATCGTTCCCTGCTCCGGCTTGCCCGCGGCCTTCCGGTCGCCGGGCGTCTCCAGGCCATGGTCGGCGGAATTCCGCACCATATGCGTCAGCGGATCCTTGATCAGCTCGAGCACCTGACGGTCCAGTTCGGTCTCGGCACCATGCATCTGCAGCTCGATCTTCTTGCCCAGCTCGGTCCCCAGATCACGCACGATGCGCGGCAGCTTGGCCCATGCATTGCCGATGGGCTGCATGCGTGTTTTCATCACGCTTTCCTGCAGCTCGGCCGTCACATTCGACAGGCGCTGCAGGGGAACCTTGAACTCGCTGTCGTTGGTATGTCGCACCATCTCCAGCAGCTGGTTGCGCGTAAGTACAAGCTCGCTGACCATGACGATCAGCTGCTCGATGACATCGACATTGACGCGTATGGACTGGTTCGCGAGCGACGCCTCCCCCGCCTTCGGAGCCGCCGCAGCTTGAGCCGCCGAGGCAGGTGTGCCGGTGGCGGCTGACGACGGCGAAACCGGCACCTCGACGGATGGAGAAGGTTCCGGCGAAAGCGCCTCCTGCTGCAAGTCGACGGCAGGCGCGCTCTGGAACAGGATCGCTTCGATCGACTCCGCGCTCTCGCCATCGCTGGCCGCCAGCACGCCCAGACGCTCGATCAGTTCGCTGTCATCGCCTTGTAGCTCGGTTTCGGCCTGCTCGATGCCCGAGAGGATTTCCTTGATCCGATCGAGCGATTCAAAGATCAGCGTCACGGACCCCGGCGAGACGGGAATGACGCCGTCGCGGAACTTGCCAAGCACGTTCTCCGCCGCATGCGCCACCTTCTCGAGCCGCGGCAACCCGATGAAGCCGCAGGTGCCCTTGATGGTGTGAACCAGGCGAAAGATCTTCTGCAGCACATCCCTGTTGTTGGGATCCACCTCAAGCTTGACCATCTCCGCATCGATCACGGTGAGGCTTTCGCCGGATTCCGTCAGAAAGTCTCGAAGCAGCTCATCCATGGGGCACCCGGGAGAAACGCGAAAAAGGAAAGACAGGGGAAGTGATTCCCCAACCCAGCGATTGTTGGGTTGCTATCCTTAACAACCTCTGAGCATCGCGGCGGCTTTCTGCATCAGGCGCGCAAACGCGCAACGCCGGCAAGGATGCCGGCGTTGGGATACGAAGCGCATCGTGAAGCTTTAGGGCTGTGCGGGCTTGGGGAACTTGGCTTCGAACGTCACGGTATCGTCGACGACACCGTACTTGATCTCGCCGCCGATCTTGCGCGCCAGCAGCGCAGTCACGAACGGCGCGATCGTTCGCCCCGTCAGGTCTTCCTGCGGCAGGTCGAGCGCAAGCCCCTCGCGGATATCAGCCGCCAGGCTCGCTTTGAGGCCCTTGGCCGTTATGGTCACGAGGAAACCCTGGCGCGACTGTTCGGCGCGTACGGTCAGCGCACCACCGCGCGGGATGCAGTCCGCTCCCAGCGCAGTCAGGTTCAGGATGACGCGGATGATTTCCTTGTCGATCGAAATCGCCGGCATCTGCCAGTCGAGCTTGGCCTTTCCCGTCCGGAAGAAATCCGCCGCCACCTGCCCGACTTCCCGCAGGTCGATCTCTGTCCCCGCAGAGCCCATGGCGCCGAACGCGAGCCGTGCGAACAACAGCCGCGCCTTGGCCTGCCCGACGCTATGCTCGATCAGGCGCATCGCATGCGCCTTCATCGTGGCATCGTCTTCATCGGCAAGGATCTCGAGCCCGTTCGAGATGGCAGCCACCGGACTGATGAGGTCATGGCACACGCGGGAAACAAGAAGCGCGCCCAGGTCGAGTTCGTCCATCGTTTGCTGACTTTTGCTGCCCTGCTCCGGGTTTGTGCCGGAAGCGGATGAATTGTATGGTTCGCGGAGATGTAACATCAGGCTAACCAGCCAGAGTTCACTTAAGAAACGCTTAAGTCGCTCCATCCACAAGGAACTCGGCCCGTGTCACACGAGCAACTCGTCTTGCGTCTCGTGCAGGTTGCACGCGACGCGGGCGCCATCATCATGCGGCACTACGCTGGCGCGATTGACAGCCGCGCCAAGGCGGACCAGTCACCCGTCACCGCCGCAGACGAGGAAGCCGAGGAATTCATTCTTCGCCGCCTGCAGGACATCGCACCCGGCACCCCCGTCCTCGCAGAGGAAAGTGCCGCCGCAGGCCGCGTCCCCGACCTGGCATCTGGCACGTTCTTCCTCGTGGATCCGCTCGATGGCACCAGGGAATTCCTGAACCGCAACGGCGAGTTCACGGTCAACATTGCCCTCGTCGCTTCAGGCGCCCCCGTTGCCGGCGTCGTTTTTGCGCCCGCCAGGGGTCGACTATTCTACGGCTTCGGCGACAGCGCCTGGGAACAGGGTGCAGACGAGGCCTCGCCCCGCGCCATTCGCACGGTTGCACCGACCGCGGGCGCCGTGCGCGCCGTCGCCAGCCGCTCGCATCGCGACCCCGCAACAGACGCTTTCCTTGCCGGCCACAACGTGTCGCAGATCGTATCGGCAGGTTCCTCGCTGAAATTCTGCCTCCTCGCGTCCGGCGAAGCAGATCTCTATCCCCGCATGGGCCCGACCATGGAATGGGACACCGCGGCGGGTGACGCCGTCCTGCGCGCAGCAGGCGGACGCGTGACGCTTGAGGATGGCGTCACGCCGCTGGCCTACGGGAAAACCGATGCCGGCTTCCGCAATCCCAATTTCATTGCGTGGGGCCGCTGATAGGCTTGACCACGAGCAGCGTGCTCTCGGCATAGGCCACGCCGACACGGGCGCCCGCCTTCAAGTCGCTGCCATCGATCGAGCGTGCAGCCCAGCGTGTATCCCCCAGCATCACGCCACCGGCACCAGCCTGGAAATCATCGGCCACGAGCGCCGTCTGCCCGACAAGATGCTCCATGCGCTGGTTGAGCATGCCCCCGCCATCCGCCCCGTTCCGGGGAAACAACCGACCGGAAACCACCGTCAAGCCAACCGACAGCACCGAGAAAATAACGACCTCGACAACCAGCGACATGTCCGCAGCGAAGGCAACCAGCCCGACAAAGGCCGCAGCAAGCGAAGGCCACATCAGATACTGCGTTGGCATCACCATCTCGATGGCGATGAGCAACGCAGCCAGCGCCAGCCAATGATAGGGACCAACGTCAAGCAACAACGACAAAAACCCGTCCATCTCTCCCTCCTTGCACCGCCGATCCGGCGCGCAGTACGTCTAACGCACGCTCGGCACGGAACCCGTTGGCCGTGAAGCGCCGCCGGCACCCTTCTCTGTTGCAAGCCGCGCGATCTCGCCGATGCCCGCGATCGACCCGAGAATACCTGCCGACTCCATCGGCATCAGCACGAATTTCTGGTTGTTCGAGGCAGCAAGCTCCTTGAACGCCTCGATGTATTTCAACCCGAGGAAGTAATTGATCGCCTGCACATCGCCCCGCGCGATGGCCTCTGACACCATGGCCGTCGCCTTCGCTTCGGCCTCGGCAGCCCGTTCCCGCGCCTCGGCATCACGATAGGCGGCCTCGCGTCGGCCTTCAGCCTCGAGGATCGCTGACTGCTTGCTGCCCTCGGCCCGCAGCACGGCGGCCTGCTTCTGCCCGTCGGCCGTGAGCACCTCCGCGCGGCGCTCGCGCTCGGCCTTCATCTGCCGCGCCATCGACTCCGTGATGTCGCTGGGGGGAGACAGATCCTTGATCTCGATACGCGTAGCCTTGACGCCCCAGGGCTGCGTCGCGGTGTCGATCACGCGCAGCAACCGCACATTGATGTCATCGCGCTTCGAGAGGACCTCATCGAGGTCCATGGAACCGATCACGGTACGCACATTCGTCAGCGCAAGATTGGCGATGGCCCGCTTGAGATCCTCCACCTCATAGGCCGCGCGCGCAGCGTCCACCACCTGGATGAATGCGATGGCATCGGCCGTGACTTGCGCGTTGTCCTTGGTGATGACTTCCTGGCTGGGAATGTCGAGGACGGTCTCCATCATCGACATCTTGCGACCGATGCGATCGAACAACGGGTTGATGAGGCCAAGGCCCGGCTTCAGCGTGCGCGTGTACCGACCGAAGCGCTCAACCGTCCACTCGAAGCCCTGCGGCACGAATTTGATGGCACGAAAGACCAGGACAAGCGCCGCAAGTAGCAAAAACGTGACAAACGTGGTGCCAAATTCCCCGAACATCGATACCCCTTCATGGCCAGGATGGCGCGGCGCCCGAATGCGCCACGAATCGCGCTGGATCATAGCGCGGCCGGCAAGACTTGGCCTTGATCGCCTTGCCCCTTATGGCATATGGGCCATGAACTAGGGTGTTGAAGGACTTGAAAAGGAGAAACGCATGACAAACAGCAAGCTTAACCGCCGGCAGGCCCTCAGGACCGGCGCGCAGGGCGCGATCTCGCTCGCCGCGGCCATGACCCTGCTCAATGAGCCGGCATTCGCCGATGACACCTACTCGAAGAGCGAGATCGTCAACAAGGTGGCAGGCTTCTTTGGCGTTGCCGCCAAGACCGCCGCCGAGATCGTCGAACGCATCTTTGCCGACCTCGGCAGGCCCAACGCCTACATTACGGGCGAGGAAGGCTCGGGCGCCATTGGCGTCGGTCTTCGCTATGGCAAGGGTACGATGTACCGCAAGAGCTTCAAGAACCAGCGTGTCTACTGGCAGGGACCCTCGGTAGGCTTCGACATCGGCGGCAACGCCTCGAAGTGCTTCACGCTCGTCTATCAGATCCGCCGCCAGGAAGAGATCTACCAGCGCTTCCCGGGCGTGGAAGGCAGCGCCTATTTCATTGGTGGACTGGGCGTGAACTACCAGCGCTCTGGCCGCATCTCGCTTGCGCCCATCCGCGCCGGCGTCGGCTTCCGCACGGGCGTGAACATCGGCTACCTCAGCTATACGAAGGAACGCGATATCCTTCCCTTCTGAGCCGGAAAGCAGACAGCCGCGCCTTTGGGGCGCGGCTGCCAATTTCATCTGGCGCTGGACCAGCCTGTCGCCAGGCAGCCTATCGCCAGGTCGTGTAGCCCAGGACAAGCGTCTTCGGATAGCCGCCAGACAGCGAGTTCACCCGGAACTGGCTATACCGTCCCTGGTTTGTCCGCACGCACACATAGGTCCCGACCGGCAGGCTGCTGAGCGCAACCCGGTTGCTGGAATACGCACCACCACTCGCGCAGCCCGCGAGGTTGCGGTTCGACCCGTCGCCCACCCACATCGTGGCGCCGTTGCGGGGCGTGAGGTACATCTGCACGGGATTGACCGCCTGGAACCAGAGATCGGCCTGCGGCGAGCTCGCAACTGCGCCCTCGTCCAGATCGAACTCGTAGGTTTGCGGCACCGTCAGCAAGCCCGTCGAATAGGTCACGGGTCCACCTCCGCCACCCGGAGGCCAACCGCCACCGCCGCCGCCACCCGTCACGCGACGGACAGACGAGATCGTGTCATTCCAGCCACCGGGGACCAGCGTCACGATATCGCTGCTCACCACGCGGCAAGGCGGCGCATAGTTCATGTTCTGACAGACTTCCCAAGTCTGGCCCGGCGACACCCTGATGCTCGAGGCGATGTCATTCCAGCCGATCGGCATGAGGTTGGGCATGTCGCTGCTGATCAGGTAGCTGCCGCCGGCATAGCCCACATGCTCATAAAGCGTGATGCCTGGTGAAGGGCCAACGCCGCCACCGCCACCGCCCGGAGGCCACGGAAATCCACCACCACCCGGCGGCCAACCAGGCCAGCCACCGACATGCTTGCGCAAGGTTCCGCTGCTTGTATACGGGTTGCGACTCGATCCATCCGTGAAGCGAGTGAAGACCGTATACTGCAGCCTGTCCCCGGGAAGATCCCTCAGGTGCAGGATCGTTTGCGCAAAGCCCGGATTGAACGTCACCGTCAGGTCCGTCGCGCGCGTGATGGGGTTCTGTCCGGGATTGGGTGAATAGGCGATGGCCTGCTCGGCCCCCCAATCACAGTCCGAAGGTGTACACTGTCCCCAAACGCGGACATTGAGCCCGCCGCCCGAGGCAGCCACACGCACACGCGTGATGTTGGACGTACCCGAATCGTCGTTTCGCCAGTCACCCGTGAATTCGCCGTAGCCAGCCGCCATGGCGGGGCCAGCGGACAAGGCTGCAACCGCTGCAATGAAAAGCGCCTTCAAGCGCATGTGCGTCTCCTTCTCTTCTTTGTCTCTGCCGGACCCTGCGCCCGGGGAACAGGAACAATGTAAACACTCCATGAGGCAGGGCCAGATGTCATTGATCACACTCAATACAGTTGCCTCCCGTTCATCATGCGCGGCATTTCATGCTGCAAACGCGAAAACGTTTGACGAAAGCACCGGAATCGCGCGAGAAACCGGGCGGGACACGTCCCCCCAACGGGACGCGCCCATTCTGGAAGGAATGGATTATGACTGCGAAGCCTGCCCTCCGGCCGCAACGGCCGCATTTTTCTTCTGGCCCCTGCGCCAAGCGCCCGGGTTGGTCAGCCCAGAACCTCCGCACCGACAGTCTGGGACGTTCCCACCGCTCAAAGCTGGGCAAGGCGCGCCTCGAGCTTGCCATCGCCGAGACGCGCCGCATCCTGGGCGTGCCTGCGGATTATCGCATCGGCATCGTCCCGGCCTCCGACACGGGCGCCGTCGAGATGTGCTTGTGGTCGATGCTCGGCCCCCGCCCCGTCGATGTGCTCGTCTGGGAAAGCTTTGGCCAGGAATGGGCAACCGACATCGTCAAGCAGCTGAAGCTGCCCAACGCCAAGGTGACAAAGGCGGCCTACGGCGCCCTGCCGGACCTGTCCAAGGTCGATCCGGCTCACGATATCGTCTTTACCTGGAACGGCACGACCTCGGGCGTGCGTGTGCCGAATGGCGACTGGATCGCCGACACGCGTGAAGGCCTGACCATCTGCGACGCGACATCCGCCGCCTTCGCGCAGCCCCTGCCCTGGCCCAAGCTCGACGTTGTCACATTCTCCTGGCAGAAGGCTCTCGGCGGTGAGGGTGCACACGGCATCCTGATCCTGTCCCCGCGAGCCGTCGCCCGCCTCGAGAGCTACAAACCCTCCTGGCCGATCCCCAAGATCTTCCGGATGACCAAGGACGGCAAGCTGATCGAAGGCATCTTCAAGGGCGAGACGATCAACACCCCCTCGATGCTCTGCGTCGAGGATTACCTCGATGCGCTGGCTTGGGCCGACTCTATCGGCGGCCTGAAATCGTTGATGGCACGCGCCGACGAGAACCTCCGGGTGATCGACGAATGGATGAAGGCGTCCGGCTGGTGTGACTACCTCGCTTCCAACCCATCGACGCGTTCAAACACGTCTGTCTGCCTGCAGATCACAGACCCATGGTTCAAGGCCAAGGACGCCGACGGCCAGGCCGCAGCCGCCAAGAAGATCGCCGACCTGCTGGAAAAGGAAGGCGTCGCTTTCGACATCGGGGCCTATCGTGACGCCCCACCCGGCCTGCGCATCTGGGCCGGCGCGACGATCGAAAACAGCGACATGAAGGCCCTCATGCCATGGCTCGACTGGGCCTGGTCGCAAGTCAAGGCCGCCTGAGCTGCCGGGAGCGCGGGCATCCTGCCCGCCCTTTCGCCCCGTCCCCACATTCCTGTCAGGAAAACCCCATGCCCAAGGTTCTCATTTCCGACCAACTTTCTCCCGCTGCCGTCCAGATCTTCAAGGACAGGGGCGTCGAAGTCGACGTCAAGGTCGGCCTGTCGAAGGACGAACTCAAGTCCATCATCGCCAGCTATGACGGCCTCGCCATCCGCTCGGCAACGAAAGTGACCGCCGACGTGCTCGCAGCCGCGACCAACCTGAAGGTCGTCGGTCGCGCCGGCATCGGCGTGGACAACGTGGACATCCCCGCTGCAACCGGACGCGGCGTGATCGTGATGAACACGCCTCACGGCAACTCCATCACGACCGCCGAGCATGCCATCGCGCTCATGTTCGCCCTCGCCCGCGAGATCCCCGCCGCCAACGCGTCTACCCACGCGGGCAAGTGGGAAAAGAACCGCTTCATGGGCGTGGAACTGACAGGAAAGACGCTGGGCATCATCGGTTGCGGCAATATCGGCTCGATCGTTGCCGAGCGCGCAAAGGGCCTGCGCATGAAGGTCGCGGCCTTCGACCCCTACCTCAGCCCCGAGCGCGCCGAGACCATGGGCGTCGACAAGGTTGAGCTCGAGGAACTCCTTGCGCGCGCCGACTTCATCACGCTCCACACCCCCCTCACGGACAAGACCCGCAACATCCTCGACGCCAAGGCCCTCGCGCGAACCAGGAAGGGCGTGCGCATCATCAACTGCGCCCGCGGCGGCCTGATCGACGAGGCAGCCCTCAAGGCGGCCCTCGACAGCGGCCACGTCGCAGGTGCAGCCCTCGACGTGTTCGAAGTCGAACCCGCCAAGGACAACACGCTCTTCGGATCCGACAAGGTAGTGGCCACGCCGCATCTGGGCGCGTCCACGACGGAAGCCCAGGAAAACGTGGCACTGCAAGTCGCCGAGCAGATGTCGGACTACCTGTTGACCGGCGCCATCACCAACGCGATCAACATGCCCTCGATCACCGCCGACCAGGCCGCGATCATGAAGCCATGGATCTCGCTCGCCGAGAAACTCGGCGCCTTTGCGGGCCAGCTGACCGAAACCAGCATAAAGTCGGCCGAGATCATATTCGAAGGCAATGTCGCCGACCTCAACACACGCGCGCTGACCCAGGCCGCGCTGGCCGGGTTGTTGAAACCCAATCTCTCCGACGTCAACATGGTCAACGCCCCCGTCGTCGCCAAGGAGCGAGGCATCCAGGTCAGCGAAGTGCGCCGGACCCAGATCGGCGCCTATGAAGGCTATCTGATGCTCAAGGTCACGACCGAGCGCCAGACGCGCGAGGTCGCCGGCACGGTGTTCTCGAATGGCGTGCCACGCCTCATCCAGGTCAAGGGCATCGACATGGAATCCCATTTCACGCCGCACATGCTCTATGTGACGAACGAGGACAAGCCCGGCTTCATCGGCCGCCTCGGCACGCTCCTCGGTGATGCCGGCGTCAACATCGCATCCTTCAACCTCGGACGCACCGGCCCCGGCGGCGATGCAATCGCTCTTGTGGAA
This sequence comes from Alphaproteobacteria bacterium, assembly GCA_040381215.1. Classification (GTDB taxonomy): domain Bacteria; phylum Pseudomonadota; class Alphaproteobacteria; order Micropepsales; family Micropepsaceae; genus SZUA-430. The sequence continues at coordinate 15,450 of JBEIHO010000023.1, read as the reverse complement.
GTGGACGGCCCCGTCCCCGAAACCGTGCTGGCGGCGCTGCGCGCCCTTCCCGTGGTCAAGCAGGCAAAGGCTCTGGTGTTCTGATGACAGGTGTTGCGGTAATCGGCGCCCAGTGGGGCGATGAAGGCAAGGGCAAGATCGTCGACTGGCTCTGCGAGCGCGCAAGCGTGGTGGTCCGCTTCCAGGGCGGCCACAACGCGGGACACACGCTGGTCATCAACGGCAAGACCTACAAGTTCTCTCTGCTGCCCTCGGGCATCGCACGCGAAGGCAAGCTCTCCGTCATCGGCAACGGCGTGGTGGTCGACCCGTGGGCCCTGATCGCCGAGATCGGCCGCATGACGGAGCAAGGCCTGAACATCACGCCAGCCAACCTGCTGATAGCCGAAAATGCACCGCTGATCCTGCCGCTGCACGGCGAACTGGATACCTTGCGGGAAACTTCAAATACGGGGACACGGATCGGCACGACCAAGCGCGGCATTGGCCCGGCCTACGAGGACAAGGTCGGCCGGCGCGCGCTGCGCGCGATCGACCTCGCCGACACAAACACCTTGGCCGCCAAGGTCGACAATCTCCTGACCCACCACAACGCCCTGCGCCGGGGCCTCGGCCAGCCGGAAGTCGATGCCGCCGCCCTCGTCGCGCAGTTGAAGGAGATTGCACCGAAGATCGTCCCCTTCCTCGCGCCCGTCTGGAAGAAGCTGCATGACCTTCGCATGCGCGGCGACCGCATTCTCTTCGAGGGCGCCCAAGGCGCGCTTCTCGATATCGACCACGGCACCTACCCGTACGTAACCTCCTCGAACACGGTCGCAGGCCAGGCCGCTGCCGGCGCCGGCATTGCACCGCGCGCGATTTCCTATGTGCTCGGCATCGCCAAGGCCTACACGACACGCGTCGGCGAAGGCCCCTTCCCGGCCGAACTGACCGACGAGATCGGCGAACGGCTCGGCCAGCGCGGCCACGAATTCGGCACGGTCACCGGAAGGAAACGTCGCTGCGGCTGGTTCGATGCCGTTCTCGTGCGCCAGACAGTCATTACCGGGGGCATCGACGGCATCGCCTTCACGAAGCTCGACGTCCTCGACGGCCTGAAGGAGATCAAGGTCGTCGTCGCCTATGAACTCGACGGCAAGCGCATCGACCACCTGCCCGCCGCAGCCGACGCCCAGCGTCGCGTCAAGCCCGTCTATGAGTCGATGGAAGGCTGGAACGAAACCACGCAAGGCGCCCGCCGCTGGGCCGACCTCCCCGCCGCCGCGATCAAGTATGTCCGCCGCGTCGAGGAACTCATCGGCGCCCCGGTGGCCAGCGTCTCCACCAGCCCCGAACGCGACGACACCATCCTCGTGAGAGACCCCTTCGCCGCATAACCCGCGTCATGGCCGGGTCTGACAATTGATCGTCATGGCCGGGTCTTGCAATTGATCGTCATGGCCGGGCTTGACCCGGCCACCCAGAAAAAAACCCACACACCGCAGCAAAAAAAACGGCCGGGGCACACGCCCCGGCCGCCATGAAAGGCTGATGCGCAGCCCGCTTACCGCGCCGGCAGCGCCACCGGCGTCTCGGCCCCGCCGCCCACGCGTCGGGCGGTCGCCGCCTCGCGGATCGCGGTTTGCAGCTTCTCGAACGCCCGCACCTCGATCTGGCGGACGCGCTCGCGGCTGATGCCGTATTCCTTCGACAGGTCCTCAAGCGTCGCCGGCTCGTCCTGCAAGCGGCGCGCCGTCAGGATGTGTTGCTCGCGTTCGTTCAGGGCCTTCATGCCCTCGACCAGCAACTCGCTGCGATCATCCTTCTGCTCGCGGTCGGCAAGCATGGTTTCCTGGCTCGGCGAGTCATCGACAAGCCAGTCCTGCCACTCGCCTTCGGAATCCGCACGCATCGGCGCGTTGAGCGAGTGGTCCGGTGCCGCCAGGCGGCGGTTCATCGACACCACTTCCTCTTCCGAAACACCGAGCTTGGTCGCGATCAGCTTGACGTGCTCGGGCCTGAGATCGCCATCCTCGATGGCCTTGATGTGCCCCTTGGCCTTGCGCAGGTTGAAGAACAGCTTCTTCTGTGCGGCGGTGGTACCGATCTTCACCAGGCTCCACGAGCGCAGGATGTATTCCTGGATCGACGCCTTGATCCACCACATCGCATAGGTCGCCAGGCGAAAACCCTTGTCGGGCTCGAAGCGCTTGACCGCCTGCATCAGCCCGACATTGCCTTCCGAGATGATCTCGTTCACCGGCAGCCCATAGCCGCGATAGCCCATGGCGATCTTGGCCACCAGGCGCAGATGGCTTGTGACAAGCTTGTGTGCTGCCGAGGAATCCTCATGCTCGCGCCAGCGTTTGGCAAGCATGTATTCTTCTTCCGGTTGGAGCATCGGAAAATTTCGGATTTCGCTCAGATAGCGGCCCAACCCGCCTTCCGATAGCGCCAGATACCCAACAGCCATATCAGTCTCCCTTGCGTAAGGGCCCTGCCGTCCGCCCCCCTCTTGAAGCTGCAGACACAAAGGCCAGACCAACGCACCCGTCCAATACGTGGCCCGGGCGTGACCAGTTCATATGGGCACGATTGAGGAAATTTTAAGACCCCCGGGTCGCCCCGGCAAAACCGCGCAGTTTTTCAAGGGTTTCACTGAAATCCGCGGGCAATTCGCTCTCGAAAAGGACCGGCTTGTCGATCCCCGGGTGATGGAAGCCCAGAACCCCGGCATGCAGCGCCTGCCGGCCGATATCCAGGGCAAGCCCCGGGATCGAGCGCGGCCGCCCATAGACGGGATCGCCGATCAGCGGATGGCCGAGATGCGCCATGTGCACGCGCACCTGGTGGGTACGACCGGTCTCGAGCCGGCACTCCACCAGGGCGGCCGTCGCACCGAAAGTCTCGATCACCTTGTAATGCGTCCGCGCAGCCTTGCCCCCGATCCGCAGCACCGCGACCTTCTGCCGGTTCAGCGGACTGCGCCCCAGGTCGGCGTCGATCGTGCCGGCCAGCAACCGTGGCACGCCCCAGACCAGCGCCTTGTAGACCCGCGTCACGGCATGGGCCGCAAACTGTTTGCCGAGGCTGGTGTGCGCCTTCTCGGTCTTGGCGACGACCATCAGCCCCGTCGTGTCCTTGTCGATCCGGTGCACAATGCCGGGCCGTAACTCCCCACCGATGCCGGGCAGCGTATTGCCGCAATGCGCGATCAAGGCATTGACCAGCGTCCCATCGCGATTGCCGGCGGCCGGATGCACGACAAGCCCGGCCTGCTTGTCGATCACGATGACGTGCTTGTCCTCGAACACGATGGTAAGCGGAATATCCTCGCCCTGCGGCGTGGCAGGCTCGGGCGCCGGAACCACCAGCGCCACATTCTGGCCGGCGCGCGTCTTGGCAGCCGGGTCAGAGACCGGCTTGCCATCGATGCAGAGCGCCCCCGCCTCGATTAACTGTTTCAGCCGCGAGCGCGAGATCTCCGGCCACGACGCCGCAAGCACGCGATCAAGCCGGTCTCCCGCTTGGCTCTCGCTGACAGTCAGTGTACGACGCTCGTCATCCGCAGAGGAATTGTCCATGAGCGATGTCGTACCTGAAACCCCGCCGCCCGCCAATCGTGGCCTCTGGATGTTGGTAATCGGCCTTGGCATTGCCATTCTCATCGTGATTGCCGCCATGATCGGCCTGGCCATCCGGCGCGCATCGAACACGGCTGAACCCGCTCAAGCGGCAAGCACACAGCCATCCCCGGTCCCCATCCCCGCCGCCACCGCCCGCCCCGGCGAAGCGATCGAGCTTGATATCGAGCTGGCCCCGGGCGAGACCCTGGCCGACGCGCGCCTGGAAAATGGCACGCTGCTGGTCCGCACGACCGCGGCCACGGGTGACCAGCTATTGCTGATTGATCCGGCAAGTTCACGGGTGCTGCACCGCATCCGCTTTAACCGCGCCCCTGAAAAACCCTAGGGCGGAGCCACCCCCGGCACCGCGGCTCAAAAAGACTGCGGCAAAAGAGGGCCGCCATCTTGATCGGCGCGCCCTGCTCCCTTATAGCCTTGCCCTCGCCGCTGTCCCCATCGTCTAGCGGTCAGGACGTCGCCCTTTCACGGCGAAAACCGGGGTTCGATTCCCCGTGGGGACGCCAATCTTCCTTCCACGATTGACGTAGCTTCGCGCCACCTTTGGCAGCGGTCGGTGGTCTGCGGTCAATCCCGGTGCCCGACCAGCGCACCCGAAGCCACCAGGTCCGTCAGAAGCGCCAGCGTCGCCTGGCCCGAGCAGTCGAACGGATCGAGCTTGGCACGCTTGAAATACTTCAGAAGTTGCGACGGATTGAGCTTGGTCATGCTGACCTGCGCCATGGTCCAGTTACCGAACTGCCGCTCGGAAATCTCTTCGAAGACCAGCAAGCGGACCTGCTGGTGACGCGCGTCGCGCACGATGGCGTTGAACAGGTCGCAGACCTCATCGCGCCCGCCCTCGAGCACCTGGATGAAAAGGTCATCCGACACGCACAGCAGGCCCGTGACCCCGATGTCCGGATTGTTGCGGCGCGACTGCGCAAGAATGGCATCCACGAAGGAAGCGGTCAGCGGCTGGACGGGACGGCTGGCATAAAGGCAGCGAACGAGCATGGCGACCTCAGGATCTGTGGTTCAGAAGGGCAAGGAACTCGCTGCGAAGGATGTGATCCTTGAGGAACGAGCCTCTCATCACACTGTTGACCATCATCGTTGCATCATCCTTTACCCCGCGCCAGTGCATGCAGAAATGATCGGCTTCCATCACGACCGCAAGCCCATCCGGCCGCACCTTCTTCATCAGGACCTCGGCCATCTGCGTGATGGCTTCCTCCTGGATCTGCGGGCGGGACATGACCCACTCCGCCAGCCGCGAATACTTCGACAAGCCGATCAGGTTTGAATGCTCGTTCGGCATGATGCCGATCCACAAGCGTCCCATGATCGGACAGAAATGGTGGCTGCAGGCGCTGCGCACCTTGATCGGCCCGACCATCATCAACTCGTTGAGGGCCTCGGCATTCGGGAACTCGGTGATCGCGGGAGCCTCGTGATAGCGGCCGCGAAACACCTCGTTCAGGTACATCTTGGCGACCCGGCGAGCAGTATCGCGCGTGTTGTGGTCGCTCTCGGTGTCGATCACCAAGCTCTCGAGCACCGCCTTGAACTTGTGCTCGACTTCAGCCTGCAACGCTTCCAGCTCGCCCGGCTCGACAAACGCAGAGATGTTGTCATTGGCGTGAAACCGCTTTTTTGCGTTCCGGATGCGCGCCCGGATGCGGGAAGAAACGGTCTCGTCAGGTGAGGAATGTTCCGGCTTTTCGGTCTTGTCCATGCCTGCTCGATCTCTGTCTGGTGCCACGGAACAGGCGGCCTCAGCCAAGGGCGCCCGGCCATGACAATGGCCCGCCACCGTTCCCGCGTCAACGATGCCGGATTTTCCACCAAAGCCGCGAGCAATTGGCGCCACCGCACCAGCCAAGGCGATGGGCGTCTCGCGTCAGGCATCACGCGACACGCAACAGAAAATCGCAATGAGGGCACAACCTCTGAACGACGCCCCGCCCCGAGGCAGGCAAGGCGCAATTCGGGGACAGAAACAGCCACACAACGCGCACGCGCCGTGACGAAACGCCGCGACACTCATCCGCAGCAGCAACCCAGTCGTTAGACAATGGCTATGCACCGCGAACAACCTGACGAGACACCTGCCCCAGGCGCCTTGCAGACGCAGGGCTCTGTCTGCCCGGCCACCGACCAGCTGACCGTCTATTTCGACGGCGCCTGCGCCCTCTGCAGGCTGGAGATTTCCCACTACGCGGCGCAAGCAGGCGCCGACCGTCTCACATTCGTCGATGTGGCAGCCTCTCAGCCAGACACGGGCCCTGATCTCACCCGGGCGACAGCGATGGCGCGCTTTCATGTTCGCCTCCCCGACGGGCGGCTGGTATCCGGGGCGGCGGCTTTCGCGGAAGTGTGGCGACGCCTTCCGAATTGGCGCCCCGCTCACCGACTGGCGAGCCTGCCCGGAGCTATCTTGATAATGGAATCCGCCTACCGCCTGTTTCTGCCCGTGCGGCCCCTCCTGTCCCGGCTCGCGGGCCAGCTCACAGGCCAGCTCACAGGATGGCGACAGCGCCAATGACCGACGTGAGAAAGCCAGCAAGGTGGCTGATCGCCGACCTGCGCACCGATCACGCCGGCGAGACCGGCGCCGTTGAAATCTATCGCGGCATTCTTGCAATCACCCGCGACGAGCAGCTGATCGCCTTTGCAAAGCGTCATATGCAGACCGAACAGGCGCATCTCGACGAAATCTGCACGCTGCTCGAACCCCGCGACCGCTCGATCCTCATCCCGATCTGGAAGATCCTCGGCTGGCTGACAGGTGCCATCGCAGCCATGCTGGGCCCGAACGCGACGTTCACCACGATCGAGGTCGTCGAGATATTCGTCGATCGCCACTACCAGCAGCAGATCGACCGCCTGCGACGCGAGAACCGCCATCCTGAAATCGCCAGCCTGCTCGACCGCCTGCGCAGGGACGAGGTCGAACATCGCGACGATGCGCGAACGCTCAGGACGGCTCGACCATCCGCAGGGCTCAAAGCCTGGACCCGGCTCGTCGAGGCAGGCTCCCATGCTGCAGTACATCTGGCGCGAACCATTTGATTTTGGTCGAAGCCCCTCCACTGTAGCCATCGTCACGCAACATGCAGGAAGGCTCTCGCACGCCCAGCACGCCGCTTGCCCGCCCGCTAACACTAACTATTTTCTGTAGGCGTACAGGCAAGGAGAAATCAGATGCGCCTAGCTCTCATCACGGCTCTCGCCGCCGTCACCACTTCAGGCCTCGCAATGGCCCAGACACCATCACTGCCAATGCCTTCGACGCCGATACCGGGCGCACCCCGTCCCTTTTCGCCCGAACTCCTCTGCACGGACCTGGCCATTACAGGCTGGAACGGCACACGCTCAACGAGCGGCACCCCTCTGGCCGACAACGAGGTCGCCCTTGCATTTGCCGTAAGCAACAACGGCCCGTCGGCATACCGCGCCCCCGACGAAAACAAGCAGTGGATTTCATTGGTGATGACGACGCCTGCCGGACCGCAGACCATCGGGGTACATGTCCTGCCGCCAGCAGGATCTGGCGCGGTCAGCCTGGCCGCACGCGGCACGTGGCGTGGTGTCCTGCGAGCGACATTGCCACCAGGCGTCACGCGCACCGCCCATCCGCCTGTCAGCCTTCAGCTGAACTATGCGCCCGCCAGTGCAGGGTGGAGGCCCCCAGCCGACTGCAACATATCAAACAACATGGTCAGGGTGGTCTTGCGCTGAAGACGGATGGCGTGCAGCCCATGGTCAAGGGACACCCCCGTGACCATGGGTCAAAAGTCATCGTGAATCTGAATCTGCTCGTTGAAGCCCTCAGGCACTCGTAAGCATAGGAACTGCAACACAACCCTTGCGTCCCCGCCTGCCATGCGCGAACCTTCCTCCCGGCACGCGCAAATTGCGGGGCGGGCCCGACACGAACACGGCATCAAGGGGAACACACATGAAAAGGTTCTGGCTCGCACTGGGCGCACTCCTGGCCCTCACCCCGGCCTATGCAGAACCTGCGCGTTACATGACGCCGCCCGCCCCCATTGGCGACATCATTGACGCAAGCCCGACACCTGCCGTCAGCATCAGCCCCAGGGGCGACATGCTGGCGATCCTCGGCCGTTCGAGCTTCCCGTCCATCACGGAACTTGCGGAACCCGAATTGCGCCTGGCCGGCATCCGCATGAACCCGCGCAACAACGGCCCCGCCAATGCACGCACGCCCTGGCTGCGCACGCTCAGCTTCAAGCCGGTCAATGGTGGGCCCGAGCGCAATGTCAGGCTGCCGAAGGGCTTCCGCTTCGCAAGCCCCCGCTGGTCACCCGACGGCAGGCACGTGGCAATGATGGTCGACGCGCCGACCGGCCTTGAACTGTGGAGCGTCGACGTCTCGACCGCGACAGCAAGGCGCCTCACGGGCCCCATCCTCAACGCCGCGTTTGGTGCCGGATACAATTGGCGTCCCGACAGCACCGGACTGATGGTCCTGCTGGTTCCTGCAAACCGCGGGCCGGCACCCTCGACAACCTACGTGCCGGAAGGTCCCGCCATCCAGGAGAACCTCGGACGCGCCGCACCGGTGCGCACCTATCAGGACCTCCTCAGGAACGCCAATGATGAAGCACTCTTTGCGCATTACTTCACAAGCCAGCTCGCCCTCGTCGGCCTCGACGGCAAGCCTGCCCGGCGCATCGGCAAGCCGGCGATCATAGCCGCCGCCGACCTGTCGCCCGACGGACGCTACATCCTGCAGCGTCACCTGCAGCGCCCCTTCAGCTACGCAGTACCGGCCAACCTGTTCGCTGCGCGTACATTCATCTCCGACATGAACGGCAACGCGTTGCATGTCGTGGCCGACCTGCCGGTACTCGACAACATCCCCACGCCCTTCGATGCGACCCACGAAGGTCCCCGCGCGATCCAGTGGCGCGCCGACGCCGACGCGACGCTCGCGTGGGTCGAAGCCCGCGACGGCGGCGACTCAAGACGCGAGGCAAGCCTGCGCGACACGGTCTACATGCTGCCCGCCCCTTTCAACGGCTCAAGGACGACGCTCATCGACCTGCCCCACAGGCTCAGCGCGATTGCCTGGGGCCGCAACGATGTCGCCATCGTCTATTCACGCTGGTGGCAGACGCGCACCGAGACCCGCCACATCGTCAATCCGGCCAATCCAGCAACCCCGCGTCAGCTCCTGCAGCGCAACTACCAGGACCGCTACAATGACCCGGGTCGGCCGTCGCTCAAGACCGACGCCCGCGGTCGCAGTGTCCTGCAGTTCACGCCCCAGGGCGACGCCCTGCTCGTCGAGGGCGAAGGCGCCCGCCGCGAAGGCATGTTCCCCTTCGTCGACCGCATGGACCTTGCCACAGGCAAGGCCACGCGCATCTGGCAGGCCGAGGGACCGGGCTATGAAGCCATCGCCGGCATCATCGATGACAGCGCAACACAGCTTCTCACCAGCCGCCAGTCACCCACCAGCCCGCCCAACTACTTCCTGCGGCGCACCGCGGGCGGCGCCCCGACGGCCCTGACCAGCTTTGCCGACCCCGCACCGCAATTTGCGGGCGTGACCAAGCGCACCATTGCCTACAAGCGCAAGGACGGCGTCGCCCTCAGCGGAACGCTCTATCTGCCGGCAGGCTATGACGCCGCACGCGACGGTCGCCTGCCCGTGCTGATGTGGGCCTATCCGGCCGAGTTCACCGATGCAGACGTGGCAGGCCAGGTCGTTGACGAAGCCAACCGCTTCGTCCGCCCGAACGGAACCAGCCACCTGTTCGCACTGACCCAGGGCTATGCCGTCTTCGACGACCCCAAGATGCCGATCGTGGGCGCCAGCGGCACCGAGGCCAACGACACCTACATCGAGCAGCTGGTCATGAACGCCGAGGCTGCCGTCGAAGCGGTGGTGGCCGAAGGCATCGCCGACCGCGACCGCATTGCCGTCGGCGGCCATTCCTATGGCGCCTTCATGACGGCAAACCTCCTTGCGCACACCGACCTGTTCCGCGCCGGCATCGCGCGGTCCGGCGCCTACAACCGCACGCTGACACCCTTCGGCTTCCAGGCCGAGCAGCGCACCTATTGGGAGGCCGCCGACACCTACACCCGCATGAGCCCCTTCACCTTCGCCAACCGGATCCGCGAACCCATCCTCATGATCCATGGCGAGAACGATTCAAACGCCGGCACCTTCCCGATCCAGAGCGACCGCTTCTATGCCGCGCTGAAGGGACATGGTGCGACGGTGCGCCTGGCGATCCTGCCGCTCGAGGACCACGGCTATCGCGCGCGCGAGTCGATGCTGCACACGCAATGGGAAATGATCCGCTGGCTCGACACCTACGTGAAGCCGGCGCGACAGACCGCCCGGCGCTGACAGGCAACCAGGCCGGGCGACACGCGTCCTAGCGTGCCGCCAGCTTGCCGATCAGCACCCGCCAATGCGTGAGGCCGGCATTGAACGCCGCCACCGGCACACGCTCGTTCAGCCCGTGCGCATAGTCGTCGCTGTCCTTCATGAACAGCTCGCCCGCACCATAGGTAGGAATGCCGGCAGCCCGGAAGAAAACGCCGTCCGTGGCCCCGGCTGACATGCCGGGCACCACCGGAACGCCCGGGTGATTGGCATGCACAGCCGCCGTCACGGCCGCCACGACATCCGGACGCAACGGCGAGGCATCGCTGGCCGTGTAATTGTCGAGCAGCGGCGCAATCTCGATTTTCGGCCCCGCGACTTTCTGCAACTGCGCCTGCACCGCCGCGATCTTCACGCCGGGGAAGATCCGGCAATTCACGGTCACGCTGGCGCTTTGCGGCAGAGCGTTGTCGGCATGCCCGCCGCTCATCATCGTGGGAATGCACGTCGTGCGGATCTGTCCCACGTGATAGGGGCTGGCCGACAGCACCTTGACCGCGCGCCGGTCTCCCGGCTTGCGCGCAAAGCGGCGCATCGCCTCGCCCAGCGGTCCCTGCGTCGCCCCGCCATTGGCCCGCATGGCGGCAAGCGTGGTGTCATTCCACATGACGGGAAACGCGTAACGCTGCACGGCGTGCACCGCCTTCATGACGTCGAAGATCGCATTGTCGCGACGCGGCTGCGAGGAATGCCCCCCGTCATTGTGCGCCGTCAGGCTGAAGCTCGCAAAGGTCTTCTCGGCTGTCTGCATGGCATAGGTGACAGCCTTCCCCTCTTCGTTCAGCGTACCACCACCGGCATCCGAGTTGACGATGAACTCCACATCGACGAGCGCGCGATGATCGCGCACCAGCGATGTCGCCGTCAGCCCGGCGGTCTCCTCATCACCGGTGAAGATGATCACCAGGTCACGTGTCGGCACGAAGCCCTCCTTCTTGAGGGCAACGAACGTCGACGTCAGGGTCGCCACGCCACTCTTGTTGTCCGAAGTGCCGCGCCCGAAGAAATAGCCCTTCTCCTCGACCAGCCGGAAGGGATCGCGCTCCCAATCCTCGCGCCGCGCCGTGACGACATCCATATGCGCGAGGAACCCGATCGCGCGCCCCCCGGTGCCATCACCGCGATAACGCACGACCAGGCTTGCCGTCTTCTCGTGCGGGATCACATGCACATCCTCGGGCGCAAACCCCGCCCCCTTGAACACGCCACCGAGGAAGGCGGCCATCGAAGGCGTCTGCAAACCCTCGACCGAGGTATCCATCTCGACGATGACCTTGAAGATCTCGCGCGCCCGCGCCTTCTCGGCCTCACTGGGCCCGCCCGCAGGGCTCCCGGTCCCCGCCGCCGCAAGGGCCGTTCCCGACGCCAGGCTGGCACAGGCAACAAGACGCAGAAAACGGGCAATCATCGGCATGAAACGGCTCCCAGGGTGTCATGAACGGCGCAACCCGGGCACCATACCAGCCCAGCCCACCGCCGTCGCGCTTGCCCCGCGCCGCCCACTCATGTATGCCCTGCGCCTCTGTCGCCGCTGTCCCCATCGTCTAGCGGTCAGGACGTCGCCCTCTCACGGCGAAAACCGGGGTTCGATTCCCCGTGGGGACGCCACGCTCAACATCCGAAAACGCAGGCAAGGGTGCAGCACCGCGATATCGCGCGCCTTCAGCTGCGACAATTTGTTCTATTTTTGTTTTCAGCGATTTCGGCGATGTTCGGCGCCGTAGATCGATAGCGTCGGAATCTGCCCACGGGCGCTCCGCATCGATTTCCCCCACGCCCCACCACAACAACAAGTCTTCAGGACCCCGGGGAACGGGCAGCACAAAGCCGCCGGCCACACCGCGCAAGCCTCATCAGGAAATACCGATTTTTGCGAGAGGTCCCGATGTTAAGGATGCGGGCCGGATCATGGAAAAAAGGTTGGTGGAGCTAAGCGGGATCGAACCGCTGACCTCTTGAATGCCATTCAAGCGCTCTCCCAGCTGAGCTATAGCCCCATCCGAACAGGTGCCGCCTGGGTAGCGGCACCGGTTATATACAAATGATCCCGTCCGACCGCAATGCGGAAGGGGGCGGCATTTGCGCATTTACTCTTTATCGAGGTCGCCCTTGTCGATGATGTCACCAACATCGTCCTCATCGTCGACATTCTCGATGAGCGTATCGTCTTCCTCGTCGTCGCCGTCTTCGTCATCCTCGATTTCCTCGAGGTCGACCTCGTCACCCACGACTTCAGGCTTGTCGTCGGCATCCTCGGCCTCTTCGTCCTCGACGAGATCGGGATCGGCGATCGCCTCGTCATCGAGCGCGACCTCCTTGATCTCTTCCTCGGCCTCTTCTTCCTCGTCCGAGCTCTCGCCGCCCTCGGTATCCTCGGTCTCGTCGGCGTCGTCACGCGCCTCCTTGGCCCGCACCGCACCCTCATCGGCATCGCGTAGCAGCGAACCCGTTGAACGCGGGCGGCGCATCTTCACGATCGCCTCGGCCGTGAAGCTGAACGCGCACTTCGGGCACACGATCGGCTTCTTGCTGAGATCGTAAAATTTGGCAGCGCAGCTTGGGCAAATGCGCTTGGTTCCAATATCCGGAGCAGCCACCGCTTGGATTTTCCTGGAGTTTGAGGGGGTAATTGAGGGGCGTCCCATTGCCACGAAGCGGGCCACCTGTCAAAGAGAAGTTGCAGCATGAGCCGCTCGGACCAACCCATAATCCAAGACGTCGCACCTTGAGCGCCACCGCCACCCCTCAGCCTTTGGCCGCCGGCAGGTCACAGCCCCTGGCTGGAAACCCGCAGATTCCCGGCGACAAGTCGATATCCCACCGCGCCCTGATCCTCGGCGCCCTTGCGATTGGGGAAACCACGGTCGAGGGCCTGCTCGAGGCAGGCGACGTGCTGAACACCGCCGCCGTCCTGCGCGAACTGGGGGCCGACATCGTGCGCACCGCGGACGGCGTCTGGCACATTCACGGCCGTGGCGTCGGCGGTTTCGCCGAGCCCGCCAACGTGCTCGACCACGGCAACTCGGGAACCGGCGTGCGCCTGATGATGGGTGCCGTCGCAACCACGCCGATCGCAGCGACCTTCACGGGCGATGCCTCCCTGCGCAAGCGCCCGATGGGCCGCGTCCTCGAGCCCTTGTCGCGCTTCGGTGCCGAGGCCTCGGGCCGCAAGGGTGGCCTGCTGCCCCTTACGCTGAAGGGCGCGGCGAATCCCCTGCCCGTGACCTACACCCTGCCCGTCCCCTCGGCGCAGGTGAAATCGGCCATCCTGCTCGCCGGCCTCAACACGCCGGGCCAGACAACCGTGATCGAGGCCGAGGCCACGCGCGACCACACCGAGCGCATGCTGCGCCATTTCGGCGCCGAGGTAACGCTTGGCGACACGGGCCCCGGGGGCCGCGCGATAACGTTGAAGGGATACCCCGTGCTGACCGGCCGCAAGGTCGTGGTCCCGCCGGATCCCTCCTCGGCCGCCTTCCCGCTGGTCGCAGCCCTGCTGGTTCCTGGCTCAAAAGTGCAGCTGTCCCGCGTCATGCTGAACCCGACGCGCGCCGGCCTGCTCACGGTCCTCAGGCGCATGGGCGCCAGCATCGATATCGCCAACGAGCGCATCGAAAGCGGAGAAACCGTGGGCGACCTCAACGTAACCGCAAGCCCGCTGCGCGCCGTCGAGACGGAGCCTGAAAGCGCCGCCTCGATGATCGACGAGTTCCCGATCCTCGCCGTCGCCGCAGCCTTCGCCGAAGGCACCACGCGCATGACCGGCCTCGCCGAATTGCGGGTGAAGGAAAGCGACCGCCTCGCAGCCATCGCCGCCGGCCTGACCGAGATCGGCATTACCTGCCGCATGGGCAAGGACTGGCTCGAGGTCGACGGCAGGGGCGCCGACGGCGTACCCGGCGGCGGACGCGTGCAGACACACATGGACCACCGCATCGCCATGGCCTTCCTCGTGGCAGGCCTCGCCGCACGGCGCGAAGTGACCGTCGACGACACCGCCTTCATCGCCACCAGCTTTCCAACCTTCATCCCCATGATGCAGGGCCTCGGCGCCGCCTTCCGGCAACCCGCGGCATGACAAGGCTTCCGGTCATCGCCATCGACGGGCCCGCAGCCTCCGGCAAGGGCACCATCGCCCGCCGCATCGCCGCAGGGCTTGGCTTCGCCCATCTCGACACTGGCCTGCTCTATCGCGCGGTCGGCGTCGCAGTGATGCAGGCCGGAGGCGACCCCGCCGACCCGAAGGCTGCCGAACGCGCGGCAGCCAGCCTCGACCTGTCGCGGCTGGAAGACCCGGCACTCAGGACCGACCTGGCCGGCTCAGCCGCCTCCAAAGTGGCAGCCAATCCCGCGGTCAGGGCAAGCCTGCTGGCCTTCCAGCGCCGTTTTGCCCTCGCCCCCCCGGGCGACCGCGGCGCCGTGCTTGACGGACGCGACATCGCGACCGTCATCTGCCCGGACGCCGACGTGAAGCTCTTCGTCACCGCAACCGCGGAAATCCGCGCCCGGCGTCGTTACCTCGAGCTGGCAGCCCAGGGTTCGCCCTGGACCGAGGCCGAGGTCCTGGCCGACATCGTCGCACGCGACCGGCGCGACATGAGCCGCCCTGTCGCACCCCTGGCGCAGAGCGCCGACGCGCACTTGCTGGATACGAGCGGACTGGATATAGAAACCGCCGTCGCCCGGGCGTTTGAGATCGTCAGGACGGCAATCGGCACTTGAACGGGTGCGCGCGCCTTGGGACCCCGGGGTCCCCGACGCGCTTTTTTTGTTCGTGAAACCGGGTCTCGCAGATGGGCCAGCGCAAGACGCGCCAGCCCCACGCACGACCAAGTCCGCCGGCACCGGCCGGTAGGCATGCGCCTGATGTTGGAGACTATCCATATGGCACGCCCTGGCTCGCGCACCGCGCAACAGCCATCTTACAACCCCTCGAAGGAAGATTTCGCAGCCCTCCTCGAGGAAAGCTTCGAGACGCACGGCCTTCAGGAAGGCAACGTCGTTTCCGGCCGCGTCATCGGCATTGAAAAGGAATACGCGATCATCGACGTCGGTCTGAAGACCGAAGGCAAGATCGCACTCAAGGAATTCGCACTCGCCGGACAGGCACCGAGCATCAAGGTCGGTGACACGGTGGAAGTGTTCCTCGACCGCGTCGAGAACGCGATGGGTGAAGCCATCCTCTCGCGCGACAAGGCCCGCCGCGAGGAATCCTGGACGCGCCTCGAGCGCGCCTACGAGGACAAGCTGCGCGTCACCGGCGTGATCTTCGGACGCGTCAAGGGCGGCTTCACCGTCGACCTCGACGGCGCCGTGGCCTTCCTTCCCGGCAGCCAGGTCGACATCCGCCCCGTGCGCGATGCCGGCCCGCTGATGAACAAGGTCGAGCCCTTCCACATCCTCAAGATGGACAAG
>JBEIHO010000022.1:0-46138 GCA_040381215.1 Alphaproteobacteria bacterium | reverse complement strand
GTGGAAAAATTCTTCACCGAGGAGGAGAAGGCGGCGCTCGAGGCCATGGACTGGGACGAGCTGATGGAAACCCTCAAGAAGCGCATGGAAGAGCAGAAGGCGCGGCACGAGGGCGGCAACAAGTGGATCGGCACGTCCGGCACCTCGCCCTTTGGTGCCTATGGCTACAATCCCGAAGGCGTGCGCATGGGCCAGGACAAGGGCCGGCACGGCAAGGCCGTCAAGGTCTGGGACAAGCGCGAGTACAAGAACCTCGACGACCAGGTGGAACTCGGCACGCGCAACATCAAGGTGGCGCTGAGGCGGCTGCGCAAATGGGCGCGCGACGGGGCGCCGACGGAGCTTGACCTGCCGGAGACCATCCGGAACACCGCTCATCAGGGGTGGCTGGACCTGGTGTTGCGACCGGAGCGGCACAACAAGGTCAAGGTGCTGATCTTCTTTGACATCGGCGGCTCGATGGATTCGCACATCAAGCTGTGCGAGGAGCTGTTCTCGGCCGCGCGCACCGAGTTCAAGCACATGGACTTCTACTACTTCCACAACTGCCTCTATGAGAGCGTGTGGAAGGACAACCGGCGGCGCCACAACGAGAAGACGCCGACCTGGGAGGTGCTGCACAAGTACCCGCACGACTACAAGGTCGTGATCGTGGGCGATGCCACCATGTCCCCGTACGAGATCACCTATCCCGGCGGCAGCGTCGAGCACTGGAACGAGGAACCCGGCGCGGTGTGGCTCGAGCGGTTCACCCGCATCTACGAGCACGCGATATGGCTCAACCCCGTTCCCGAGCGGCACTGGGAATACACGCCGTCGATCCAGATCCTGAAGCAGATCATGAGCGACCGGATGTATCCGCTGACCCTTGAGGGTCTCGACAAGGCGATGCGGGAATTGAGCCGGTAGAGGCCCCCCCATCCGGCTCGCTGCTGTCGCAGCGCATGCAGCCGCGTGGCGCCCCCATCCGGCTCGCTGCTGTCGCAGCGAGCCACCTTCCCCCGCACGCGGGGGAAGGGCAATGAAGCTGGCCGCACATAATCAACGTTGTTGCCCTTCTCCCGCTTGCGGGGGAAGGTGGCAGCCGGTGCCGGCAGGCGGCGGCTGACGGATGGGGGACTTGCGTGCTACGCATAGGGCCTCGTCCCTCCTGAACGCGGAGACTGCGCCATGCCCCGACTGAGACAGGTTTCGAAGGCGGATGCCGATCCGTTTGCCCAGCAGATCTACAAGGTTCTGTTCGGTGAGCGCGATCCGGTGAAGGAACCGGGGACAGCGACGGGAACGCCCGGCAACTGGTGGACCGTGTTTGCCCTGGTGCCGGATGCCTTCAAGCACACGACCGAAGGGTTCCAGTTCTACCGCAACCCGAAGCGGAAGGTCTCGCCGCGCTTGCGTGAACTGGGGCAGATACGCGCCGGATGGGCGCGGGGGTCGCAATTCGTGTTCTCGCAGCACTGCAAGGCATCGCGCGACGTCGGCCTGAGCGAAGAGCAGATCGCTGCCATCCCCCATTGGCAGGTTGCCGATGTGTGGAGCCCGGTCGAGCGTGCGGTTCTTGCCTACACGGATTGCCTCGTCCTGATGGGCGGGCGGGTTCCGGATGGGATCTTTGCAGCGCTGAAGGCCCATCTGTCGGATGAGGAAATCCTGGAACTCACCTACATCACCACAACCTACGAGATGCATGCGACGATGTCGCGCGCCTTGCGTCTGGAATATGACGATGTTGATGAACGGGTGGTCGAAATCGCCGCACCGACGGGTGCCAGCAGCGATGTCATGAGCATGGTGGACCGCAAGAGCTGAGGCGTTCGGCCTGACATTGCCGCGACGTTGCGTTCTGGTGACATGATTTTCACTTTCAATGCGGAACCACCGTCATAGTTTGCGCGTATCAGCCGTGCATATCTTGTCGGACCGTGCGGCATTGAAAAGCGCCAGCGGCACCACTACATCCGGGAAATCCTCCCGGCTGGGGAGATCAGCCAATGCTTGACCGTGTCTTGAAGCCCGTTCTTCTCGATCCTGCCCTGTCGCCCTTCCATGGTGCGGCCCACTCGTTCCTGACCTGCGAGCGCACGTGGCAAAAGGCGCTGGCGAAGGAGATCGACCCTCAGCCGCGGGATGTGATCCTCGATGCCGGTTGCGGCAACGGAACGCTGGCCATTCTGCTGAAGCAGGCCTGCCCATCGGCATCGGTCCATGGCACGGATCCCGATCCGATCATGCTTACCCGCGCCGAAGCGCGGGCCCGCGACGCTGGCGTGATTGTGCATTTCTCGCAGGGTTTTTCCGAAGGCATGGCGGCGTCGGCCGCCTCGATCCGGCCGACCAAGCTTGTGAGCTGCATGGCGCTGCATCCGTTGCCGGCGCAAGAGAAGAACGCGCTGCTGCGCAGCGCCTTTGCGGCTCTGGAGACCGGCGGGCGCCTGTTTGTCGCGGATTATGGCGAGCAGAAGTCGCCGCTGATGCGCCTGGCGTTCAGCCATGTGCAGGTGATCGATGGCAGCGACAGCACACGCTCGCATGCAGAGGGTCGCCTGCCTGCCCTCATCGCTGCCGCGGGGTTCACCGCGGTGCGCGAGAACCTGGCGATCCCGACACCCTCGGGGTCGATCTCGATCTATTCAGCCTCAAGGCCTTAGCGCCGGCGGGCTGCTTTCAGTTGCGAGCGGCTCACCGGTTCCGGCCATGCTGGTCGGCTGCGCGGTGCGCAGGGCACCGGGAGCCTTGGGCGTCGCAAAGACCTCTGCGACTTGCGGATCGGCCATGATCCATTGCGGCGGTGCGACCTCGTAGCCGCCCACCGTCGTCCAGCACTGGCCGGCGTCGAGATAGCGGCGCTTGCAGGAATCGTTCATGGTCCACTTTGCACCGAACTGCACCTGCACGTTCTTGTTCTCGCGCGCGAGGGCGCGCATGCGATCGGTGCGGCCAAGGCTGACGCCTGCCTTCAGGAAGGCAAGCCTGACGAGTTCGCTTGAATAGAGACGCTCGGGCGTTTCATCGAGAAAGAAGTCTCCGGGCTTGCCCAGCATCGCGCGCGCCGCAGTGATTGCGGCCGCCGCCTGCCCCGGCTGCAGCCCCGCAACCCGGTAGACCACGTAGTCCCTCGTGTCGCCGTTTGCGGTGAAAGCCTTGAGCGGGGTCTCGACCACGGTGTCGAGCGCCTCGATGACCACGGGGCCGTCGGGCGTGACGTGGATGATGCCGATATGCACGGGGGCGTTTTCGGCGTCACCGAAGACGGGCAACACGGGCACGTCCGAGGATTGCTGGACGATCAAGTCGCCGTCACGCCAGTCCTTCATGCCGTCGTCGAATGTGATGCCGGTGAATGTCCACGCGACCGCCACGAGGATGACGGCAACGGCGACAAGGATGTGACCGACTTTGCGCTTTCCTGTTCTCATGGCGCAGCATTCTAGGGCCCGGGAGTAAAGACCACGCCAAGGGGTTTGCTTAATCGACCGTCAAGGATCTGCCGCGCCTATCGTGCGGTGCCCCAGTAATTGTAGCCGGCGAAGCGCGGGGTCGAGGGAAGATACATGGTTTCCATCTTCTCAATCTCGAAGCCACCATCGCGGATCAGCTCGGGGATCGGCCGCCCTACATGGCAGCCACCGCCAATCATCTTCCAGAGCGGGGTGATGCGTTGCTGCCAGCGACGGACATCCTCGTCGGGCGCGCGACCATGCTCGCAGAATACGAGCCGACCGCCAGGCTTCAGCACGCGGCGCATGCCCTTGAGGGCGCGGGACACGTCCGGGATCGTGCACAGCGTGTAGGTGACAAGAACGGTATCGACGCTCTTGTCATCGAGCGGGATGTCCTCGGCCTTGAGGTCGAGGAATTCGAGGCCAATGCGCATGTCGGTGGCGCGGGCCTGAGCGCGGGCACGCATCTCGGCCGATGGCTCCAGCCCCCAGATGTGGCTCACCTTCGAGGGGTCGTAGAAGGCAAGGTTCTGGCCGGCGCCCATGCCGATCTCGAGTACGCGCCCCTCGGCGAGCGGCACCACCTTGCGTCGCTGGTAGGTGATGGGCTTGGCGCTCATCGCAACGTCGAGGAGCCAGGGAAGGATGCGGCGTTCGTAGAAACCCATGGGCACGATGTCCTGCACTGTTTGCACAGACATCTAGCACATGGGGCGGCGCGTTGCTTCAGGCAATGTTGCGGGCTGGACGCCGGACGACGAGACCCTTCATGGTCAGGTTCGCGTCGGGCGCGGCGCCGAAGGCAGGCCTGCGTCCGCGGCTTGCGTCGGACTCGTGATCGTCCTCGTCCTCGACCACATCGACAAGACCGTCGGCTTCGAGCACCGGCAGGGGCGGGCTCGTGTCGTCTCGCTGCTTGACCTGGAGCGTCGGCTGGTGGGTCACGGGGCGGCGCGCCTTCACCTTGGCAATGGCCTCCTGCGCGTCGGCCTTGGTCAGGGCGGCCAGGTTCTGGAGATTGGCCTGCGGGGCCGGTGCCTCGGGTGCAGCCTTGCGCGGAACGTCGCGCAGGCTACCGGTCCAGACGTCGATGGTCACCGCGCCGCGTGCCCATTTTCCGTCCCATGCCAGCAGTTCCTCGTTCGTCAGTGGCTTCTGGATCCAGATGCCCTGCGCCGACGTGAACCCGACGCCAACCAGACCCTCCATCGTGGCCTCGTCCTCGGCGCCGACGGCAACCACCTCGAGACCGAACCGGCGGGCCTGGCGCAAGCGGGCCGCGAGGGCGCCCCTGCCCTTCAGGCCAAGACGCTGGGCAAGCCGGATGCTCGCAGGGCCGCCCACCTTGATGGCGGTGAAGGGCATGGGGTTGAAGGCGTCCAGGTCCACAGGCACGATGCCACCACCGTCGAGCGCGACGTGCACGCCGAGCGTGCGGATGTCGTTGAGCGCGTGGCACAGGGCGTCGGGTTCCTGGGCAACGGCACGCTCGGGGATCTCGATGATGACCCGGGCTGGATTGAGACCATAGGCATCAAGCAGTTCGGCAAGCCCCTGGCGGAAATCAGGCGCCGTGACCGTGCCGGGTGCGACGTTGATCGAGATGCTCCAGTCGCGTCCCCTGGCCTTCCAGAGCGCCGCAGCGCGGAAGCTCTCGTTGAACACGAAGCCTGTCAGATCGGCAATGCGCCCGGCAGCTTCGATGAAGTCGAGGAACAGGCCCGGCGGCAGAAGGCCGAACGTGGGATGCTGCCAGCGAATGAATGCCTCCGCACCGGTCATGCGACCCTGGGCGAGGTCGATCTTCGGCTGGAAGACGAGGCGGAATTCGCCCTGCTCGAAGGCGCGGTCGATGTCGGTGACGGCGAGGCGGAACGGCTTGTCGCTCATGGCTTCAGACTACCTTTGATCCACAGGGTCCATCGGGATCCCGCGCCTGCAGTATCGCTTTGACCCTTTAAGGGAGCGTCGTAAGCTGAGTTCGCATTTGAGCTTTTAAAACTTTAGGTACGCACGCAGGGTCCTGCATGACAAATCCCGGGAATGAGCCGAAAAAATCGTCCGCCACCCTGCCCTCTGCCACACTCCTGCTGCTGCGCGACGGCGATACGGGCCTCGAGGTCTTCATGGTCAAGAGGCACCACCAGATCGATTTTGCCTCGGGGGCGCTGGTCTTTCCCGGCGGCAAGGTCGATCCCAATGACCTGGATCCCCGTGTGCGGGCGCTGAGCGAGGGGGCTGCGGGTCTTGATGAGGCGCGCCTCAGCCTTGCGGCATGCGCGATCCGGGAGGGGTTCGAGGAATCCGGCATCCTGCTTGCGCGAGACGCCGGGGGCTCGGCTCTTGTCGATGGTGTGCGGGCGGCTGCGCTTGCGCCCTGGCGGGAACCGCTGAATGCAAGCCAGAAGGGGCTTGCCGAATTCCTCGCGTCCGAGGGGCTGCGGCTGGCGATCGACACGCTTGTCCCGTTCGCGCACTGGATCACACCTGCGTTCATGCCCAAGCGCTTCGATACGCATTTCTACCTGGCGGCTGCGCCTGCGGGACAACTGGGGCGTCATGATGGATCGGAATCGGTTGACTCGGTGTGGGTCAATCCGATCGAGGCGATCGGCGACAAACGCTGGACGATCATCTTTCCGACGAAAATGAACCTCATCAAGCTCGGGCAGTCGAAGACCGTCGCCGAGGCGCTGGCCACGGCGCGCGCTACGCCGGTGGTGACCGTGCTGCCGAAAGTCGAGACCATTGACGGGCAGCAGATGCTGACGATCCCGGAGGAAGCGGGCTACGGGCGGATTGCGGAGCCTCTGACGTCGATCCGGGGCTGACCTGTTAATTTCGGTGACAGTGCACTTATCTCGCGGCCCGGGTTCGATCGAGATTTACTGCCGTGATGAGATAAGTGCACTGTCACCGAAATTAACCGGTGACGAATTGCTCGGCGAGGATGCGCTCTTCGAGGGAACGGTCGGGGTCGAAGAGGATGTTGATCGAGACGGAAGTGTCTTCGGCGACCGATACTTCCACGACCTCGCGCACCTCGGTGTGGTCGGCCACTGCGCTGACGGGACGTTTGTCGGTCTCGTTCATGCTGAAGACCACCTTCGCCGTGCGCGGCAATAGAGCGCCGCGCCAGCGGCGGGGGCGGAAGGCGCTGATGGGGGTCAACGCCAGCAGTGCGGCGTCAATCGGAAGAATGGGGCCGTTGACGGACAGATTGTAGGCGGTTGAACCGGCCGGCGTGCACAGCAGGATGCCGTCGCAGATCAATTCTTCCAGGCGCACGCGTCCGTCGACCTTGACCTCGATCTTCGCAGCCTGGCGGGTCTCGCGCAGCATCGAGACTTCGTTGAAGGCCAGCGCAGTGTGCGTCTTGCCGCTGGCCGTCCTGGCCTTCATGCGCAGCGGATGGATCGCCTGGGCCTTGGCGGCCTCGAGGCGCGCTGGCAGACCATCGGCGGTGTAATCATTCATCAGGAAGCCGACCGAACCGCAGTTCATCCCGAAGATGGGTATGCCCCGCCGGTGGGCCTTGTGGATGGTCTGCAGCATGAAGCCGTCACCGCCGAGGGCTACGATGACATCAGCATCAGCCCTGGCGTTGCCGTAGGCGCGGGTCAGATGGCGCATGGCCTCCTGCGCTTCGGTGGCGCTCGAGGCCAAGAACTGGATCTTCCTGAAGCGCATCAGCCCCCCGTGACAGACATATGGCGCGCGATGGCCGGCGTGGGTTGCCGGCGGTCGATGATGAAGTCATGGCCCTTCGGCTTGCGGGCGATCGCGTCATCGATGGCCTGCGCAAGGGCGCTGTCGTCCTGCGTCGCGCGCAGGACGTGCCGCAGCTCGGCGCTGTCGTCCTGGCCCAGGCACATGTAGAGCGTGCCGGTGCAGGTCAGGCGCACGCGGTTGCAGCTTTCGCAGAAATTATGCGTGAGCGGCGTGATGAAGCCCAGCCTTCCGCCCGTCTCGGCGACGTCGACATAGCGGGAAGGTCCGCCCGTCGCATAGCGGCTTTCGTTGAGCGTGAAGCGCCGGGCAAGGCTTGCGCGCACGAGGGAAAGCGGCAGGTAGTGCGATATGCGATCGGAGCCGATCTCGCCCATGGGCATGGTCTCGATCAGTGACATGTCCATGCCCCGGCCATGGGCCCAGGCGATCATGTCACCAATTTCGTCCTCGTTCACGCCACGCAGGGCGACCGTGTTGATCTTGACCTTCAGGCCTGCGGCGCGTGCTGCGTCGATGCCGTCGAGCACCTGGCCGAGCCGACCCCAACGCGTCACGGCTGCAAATTTGGTCTCATCCAGGGTGTCGAGCGACACGTTGATGCGGCGCACCCCTGCCGCGTGCAGGCCGGCGGCGAAGCGGGCGAGCTGGCTGCCATTGGTGGTCAGCGTCAGCTCGTCCAGCGCGCCGGTTGCAAGGTGACGACCGAGGCTTTCGAAGAGGGACATCACATTGCGCCGGACCAGAGGCTCGCCACCGGTGATGCGCAGCCGGCGTACGCCCTTGGCCACGAAGGCCGAACAGAGGCGGTCGAGTTCCTCGAGGGTGAGCAGCTCCTGCTTGGGCAGGAAGGTCATGTCCTCGGCCATGCAATAGGTGCAGCGGAAATCGCAGCGGTCCGTCACCGAAACGCGCAAATAGGTGATTTTGCGGCCGAAGGGGTCGATCATGGGGGAAGCTTAGCAGGCGGATGCCCGCCGTCCAGAGGAAGTCAGTCGCACGGTTGCAGAAAATCCGGCTAGACTTGGGGCCCTGAATCGACAGGCCTGCGCGGGATCCCACATGCCATCCACGGACAAGACCATCTTAAGCATAGACCAGGGCACGACCTCGAGCCGGGCCATCGTGTTTCGCGCCGACGGGGCTATCCTGGGATCGGCGCAGAAGGAACACCGCCAGATCTATCCGCAGGATGGCTGGGTCGAGCATGACCCGGAGGAGATCTGGCAGGCGACATTGGCGGTCATCCGGGGGGCGCTTGAAGGACGGGCACTGGCGTCGGTGGGTGCGATCGGGATCACCAACCAGCGCGAGACGACTGTCGTCTGGGACCGGCGAACGGGCAAGGCGATCCACAATGCCATCGTGTGGCAGGACCGGCGGACATCCAGCCTGTGTGCGCGGCTGAAGGACCAGGGGCTCGAGCCCCTGTTTGCGTCACGCACGGGATTGCTGCTCGATCCCTATTTCTCGGGGACCAAGGTCGCGTGGATCCTCGATCACGTGCCGGGAGCGCGCAAGCGGGCGCAGGATGGCGAGCTTGCCTTCGGGACGATCGACAGCTGGCTTGTGTACCGGCTGACGGGCGGAAAGGTGCACGCGACCGACACGACCAATGCCTCGCGTACGCTGCTCTACAATATTGCCACACGCGCCTGGGATGGCGAGTTGCTGGCGGCTCTGAACGTGCCGGCATCGCTGTTGCCGGAGGTGCGGGATTCGGTTGCCGATTACGGCGTGACGGATGACAGCCTGTTCGGCGCACGCCTGCCCATCACGGGCATTGCCGGCGACCAGCAGGCGGCAACCGTGGGCCAGGCGTGCCTGCGGCAGGGCCTCATGAAATCGACCTATGGCACGGGCTGTTTTGCGCTGGTGAACACGGGCCATCGCATGGCGACATCGCACAACCGGCTCCTGTCGACCATTGCCTATTCGGCGAAGGGAGCCGCGCATTACGCGCTTGAAGGGTCGATCTTCATGGCCGGCGCGACGATCCAGTGGCTGCGGGACGGGCTGAAACTGTTTCCAAAGGCGTCGGATGTGTCGGCACTCGCGCTGCAGGCAAACCCGGCCTCGCGGGTCTATCTGGTGCCGGCGTTTGTCGGCCTGGGCGCACCCTATTGGGACGCCGAGGCGCGCGGGGCGATCGTGGGCATGACGCGCGACAGCGGACAGGCCGAGATCGCACGGGCGGGACTGGAGAGTGTCTGCTTCCAGACGCGTGACCTGCTCGAGGCGATGGCGAGCGACATGGGCGCTGCCGGCCTCGGGCGCCCCGAGGCGCTGAGGGTCGATGGCGGCATGGTGGTGAACGACCTGTTCTGCCAGTGGCTGGCCAACCTGACAGGCTGCCCGATCGAGCGCCCGCAGGTGGTCGAGACCACGGCCCTGGGCGCGGCCTATCTGGCGGGTACGGGTGCCGGGCTCTACGGGTCCCTGGACGAAGTCGCGGCGGCCTGGCGGTGCGAACGGCGCTTCGAGCCTGCGATCAGCCAGGACGAGCGGGACCAGCGCTATGCGGGCTGGAAACAGGCGGTTGGGCGGGTGCTGACCACAGGCTGATTTGACAGCCGTCGGGCCCGGAGGGCACTCTCGGCACACGTCACAGGAGCACCACCATGTCTGCTGCCAGCCTTCAAGCCATCCCGTCGGTTCGCGACAAGGTCTCGCGCGAGGAATGGCAGTTGCGTACCGACCTCGCGGCCACTTACCGGCTGGTCGCCCATCATGGGTGGGCGGACATGATCTTCACGCATATCACCGTGCGCGTCCCGGGACCCGAGCATCACTTCCTGATCAATCCCTATGGCATGCTGTTCGACGAGATCACGGCCTCGAGCCTGGTCAAGATCGATGCCGACGGCAACAAGGTCATGGACAGCCCCTATCCGGTGAATCCGGCGGGGTTCACGATCCACTCGGCGATCCACGGCGCGCGCGATGATGCGCATGCGGTCATTCACCTGCATACGGCGGACGGTGTTGCCGTGTCGTGCCAGGCGCATGGCCTCCTGCCGATCAGCCAGCATGCGCTGCTGGTGCACGACGACGTTGCCTATCACGAATATGAAGGCGTGGCGCTTGATCATGACGAACGGCCGCGACTGATCCGGGACATGGGGCAGAAGAACCTGATGATCCTGCGCAACCACGGAACGCTGACTGTCGGGCATACCTGCGCGGACGCGTTCCTGCGGATCTACTATCTCGAGCGCGCCTGCACGATCCAGGTGCGCGCGCTCTCGGGCGGAACCAAGCTGAACCCGACCATGGACGGTGTCGCCGAGAAGACGGCGGGCCAGGGTCGCGGCGGCTTTGGAGGGTCGATGGGCAGCATGGCGTGGCCAGGCCTGCTGCGACTGCTTGATCGCAAGGACACGTCCTACCGCAACTGACGCCTGACCAAGCCAAGGAAAAAATGCGCATGAAGTTCGGTGCAGGCCAGCCCGTGCGGCGGCTGGAAGACGATCGCCTTGTCCGCGGCAGGGGACAGTATACGGATGACCTGATCCTGGCGGACTGCGTGCACGCCGTGCTCGTGCGCTCGCCACATGCGCATGCGCGCATCCGCGGCATCGACACGGCAGCGGCCCGCGCGATGCCCGGCGTGCTGGCGGTCTATACGCACCTTGACACGCAGGCAGGCGGGCTGAGGCCCCTTCCCTGCACGGCAACGCTGCCGCATCGCGACGGGCGCGCCATGTTCGTGCCGGAGCGGCATTCGCTTGCGCGTGACCGGGTGACCCACCTGGGGGAACCAGTCGCCATGGTGGTCGCGACATCCGCAGCACTCGCGCGCGACGCTGCCGAGCAGGTCGTCGTCGACTATGAGGACCTGCCCGCGGTGGTGGACACGGCCAGCGCGATCGGCGGGCCGGCCGTGCATCCGGAATGTCCGGACAATGTTGCGCTTGACCACGAACTTGGCGATGCCGCGGCAACCGAGGCGGCATTCGCGCGCGCGGCGCATGTGGTGTCGATCCGGCTCGTCAACCAGCGGGTCGTCGTCAATGCGATGGAGCCGCGTGCCTGTGTCGGGATGCACGACGGCGCGACCGGGCGCTATACGCTGCATACCGGCTCTCAGGGCGTGCAGGGCATGCGGGACACGATGGCCAAGCATATCCTGAACATCCCGACAGACCGGCTTCGGGTGGTAACGGGCGATGTCGGTGGCGGCTTCGGCATGAAGTCGTTCATCTATCACGAATATCCGCTGGTGTTGTTTGCCGCCAAGCAGCTGGGCCGACCGGTGAAATGGACCTCGGATCGATCGGAGGCCTTCCTCTCGGACACGCAGGGTCGTGACCATGTGACGGAGGCTTCGCTTGCATTCGATGCCGACCTGAAAGCCATTGCGGTGCGCACGCACACGATCGCGGCCATGGGCGGGCACCTGTCGCTGTTTGCGCCCTTCGTGCCGACCGTGGCGGCGCCCGGGATGCAGGTTGGGGTCTATGCGATCCCCCACTTCCACACGCACACGCAATGCGTCTACACGAACACGGTGCCGGTCGATGCCTATCGCGGCGCGGGGCGGCCCGAGGCGGCCTATGTGATCGAGCGGCTCATGGACAAGGCGGCGCTGGAACTGGGCGTCGATCCCGTGGAATTGCGGCGGCGGAATTTCATCACGCCAGAGCAGATGCCCTATACGTTTCCGGCCAAGGGCGTGATGGACAGCGGCGACTTCGCGCGCAACATGGATGATGCGCTTGAAATGGCCGCGTGGTCATCCTTTCCGGCCCGGGCCGAGGCTGCGAAGACGCGCGGACGCCTGGCCGGCATCGGGATGGCCTATTACGTCGAGAAGACCGCCGGCGGGTTCGAGATGGCGCATGTCGAGGTTCGCGCTGATGGCGAGGTCCACGTGATCGCGGGCACGCAATCGAACGGGCAAGGCCACGAGACAGCCTATGCACAGGTCGTCGCGGCACAGCTTGGCGTCGACATCAACCGGGTGAAGGTTTCGTTCGGCGATTCCGACAGGCTGGCGCGCGGCGGCGGCACGGGCGGGTCGCGCTCGCTGACCATGGCGGGCGGGGCGTCGCTGGTGGCGATCAAGGATGTGATCGCGCGCGGCAGGGCGATTGCGGCAAGTACGCTTGGGGTGGCGGCCGACCGGATTTCCTATGAGGATGGTCAGTTCCGCGTCGATGGTGCGGCGCAGGCGATCGACCTGTTCGAGGTGGCGCGCATCGCCAAAACCCAGGCGAACGAGGCTGGCGTCGAGGGGCTGGCTGCGAATGGCGAGTACAAGAACCCCAACAATACATGGCCCAATGGCTGCCATGTCTGCGAGGTCGAGATCGATCCGGAGACAGGCGTCACCGAGATCGTGCGCTATACCGTGGTCGATGATTTCGGGACGATCGTCAATCCGATGCTGGTGGCGGGCCAGGTGCATGGCGGCGTCGTGCAGGGGCTGGGACAGGCCATCGGCGAGGAGGCTGTCTATGACAGCGAGACGGGGCAACTGCTGACGGGGTCGTTCATGGACTACTGGATGCCGCGGGCCGACAACATGCCGACGATCCAGTTCAAGACGAACGAGATCCCGTGCGCGACCAATCCGATGGGCGTGAAGGGGTGCGGCGAAGCCGGGACGGTCGGTGCGATGCCGGCTTACGTCAACGCCGTCGTCAACGCACTGGCTGCTCGCGGGGTCCGGCATCTCGACATGCCGCTGACGCCGATGAAGGTGTGGCAGGCCGCGCGGGGCTGATTTGATTTCGGTGACAGTGCGAGTTAATTTCGGTGACAGTGCACTTATCTTGTGCTCGATCGTCAATGCCGCGCTCAAATGTTGGCTGAGATAAGTGCACTGTCACCGAAATTAACTCCTGTCACCGAAATTAGCTCTAGAGGCTTTCGGGGGCCAGCGTGAGTTCGAGGCCGTCGAGGTCTTCGATCAGGCGGATCTGGCAGGCGAGGCGCGAGTTGTCCTGGACGGCAACACCGAAGTCGAGCATGTCGACTTCCTGCTGCTGGGCTTGCGGCAGGCGCTCCTGCCAGGCCTCGGCCACATAGACATGGCACGTCGCACAGGCGCAGGCGCCGCCGCATTCGGCAGCCATGGGCAGGTTTGCGTCGCGGATGACTTCCATGGCGGACCAGTCATCGCGGCCCTTCAGTTCGTGGACGGCGCCGTTGCGGTCGGTGACGATCAGTTTCATGCCACACCCAGTTTCTTCTGCAGGCTTGAGGACGATGTCGTGTACTGGAAGCGGAGCTTCTCCTCGGGGCGACAATAGCGGAAGGCCTGCTGGGCCATCAGCGCGCCTTCGTGGAAGCCCGAGAGGATCAGCTTCAGCTTGCCGGGATAGGTGTTGATATCGCCGATGGCGAAGATGCCGGGCACGCTGCTCTCGAAGGTGCCGGTGTCCACCGGGATCAGGTTTTCATGCAGGTTGATGCCGAAATTCGCCACGGGGCCCAGCTTCATCGTCAGGCCGAAGAACGGCAGCAGCGCATCGCAGGGCAACGTGAAGTCACCGCGTTCCTTGTTGTTGAGCAGGATGCCGCCCAGCGCCCCATCAGCCCCCTGCAGCGCCTTGATGTTGGCGACGATGAATTCCATCTTTCCTTCGGCCACAAGCGCGCGCATCTTGTTGACGCTGTCGGGTGCCGCGCGGAAACCGTCGCGATGATGGACGAGGGTCAGCTTGCGCACCAGCGGCTGCAGGTTCAGCGTCCAGTCGAGCGCGGAGTCGCCGCCACCGGCGATCACCAGCGTTCGATCACGGAAGGTGTCCATCTTGCGCACAGCGTAGAACACCGACTTGCCTTCATAGGCCTCGATGCCGGCGATCGGCGGGCGCTTGGGCGTGAAGCTGCCGCCACCGGCCGCGACCACCACGCAGCGCGCCGTGATGCGCGTGCCGGCGTCGGTCGTGACGGTCCAGCCGTCGCCCGACTTCTCGAGACGCTCGGCCATCTGCCCGAGATGATACGTTGCGTTGAAAGGCTTGATCTGGTCGAGCAGGCGGTCGGTCAGCCCCTGCCCCGTGACCTCGACGAGCGCCGGGATGTCGTAGATCGGTTTCTCGGGGTAGAGCTCGGTGCACTGGCCACCCGGGCGGTCGAGGATATCGATCAGGTGCGCCTTGAGGTCGAGCAGGCCAAGCTCGAAGACCGCAAAAAGGCCCGTGGGGCCCGCGCCGATGATGACGACATCGGTCGTGTGCTCGGAGCCGGGAGGGGCAACCGTAATCGACATTTCACTCATTCCTGCTGTTATTCAAATTATTATGTATCTTTTACATGTGAATTCTGCGAGGCGCCAGAGGCATGCTGGCGGTTTGCCCTGCCGCGGCGGCTTGCGCGTCGGGATGACACGTTGCCGCCCGGGGCATGACCCGCCATATCCGCAATCGGTCGGCGAAAGACAAGAGGGATGATTGCGATGAAAACGCACGAGGCTGACCGCGCGGCGGTTGCGGCAAGTGAGTGCGCCAGCATGTCCGATGTCCGCCGCGAGATCGACCGCATCGACCGGGCCCTGGTCCAGCTTCTCGCCGAGCGGCTGACCTATATCGAGCGGGCGGGCCTCATCAAGCCCGAGCGGTCGGCGGTGCGCGACGAAGACCGGATCCGTGACGTCCTGATGAAGGTCAAGGCAACCTGCCAGCAGGAAGGCTTTCCCTTCGCAATCGCCGAGCCGGTGTGGCGACAGCTGATGGAAGGCTGCATCGCTCATGAATTCGTCGTCTTTGACGACCGCAACGCGGGGCGCGCGAAGTCCGCCAGCGCCTGAGGGAGCTGCCGATGCATCGCAACGTGCTGTTCATCACCGCAGACCAGTGGCGGGGCGACTGCCTTTCGGCACTCGGGCACCCCATGGTTCGCACGCCGAACCTCGACCGCCTCGCGCGGGAGGGTGTCCTGTTTTCGCGTCATTACTGCAACACGGCGCCCTGCTCGCCTGCCCGTGCCACGCTGCATACGGGGCTCTACCAGCACAATCATCGGGTGGCCATGAACGGAACCCCGCTGGACCGACGGCACACAAACTGGGCGCTGGAGGCGCGCGCGGCAGGACACGATCCGCTGCTTATCGGGTACACGGACCAGACACCCGATCCGCGCGAGGTCGCAAGCGATGACCCGCGGCTGACCACCTATGAAAACGTGCTGCCGGGACTGAACCCGGTCGCGCATGTCGGGATGGACAGCCCGGGGCCGTGGGCGGAATACCTGCGTGCCCGGGGATATACGCTGCCCGATCCCGAGCGCTTCGTGATCTGGATGCGCGAGAGCGGGCCCGACTACGAGGACGGTGCCGATGTGCCCAAGCCGTGGCTGGTACGCGCCGAGGACAATGACACGACTTGGCACGTCGACCAGGCCATCGACCTGATCAGCCAGCGCCGCGCGCAGCCCTTCATGCTGCACTTGTCGCTGCTGCGTCCGCATCCGCCGTGGATCGCTTCGGCGCCTTGGAACAGCCTCTATGATCCCAGGGACGTGCCCATGCCCCTGCGGGCGGCGGACCGCGAGGCCGAGGGCCTGCAGCACCCCTGGCTGCAGCACGAGATTTCACACCCCCTGCATGGCGCCCCTGATGATGCGCGCAAGATGCAGCGCATGCAGGCCGTCTATTACGGGATGGTGAGCGAAGTGGATGCGGCCCTGGGCCGCCTGTTTGACCATTTGCGCCATGAGGGGCTGTGGGACAAGACGCTGATCATCTTCACGAGCGACCACGGCGAGCAACTCGGCGATCACTGGCTGCTGGGCAAGGGCGGCTATTTCGATCAGTCCTATCACGTGCCCCTCATCATTCGCGACCCGGATGCACAGGCTGACGGGCAACGCGGGCGCGTCGTGCAGGCCTTCACCGAGCATGTCGACATCATGCCGACGCTGCTGTCGCACGTGGACATTGGCGTGCCGCCGCAATGCGACGGTGCCGCACTGCAACCCTTCCTGCGCAGCGCGGGGCCCTCGCGGTGGCGGACGCATGCGCACTGGACCTATGATTTCCGCGATGCCAGCCTCGACAGCGCCGAGCAGGCGCTGGGGCTCACGCTGCACCAGTGCAACCTGGCCGTCATTCGCGATGAACGCTTCAAGTATGTGCACTTCGCCGGGCTTGCGCCGCTGCTGTTCGACCTGGTGAAGGATCCCGGCGAATTCGTGAACCTGGTCGACCACGACGCGTACCGATCGGTGGCGCTGTCTTATGCGCAGGCGCTGATTTCATGGCGCCTGAGGCACGAGGACCAGACACTGACGCACATGATGGCAAGTCCGCAGGGGCTGGTCAGCCGGCCTGCGCCGCGGGCCTGATCAGATCAGGTTGATGCGCATGTTGTCGCGCGCGACGAAGCAGCCGGTCCAGGCAGCAAGCGCGTTGGCCTCGAGTTCCTCCATGAAGTGATCCTCGTGGTCGGGATCATGATGGAAGATGGCCAGGCGCCTGGCGCCTGCGGCCTGGGCGAGGCGCATGCCCTCCTGCCAGGTCGAGTGACCCCAGCCCTGCTTTGCCGGAAATTCGGCATCCGTATAGGTGCTGTCATAGATCACGAGGTCTGCGCCCTCGATCAGGCCGAGGATGTTCTGGTCAGGCTGGCCGGGCACGTGCTCGGTATCGGTGACGTAGCAGAGCGACTTGCCCTGGTAATCGATGCGATAGCCCGTGGCGCCATCAGGATGGTTGAGCCGGGTCGTGCGCACGCGGATATCGGGAGCGATGTTGAAGGCGTCGCCCGCGCGGAAATCGACGAATTCGATCTGCGCCTTCATGATATCGATCGGCACGGGAAAGAAGGGATGGGTCATCTGGCCCGCCAGCACATTCTGGATGCTGAGCCCGGTGTCGAGGTGGCCGGCCATGATGCGGAAATGATGGCCAGCGGTGAAAGCTGGCTGGAAGAAGGGAAAGCCATGGATGTGGTCCCAGTGCGTGTGGGACATGAGAATGGTGGCCTCGTGCAACTGCTTGCGCATGAACCATTTGCCGAGGTTGCGCACGCCCGTTCCGAGATCGAAGATCACACGACGGCCGCCCATCGCGACCTCGACGCAACTGGTGTTGCCACCGTAGGCAAGATGGTTGGGTCCCGGGCAGGCAACCGTGCCGCGCGTGCCCCAGAACTTGACCTTGAAACCCATCTGCTTTCCTTGCCTGCGCCAATGCGTGCAGTCTAGCGAGGACGATCGGCTTGTGCCTGAACGAAATGATCCTGCGTGACTGTGGTCACAGGGGATTTTCGCTCACATAACCGCGGACGTCGGCGAAGGCGCGGTCCAGGGGCGCCAGGGTTGCCCGGTCGAGGGACGCCAGCTCTGCCGCGGCGGCGGCCTCGGCAACGGCGAACGCGCCGACCCCGCGGGCCGACCCCTTGAGGGTGTGGGTCAGCTGCTTCCAGGCCTTCGGGTCTTCGGTGGCCGCGAGGGCGGCCAGGATCTGCTCGGTCTGCACCAGGAACAGCTGCATCACCTCGCGCATCACGTCGAGGTCCTCGGCGGCCTGAACACGCAGATGCGCGTAATCGACGGCCACGGCGCTTGGCGGCATGTTGAACCTCATCCTGTTGGCGTGCACGGCTTGCAAGATTAGTGACGAGGACCCACCAAGGCGTTAATGGGCAGGGTCAGAAAGGCACCCAGCTGCCGGGAAAGGGCGACACACCGAATACAAGGTGATGGGTGAACATCACGCCCAGGAATACGATAATCGCCACAAGCTGCCGCCAGCCCATGATTTCCGACAACACGAGTTGATTGCGACCCAGCAGAATTGCCGCGAATGGCACGTTTGAGGTCTGGCTGGCAAAGCCGCTCCATTGCTCCGGGTCTCGCCGGCGGCGCTTGGCATCGATCGAGGCCGTACCCAGCACCGAGAGCAGCAGGAAGGAGCCAAAAAACATGACTGAAGCCTGGTCCCCGTTGGCGGCGAGGTGGAAGCCGGACCAGATCGCGATGCCCCAGAGGAAGGGATGGCGCGTGATCCGCAGCATGCCGCGCACGATGTCCTTGCGGCCGGCAAGAGCGGCCTGGCCGACCGTGGTCGGGTTCGGCGCCAGCAATCCGGGAACCACAAAGAGAAAGGCCAACGCGATCACGAGCCCACCAGCGTGGCGCACGCCCTCGCCCAGATCCCAGAGCAGTGGATTGTCCCCCAGCAGGGCCTGATTGTAGCCCGCAGCCATCCAGACAATGCCGCCGATACTTGCCAGCGAGAACAGGCCTGCGTAGGGGCCTTCACCGATGGAGGCGACGATGGAATCCCGCCAGCGGGTACCCGAGACGAGCAAATGGATCGACAAGAAAAATGCACACGCCACTGCCAGTTGTTCCATCGCGCCTGCGTCTCCCCTCGGAACGATTCCCTGCGACCGCGTGCGCACCCTAGCATGAGGTGATCCGCGAATCAGGAGCCTCGACCACAACAGCTGCTGAATGCGCCGGGCAATGCAGCCCGTTGCGCCCATTAATCTGATGTTCTTCTAACGTGCTGATGTGGAAGGGGTTTCGATCCACAAACTCTTGCAGCGTGACGAATCTTGGGCCGTGCGCGGCGGGCCTGAAAATGGTAAGTTTTTGGTTAATTCGAGCCGCGTCCCCATGGCTCGACCGTGACCAGAGGGTCCTGCATGCAGCGCGTCCAGCCGGCGGATGTCCGCCCCTATGCCGACATACCCTTGCGAGCCCCCACGGCGGGATCGCACGACGTCAAGGAGCTGCGGCCCGACATGGAAGTGCGGGCGGACGGGCAGCCGCCTGCGGCCGCTGAGGTGCCGACCAGCGCCGAAACGCGCGGCCTGTCGCCTTTCAAGGCCGTGTTCCTTTTCAGCGC
This sequence comes from Alphaproteobacteria bacterium, assembly GCA_040381215.1. Lineage (GTDB taxonomy): Bacteria > Pseudomonadota > Alphaproteobacteria > Micropepsales > Micropepsaceae > SZUA-430. The sequence continues at coordinate 27,163 of JBEIHO010000022.1, read as the reverse complement.
ATTGTGGCTTGCCGCAATCGGCGCCTATGGCATCGGCGTGCTCGGTCCGGATGGGGTCAGCAACCTGTCACCGGAGTGGCTGTTTGGCGTTTCAGCCATTGGCGTAATCCCGGTTGCGCTGGCGCTGTTTGCCGCCGTGATCATGAATGAAGCCAACAGCCTGCGACGCCAGACCATTGCGCTTGCGGCCTCGACACAGAGCCTGCTCAAGCCGGACGAACAGGCTGCGCGCAATGTCCAGCGCCTCAGCCTTGCCATCAAGCGCGAACTCGACACGCTGACGGCGTCGATCGACACGGCTGCAAAGCGCATGGCAGCCATCGAAGCCTCGGCCAATGAGCGCATCGCGCTCATAGAGCGGACTGCGTCAGCGGCGCAGGAGCGCGTCGAGAAGGCAACCGGAAAGCTCGGGGCCGAGCGCGAGAAGCTCGCCCATTTCACGCAGGCGCTGGACACCGTGGTCCTGGCGGCGTCTGAAACCCTGACGACACGCCTGCAGGACGCGCGTGCCGCCGTGCGCACGGCGAGCGAGAGCCTGCACGCGGAACATGGCGCCATTGCCGGGCTAGTTTCAACGCTGCAGTCGGCTTCGCAGACGGTCTCGAGCAAGGCGCTCGAAACCAGCCAGGAACTCGAGCGGCAGGCGCAGCGGCTTGATTCCGCTTCGGAGGCTGCCGCGGCCCGTTCCGAACAGGTCATCATCCGCCATGAGCGGCAGCGAGCCGCCTTTGCCGAGACGATCGACCGGCTCAAGCAGGAAAATGATCACATGGCGCGCGCGCTCGACTTCCAGCGCGAGGGGATGAGCAAGCTGCTGAATGCGATGGCCGAGGAAACCCGCAAGATCAGCACATTCACCACCGAGAGCACACGGCGCATGGATGACACGGCGTCGGCGATGGCGCTGCGCATCGTTGAAACCACCAAGCTGTTTGCGCGCGAGTCGGAGAAGCTGCGAACCTCGACCGAGCTGACCATGAGCGGGTTGGACCAGGCTGTGCAGAGCATCAAGATCGCCGGCGACAGTTCGTTCGACGCGGCCGGTCGGCTCGGGTCGGTGCTGGTTGGCTTGCGCGACACGGCAGCCTCGGCCTCACAAACGATCGAAGGCAGCGTGGGGCGGCTTTCAAAGATGCTAGCGGACATGCCGGCGGAAGCCTCCAGTCACGTCAAGCTGCTCGGACAGATGATCGACGAGCAGGCGCGCTCGATGAAGGATCTCAATACGCGTGTGGCTGCCGCCTTCGATCGCGTGCAGGGCATCGAGATGTCGCGTGGTTCCGGGGCGCTGCAGGGCGACAGCGGGCAGGCGCCCCTGCCCTTGCCGCCGCCAGCACCGCGACACCAGCAGGCGGCAGCGCCCTCGCGTCCATCGGATGAGCGGCTCTCGCTGGGGGTGTCGGCGCCGACGCGCTCCAAGCCGCCGCAGGCCGTGCCGCAATCGGTTCCCGACTTCGACGACGGCATCAGCGATCCCGCGGTTCCCATGGCCGGCTATTCGCAGAACCGGCCCGTCGGTCCGGCGCCAGCTGAACGCCTGTCAGCGTCAGGCGCGGAGGGTCCGGAGGGTCGCGGCTGGTTCAACCTGGCGCGCCGCTTCGTGCGACCGGCGGCGGACGAGACTGATGCTGGTCCCGACGAGCGCGGCAACTGGGACATGAAGTCCCTGCTGGCGGCTGCTGAAACAAAGGAGAGTGCTGAAAGGCGCCATGCGCCTGCGACAGGTCACGGCGGCACGTCCGCCCCCCAGTTCAGGGCTGACCCGCGGGAAATACAGCAGATCGAACAGGGCACGCCATCGGACGCGCCGCGTGTGCAGCCGGCGCGCCCGGAGCGTGCAGATCTGGCCCCGCCGCGCGCGACGCCACCGCAACAGCGCGTGTCGCAGGCACCGCGCGCTACTCCCACTCCTGCCCCGCAACCGCCTCAGCAGGCCGCGGCAAGCCAGATGTCATCGCGCCACATGATCGAGGCGCTGCAGGCGATGGCCATCGACTTGTGCCGCTTCCTTGAAGATGACCCGCCGCACGAACTTCTCAAGCGGTACCGGAACGGCGAGCGCAACGTCTTTGCCCGCAGGCTGGCCGGATCACTGGGACAAGAGCATCTGCAGATGATCGCCCAGAAGCACAAGACTGACCGCGAATTCCGTGACACGGTTGATCGTTACATCGCGCAGTTCGAAAGCCTGCTCGAGCATACGGCGCGCAATGACCGCGAGAATGTCCTGGTCGAGACCTATCTGGCCTCGCAAACGGGCAAGGTCTACATGACGCTCGCAACGGCGACGGGGCGACTGTCCTGATCGAAAAGCCGCGAGGCCAAACGAAAAGGGCGGAGACTTCGGTCTCCGCCCTTTTTCATGCCTGAATTCAGGTCACGCCCTTGCGGGCGCCGATGGCCTAGCTGGCGCTCTTGGTGGTGGCGCGAACGATCTCACGCTTCAGCTTGCGGGCGCGCTCGGAAAGGGTGTCATCGCCAAGCTTGATGATGAAGGCGTCGAGGCCACCGTTGTGGTCGATCGAGCGCAGCGCGTGCTTGGAGATACGCAGGCGAACCGTGCGGTCGAGCTTGTCCGACATCAGCGACACCTCGGACAGGTTCGGACGGAACTTGCGCTTCGTCTTGTTGTTGGCGTGGCTGACATAGTTCCCGCTCAAAACTGCCTTGCCCGTAAGCTCGCAACGCCGTGCCATCGAAGTCGTCCTGCCGTTCGTATCGTTAATTCGCGCGGACAAGCCACGCATGAGGGCGGGACCTATAGTTGAGGCACCGGGGGATAGTCAAGGTTTTGCGAAGGCTTTCGACAGGATCCTGCCTGCGGCAGATGCGGGCGTCACATGGCCGCTGGCGACTTTCCTCTCGAGGTCGCGGATTTCGTCGGCCACGGCAGCACGCTCGCGCAACTGGGCTATCAGGCCCTCCCTGAGCTCGGTCCAGAACCAGGCCAATCGCTGGCGCCTTCGGTGCTCGTCCCATTGACCGGAGCCACGCAAATTGGCGCAAAACCGTTCAACATGCGCCCAATAATCCGGGATTCCCTGACCTGACGGGCTGGAGACCAGGCCTACCTCGGGATGCCAACCGTTGAATTTCGGGCGCATGAAATGCAGGGCCGCCGCATATTCGGACGCGGTGCGGTTGGCTGCGTGCAACAGGTCGCCGTCGGCCTTGGTTACCAAGGCGATGTCCGCCAGCTCCATGATGCCGCGTTTCATGCCCTGGAGCTCGTCGCCGCCCGAGGGCGAGATCAACAGCGTGAAAACATCGACCATGTCGGCGACCGCGGTTTCGGACTGCCCGACGCCCACGGTCTCGACGATGACCACGTCAAACCCTGCCGCCTCGACCAGAACCATCGATTCCCTCGTGCGGCGGGCGACGCCGCCCAGGGTTGTCCCGGCGGGTGATGGCCGGATGAAGGCCTGGGCGCTCTGGGCGAGGCCCGGCATCCGGGTCTTGTCACCCAGGATCGAGCCGCCGGAGCGCTGCGAAGAGGGGTCGACGGCAAGAACCGCGACCTTGTGCCCGGCGCGTATCAACCATGTTCCGAGCGCCTCGATGAATGTCGATTTTCCAACCCCGGGGGCGCCCGAGAGGCCGAGGCGGATGGCGCGCCCGGCGTGGGGACGCGCGGCGTTGGTCAGGCGCTGGGCCGCTTCCTGGTCATCATGGCGGAGGGATTCGACCAGCGTTATCGACTTGGCCAGTGCCCGGCGGTCGCCGGCCACGAGGCTTTCGACCAGCTGCGCGATCCCGTTGTCCGATGATGATAACAAGTTCATCTTTTCCGTGACGATTGCCGCTTGATGATTACGCTGGATTTCCGCCACAATTCAACCAAGGTGACGGGCCAAAAAGGAACTGGCTGCGGGGCCAGGCATTTTCGCCTTTGTCATTCGAGACTGAAGAGGTTTTCCTGCCCATGCTCAAACGCCTCCTGATTGCTGCAAGCGTCGCCCTCGTGCCCGCACCGTCGATGGCGCAGGCCGTCACGGCCACCCCGGACCAGGCTCAACCGGGTTCGTCCAGCACGATCCAGCTTGTATGGCAGGTTTATCTCGGCGGCTTCAACCTTGGAAACATCGGCCTGAAGAGCAGCTTCAGCGGCACTGGCTACTCGGCCGTGTCGAAGCTCAAGACCGCCGGCGTGGTCAACTCGTTCTATGAGGCGGTGATCGACGCCAACTCGGTGGGCGTTGTTGCCGGCCAAGGGCTGCAGCCAACCAAGTACAACTCGAATACCGTCAACGAGAAGATGTCCCAGAAGGTCGACCTCACGTACTCGAACGCGGGCATCGAATTGTTCGCCGAGCCGGCCTACAACACGGAACGCTATCCGGTCACTGTCGACCAGAAGCGCGGCACGCTCGATCCGCTCTCGGGCATCGTGCATGCGCTTTCGGGCGTGTCGCGATCGACCTCCAAGCCCTGCGGCGATACCGTCAGGATCTTTGACGGGCGACGTCGCTATGACATCGAGTTGAAGTTCCAAGGGCAGGACAAGCTCAATTCGGCCGAGGGCTATTCTGGTCCCGCGATCCGCTGCACCGTCACCTACAAACAGATTGCCGGGTTCAAGCCGAACATCAACAAAGGCAGGGCCCTGCCAACCATCACGACATGGTTTGCCGTTCTTGAAAGCTCCTCGGGCGGGCCGGTCAAGTCCTTCCATGTGCCCGTGAAGATCATGACCGAGACGCCCTACGGCATTGCGCTTGGCCATGCCCGCAAGATCACGGTCGACGGGGTGCAGAAGTCGAACTGAGCTTGGGCGCCCTCGTTCATATCCGCATGCGCGAGGGCGTGAGGGCCCCGATGTGGCCCGGCACGCCCGGCTCGGTCGCTGGCGGAGGCGGCTGAGGAAACATCACCAGCACGCAGCCAATTATTGCGACATGCCTGCCACAGCAAGGAAGCGCAGTGGCCGATCTTCCCCTGCCGCGTGCATGCGACGCGCATCTACCAACCGGTTTTTCTTTGCCGCCCGGATGTTGGGGCGGAGAATGCTCGGTAACCGATTCGAGCGAGAGCCGCCGCAAACCCGCATGTCCTTTTCAAGGAACCTCAAGCGCGCCGATCACCTGCTTCGCCGCTGGGCCGAGGAGCCGATTGGCGTTGCGGTTCCTTTCCTGGCCTTCCTCGCCGTCTGGCTGCCCCCGCAGATGCCCGACATGTTTGCAGGCATGGAACTTTCCGGCACAGACGTGGAGACACTGCTCAGGCCCCTGCTCTTCGCGATCGCTGCCACACTGCTTGGATTGAGCGCCTGGTTCTGGACGCGCGCGGCGCTGACGGCCCAGCGGGCGCATGGGGAAACCGACAGCATTCGCCTCGCGCGCGGACGGGGCACTGGCCACCCGCAGGTGGAGACCGTCGGCGAAGCCAGGTTGCGCCACACGGACAGCGCGAACGACCATGAAGACTGGAGCCATGAATGGGCCCCGCGCCTGGCGTTGCTCGCCGCCGGTGGCATCACGCTCCTGCCCATCCTGTTCTTCTTCGATGGCGGGCGTCTGTTTTCGTTCACTTTCAGCGGCACCGTGCTCGGGCTCATCGGCATGGAGTTGCTCAGCTTCGGGCTGGTCGGGCTGCTGTTCGTTTTTGTCGTCCACCGGACGCGGTTTCGCTGGGTTCAGGCTTTCGATGCGCCAGCCTGGATGTTGCGTTACCGGCCGACACGAATACTGGCCTGCGCCCCGTTTGGCTGGCCGTTCGCGATCCTGTCGCTGGCGTCGAGCCTGGCGGCGCTCTGCTGCCTGATCTTCGCACCCGAGTGGGTAGCCATGCTCGATGCGCCGACGGCGGCGATTGCCTCGCTCGCGTTCGCCGTGGGGCCCTTGGTGATCGCCCTCGCCCTGTTTCGTGCCGCCGTCGAAATGGTCTTCGATCTGGCGCACTGGATCTGGCACGGGGGGCGGGCGCGGGTGATGATCCCGGGCGAGCGCCATCGGGTGAAGCGCCTGAGCAATGCGCTGGGCACCATCGCGATGCTGGCCTGGTTCCTGTCACCCCCGTGGGTGCTTGAAAAGCATACCGTGCCACTGGCTCAGGCGCGCGTGCTCGAGCCCTTCGGGGCGGGTGAGTGCCCGTCAACGGCAGGCGGCAGCGTGTCCCATGCATGCCGGCCCGACCTCAAGACGGCGCTGCAGCAGTGGGTTGCCTCGCGCCGGACTGGCGATGCGCACGACCAACGCCTGCCGGTGATCATCGTTGCCGCTGAAGGCGGCGCCAGCCGTGCTGCTGCCTGGTTGCTGTCTTCGTTGCGCATGCTTGACCACCAGACACATGGTGAGGCGGGACGGCACATCTTCGCGATCAGTGGTGTTTCGGGTGGCAGCCTCGGTGCTGCAAGCTACATGCGGTTGCTTGCAGCGCATGGCGACAGCGATGGGCGCCTGGACTGGGACGATCCCGAGGTGCGCGCGGCGCTGCGCGCGCTGTCAACGCGCGACCTGCTGGCGGCGACCATTTCTACCTATTTCCTCAGCGACATGTTCGGCAGCCTGATCGGACCCTTGTGGACCGCGAGCGGCGTGCCCGATCGCAATGCGGCGCTCGAACTTTCCTTCAACCTGCTCTGGAAGGATGGCTTCAGCTTGCCGGGTGGCGTGCCTTCCACGTTGGCAGGACTGCACGCCGAGATGGCGCAGCGGCGCCGAGGCCAGGCCGGCCTGCCGCATCTGTTGCTCAACGGATCCGACGTGAAGACAGGCCGACGCATCCTGACGTCTTCGATCCGCACGACAGCCGACCCCGGCTTCTTTCCCGACAGCAGTGACTTCATCAAGCTCACCAACCGGGATATTTCGCTGGCGACGGCGGTCACGAACTCGGCCCGCTTTCCCTTCGTTTCACCGGCGGGACGGTTTCACAGCGTTACCGAACGGAAGGACTACCAGGTCATCGACGGGGGCTATTTCGAAAACTACGGGGCGCGCACGGCCTGGGAGCTGGCCCGCGCAATCGAGGACCTCAACGCGACCGATCCCCGCCTGAATGTCGTTCCCGTGGTTGTGATCGTTTCAAACGACCTGGAGGCCGATCAACCGCCACGGCCGGCGCGCAGCGGCGAGTGCCGGTCGCAATTGGGCGACACGCGGGAAGACGGGATGCAGATCACGGTTCGATGCGATGCGGCGGGCGTCGACCAGAGCTGCTCGACATCCGAACCCGCGGCCCGCCGGTTCCGGGCAGAGGCTTATGAGCGCAGCCTCGTACCGCAATCGATGGCGCCGTTCCTGGGCCTTGCATCGACCCGCTCGTCGCATGGACGCGACGCGCTCAACATCGTCAAGCGCGACTTCTGCCGACCGCCTGTCGGCACGGCCGAAGGTCCCTCGACGCGCATGATCCATATTGCGATGCCCAAGCCCGCGCGCGAGGAAGACCAGTCGGCGCCGATGAATTGGGTGCTGAGCCCCTACGCCTGCGATTACATGATGAACGTCGCGCCATGGATCGGCCACCGCGCGGATGAGGGCCTGGACTTCAACCTGGGGCAAGCGCGTGCGCTGGAGGCAACGCTGGCGGCGATCAGTCAACGCGACAAGGCCATCCCGCCCTCGTCCATGCCAAGGCCGATCGACTGCGGGCTGGAGCCTGACGGATCAGGACAGGAGAGGCCGCGCGTCGCCGCCCGGGTCCCGTGACGGGCCAATGGACTGAGCCTGCTCGATGTCCACCACTGCGCCCCCGTCGATGACTTCCACGTCCTTGAGACGGCGCTCGACAGCGCGGGCGCGCACGCTGATTTCCTGAATCGAGTTCTGGGCGGTCTGCAGCTGGCCGGATACTTTTTCCCAGACGTCGGCGTATTTCTTGAACTCGGCCTTGGCCTCGCCCAGGACGCGCCAGACCTCGCTCGATCGCTTCTGGATCGCAAGCGTGCGGAAGCCCATCTGCAGGCTGTTGAGCAGGGCGTTGAGTGTCGAAGGGCCGGTGATGGTCACGCGGTACTTCGCCTGCAGCCGATCTACCAGCCCCGGCACGCGCATGGCTTCTGCGAAGAGGCCCTCCGTGGGCACGTACATCACCGCGAAATCCGTCGTGTAGGGAGGCCTGATGTACTTGGTCGATATGCGCTTGGCTTCGGTGTCGAAGACGGTCGCGAGGGCGTCGATGGCCTCGCGTACCCTTGCCGCGTCTCCGGCGTCCCAGGCGGCGACCAGGCGCTCGTAATCTTCCTTTGGAAATTTCGCGTCGATGGGGAGGAAGACTTCCGTGCCATCAGCCGGACCAGGCATGCGTACCGCGAATTCAACGACCTCGGTCGCCTTGGGCTCCATGCGCGCATTCTCGACGTACTGTTCGCGCACGAGAACACTTTGGAGAAGCGCACCAAGCTGCATTTCGGCCCAGCCCCCGCGGTCCTTCACGTTGGACATCAGGCGCTTCAGGTCGCCCACGCCGGTCGCCAGCGCCTGCATCTCGCCCAGTCCCTTGTGGACCAGTTCGAGGCGATCGGAGACCATGGAGAAGCTGTCGCCGAGCCGCTTTTCGAGCGTGCCCTGCAGTTTTTCCTCGACGGTGGCGCGCATGGCTTCGAGCTTGGCCTCGTTGTCGATGCGCATGCGGTCGAGGCTATCGGTTACCGAGCGGCGCAGGGACTCCTGCATCTGGGTCGTGGCGTCGGTCAGGTTCTTGACGTCGGCCTTGAGAAGGTCGGCGAGCACGCCCATGGTATTGCGGACTTCATCGCGCAAGCTGACTGAGAATTCGCCCGACGTGCGCGCGAACTCCTCGAACTTCCGGTCGACCGACGACCTGTTCTCGGACAGCGTGACCTGCATGGCATTGCCAAAGGTCAACATGCCCTCGCTGACCTCGCGGCGAAGTTCGCGGCTGCTGTCTTCCGCGTCGCGGCGCGCGCGTTGCTCGCCATCACGAACGGCAGCCTCGGTCCTTTCAGCGAGGACAGCGATCCTCTCGAAATTGGGCTGCAGGTTGCGCGCCAGCGTGTCATCGCCAGCGCGCATGAGTTTCAGGCCGATGTAGATGACGGCGGCGAGTGCCAGCAGGGACAAGGCGATGTTCAGATAGAGGAGGAATTCCATTCGGGGGCGTCCTTCGTCGGTTCAGGCAACGCCCTGCAACCGGCGCCCTCTCGGGCGCCCGGGTCGCGGGGCGTCGGGGGTGTCTTGCGTCAGGCGACGCGCCTCGAGTGGCTGCGGATCAGCTTGAGGACCTCGGACGCGGCGGCAGGAATGTTCGTGCCGGGTCCGAAAATGGCGGCGGCGCCAGCCTTGCGCAGCGCATCGTAATCCTGGGCCGGGATCACGCCGCCGACAACGATCAGGATGTCGGAGGCTCCCTGCTTCTTCAATTCCGCGCTGAGTGCAGGCACGAGCGTCTTGTGGCCGGCAGCCTGGCTTGAAACACCGATGACGTGGACATCGTTGTCGATGGCATCGCGGGCGACTTCTGCCGGCGTCTGGAACAGCGGGCCCACATCGACGTCGAACCCGAGATCGGCGAAGGCCGTGGCAATGACCTTGGCGCCGCGGTCGTGGCCGTCCTGGCCCATCTTGACGACCAGCATGCGAGGCCTGCGGCCTTCGTCACGTGCAAAGGCTTCGATTTCGCCGCGGATGGCTTCGAAGCCGGCGTCGCCTTCGTAGGCTGCGCCATATACGCCGCTGATGGAGCGTGTCTGCGCCTGGTGGCGACCAAACACGCTTTCCATGGCGTCGGAGATTTCGCCCACTGTCGCGCGCGCGCGCGCGGCGTCGACAGCAAGCGCCAGAAGATTGGCGCTGCCGCGCGCTCCGTCCGTCAGTGCCTTGAGGGCGGCATCGACCCTTGCCTGGTCGCGCGTTCCCTTGATCTGCTGCAGGCGGGCTATCTGCTGCGCCCGCACGCGATCGTTGTCGATATCGCGGACCTCGACCTGTGGCTCGTTTTCGAGGCGGTACTTGTTGACGCCGACGATCACCTCTTCGGCACGGTCGACGGCGGCCTGGCGCCGTGCGGCGGCCTCCTCGATGCGCAGCTTCGGCCAACCGGCGGCAACAGCGTTTGTCATGCCACCCATGGCCTCGACCTCGTCGATCAGCTTCTGGGCATGAACGTCGAGCGCGTGCGTGAGGGCTTCGACGTAGTAGGAGCCACCCAGCGGATCGACCACGTGGGTCACCTTGGTCTCGGCCTGAAGGATGAGCTGTGTATTGCGCGCGATGCGGGCCGAGGTTTCGGTCGGCAGGGCGATCGCCTCGTCGAAGGAGTTGGTGTGCAGCGACTGCGTGCCGCCGAGGACGGCAGCCATGGCCTCGTAGGCGGTGCGGACGATATTGTTGAAGGGATCCTGCTCGGTCAGCGACACGCCTGATGTCTGGCAGTGCGTGCGCAGCATCAGGGATTCCGGCTTCTTCGCGCCCAGGCCCTTCATGATGCGGGCCCACATCTGGCGTGCGGCACGAAGCTTTGCGATCTCCATGAAGAAGTTCATGCCGATGGCGAAGAAGAACGACAGGCGCGGCGCGAAGTCGTCGATGTCCAGACCCTTGGCCTTTGCTGCCTTCACATAGGCAATGCCGTCGGCGAGCGTGAAGGCGAGCTCCTGGACCGCGGTCGCGCCGGCCTCGTGCATGTGATAGCCGGAGATCGAGATCGAGTTGAACTTCGGCATCTTCTCGGCCGTGTAGGCGATGATGTCGGCAATGATCCGCATCGAGGGCTCGGGCGGATAGATGTATGTGTTGCGGACCATGAACTCCTTGAGGATGTCGTTCTGGATCGTGCCCGACAGGAGAGCGGGCTTCACGCCCTGCTCCTCGGCCGCAACGATGTAGTTGGCCATGATCGGAATGACAGCGCCGTTCATGGTCATGGAGACCGACATGCGGTCGAGCGGGATGCCGTCGAAGAGGATCTTCATGTCCTCGACGCTGTCGATGGCCACGCCGGCCTTGCCGACGTCGCCGAGCACGCGTGGATGGTCGCTGTCATAGCCGCGGTGCGTGGCGAGGTCGAAGGCAACAGACAGGCCCATCTGGCCGGCGGCCAGGTTCTGGCGGTAGAACGCATTCGATTCTTCGGCGGTCGAGAAGCCTGCATACTGGCGGATGGTCCAGGGGCGGCCGGCGTACATCGTCGCGCGCACGCCGCGGGTGAAGGGGGCCAGCCCCGGCATCGCGTCCCGGGACTGGATGTTCTCCAGGTCGGCGGCTGTGTAGAGCGGCTTGACGGCTATCCCCTCGGGCGTGGCCCAGGCCAGCGAATCCGCCGTTTTTCCCTTGAGCTCGGACGCGGCAAGCTTTTTCCAGTCTGCCAGGGTGGCGTCGGGGAATACAGTCATGGGTTGTGTGCCCTTTTACGATCAGCATGGCGAAATTCGGGGTTTCAGTATTCGACCAAACAGCGCTTGGGTCAAATCCGTGAATGCGAATCTCCTTGGGGTTGCCGGGTATGCAGCGCCCAACATCTGGGGCGTGAACGAACGGGAACTTTGGAGGGGTGAACAGTTTGGACGTCAAATGTTCGCATAATGTCCAAGCCCTCTCCCGGAATTGTCCACAGCCTGCCAATATTGGCATCAAGCGTCGTTTTCCTTTATTGCGGTTTCATGAATTGCTCAGGATACGGAGTTTTGGCATCACCGATGCCCCATCTTGCCTGCATGGTCCGTGCACGGATGAGTTGCAGTCGGGCTTTCGGGGACAGGGCACTCGCATTCACCCGGCCCTGCGCGTGAATTGGGGGTGCCTTCCGCCGCCGTGCCATATTTCGTGCGTGAACGAAGACCGAATTTCCCCTCGTGGGCGATTCGGGCACTCTTCGTTCCGTAATTGATCCAAACGATCCCCTTTTTATCCACAGGCGATGGTGGAAAGATCGCCCGGCCGCTTGCCATTGCGGGTCTTCGCAAGGCAAGAGGACGGCTGAACCTGGACATCCCGACATGACGATCCCGTATGGCCGCGTGACGGCCGTTCTCGGCCCGACGAATACCGGCAAGACCCACTACGCCATCGAGCGCATGCTTGCGCACCAGAGCGGCATCATCGGCCTGCCGCTGCGGCTGCTGGCCCGCGAGGTCTACGAGCGGGTCGCCGCGGCCAAGGGCCACCACTGCGTGGCCCTGATCACGGGCGAGGAAAAGATCGTTCCCAAGTCGCCGACCCACTGGGTGGCGACGGTGGAGTCCATGCCGCTTGATGTCGGCGCCGAATTCGTGGCGGTGGACGAAATCCAGCTCGCGCAGGATCCCGACCGCGGCCATGTGTTCACGGACCGGATCCTGCATGCCCGTGGCCGTTCGGAGACCATCTTCCTGGGGTCCGACACGATGCGGCCGCTGCTGCAGAAGCTGTTGCCGGGCGTGCAGTTCATCTCACGCCCCCGGTTTTCCGATCTTGCCTATACGGGCGCGCGCAAGCTCACCCGCCTGCCGCGGCGGTCTGCCATCGTCGGCTTCTCGGCCGACGCGGTCTATTCCATTGCCGAACTCGTCAGGCGCCAGCGCGGCGGTGCGGCGGTCGTGATGGGGGCCCTCTCGCCGCGGACACGCAATGCGCAGGTTGCGCTCTACCAGTCGGGCGACGTGGACTTCCTTGTCGCAACCGATGCGATCGGCATGGGCCTCAACATGGACATCGACCACGTGGCCTTCGCCGCCACGGAGAAGTTCGATGGCTCGGTGCGCCGGCCGCTGCGGGCCAACGAGCTTGCGCAGATCGCAGGCCGCGCCGGCCGTCACATGAATGATGGCACTTTTGGCGTCACCGGCGATGCCGAGCCGTTTGACGGCGAAATCGTCGAGGCGATCGAGAACCATCGCTTCGATCCGGTGAAAGTCATCCAGTGGCGCAATACCAATCTTGATTTTTCATCGATCGCGGGGCTCGACCAGAGCCTCGACCAGCTGCCGCCGTCGCGCGGCCTGAGCCGTGCGCGGGCGCAGGATGACCAGCTTGTCCTGCGATTGCTGGCCGGTGATCCGCGCGTGAAGGACAAGGCGCCTGGACCCGCCGTGGTCAAGCTGCTCTGGCAGGTCTGCCAGATCCCCGACTTCCGCAAGATTGCCGTCGAAGAGCACGCGCAGCTGGTCGGAAACATCTTCGAGCATCTCGTGAGCCACGAAGGCGTCCTGCCTGCGTCATGGCTGGAGGGCCATGTCGCGCGGCTCGACAATGTCGAAGGCGAAATCGATGCCATCGCACAGCGCATCGCGCATATCCGCACGTGGACCTATGTCGCAAACCGTGCGCAGTGGGTTGCTGATGCCGCCTTCTGGCAGGAACGAACGCGTGCGGTGGAGGACAGGCTCTCGGATGCGTTGCACGAGAAGCTGACGCAGCGTTTCGTCGATCGTCGCACCAGCGTGCTGATGAAGCGCCTGCGCGAAGACGAGGAATTTGCCGCAACCATCGATGATGGCGGCGAGGTGCTGGTCGAGGGCGAGTATGTCGGCAAGCTGCAGGGGTTCTCTTTCGGTGCGGATCCCCGGGCCATCGGCATCCATGGCAAGGCGCTGCGGTCAGCGGCACTCAAGGGGCTGGCGGGCGAAATCGCTTCGCGGGCGCAGGCCCTGGCGCTGGCGCCGGATTCCGCGATCACTGTCTCTGAGCATGGACGGCTCTGGTGGAACGGCAACATCGTGGCACGCCTGCGCAAGGGACACGAACCGCTCAAGCCGCGCATCGAATTGATGGCCGACGACCTGCTTTCAACGGCGGCGCGCGAGCGGGCGACGGACCGGCTGGAAGAGTGGCTCGCACTGCATATCACCAAGGTGCTTGCACCGCTTGTCACGCTGCAGACGGAGCTGAACAAGGAGATGCCGGTGGTTCGGGAGACGCCGGTGGCTGCAACACCGGCGGACGCGACGCCGGCCGCTGAAGGCGATGAGGCTTCTTCGGCTGAGGCGGAGGCTGAAGCCGAGCTCGAGGCTGATGATGACGTCGTCGATGCGCCTGATGCCGGGGCGAGCGCGGCTGTCGCGGCGACCGCGGGTGGTGAGCCGGCGCTTTATGCCTCGCCCCTGCAAGGTGTCGCGCGTGGCCTTGCGTTCCAGCTCTATGAAAATCTCGGATCGGCAGCGCGCCTGAAGGTTACCCGTGAACTCAAGGCCATCGCGCAGGAAGATCGCGCGCCGCTTCGACGGCTGGGCGTGCGGTTCGGCGCCTTCTCGGTCTATCTGCCGGTGCTCGTGAAGCCCGCTGCTGACAAGCTAAAGGCGCTTCTGTGGGCCGTGCACCAGGACATGACGGATATTCCGCCGCCACCGCCTGCCGGATTGACTTCGCTGCTTGCCGAGACGTCCGTTCCGGCGGGATTTTACGAGGCGGCCGGCTATCGCGTCTGCGGACCACGGGCGGTGCGCATCGACATGCTCGAGCGGGTGGGTGAGATCATTCGCAGCAAGGGCAAGGGCGGAAAGATGCCCGAGAGCTTCGCCATCACGCCAGACCTCATGTCGGTGCTGGGCTGTGGTGAGGAAGATCTGGCGCAGATCCTGCGGTCGCTCGGTTTCCGGGACGTGCGCTCGACGAACGAAGCCGGACAGGAGGTTGTCCTCTGGCAGCAGCGTCCGCGGCGCGATGAACGCAAGCCGCGCCCCAAGCCCGCGCCGCGCGAAGCGCGCAGCGACGGGCCGCGGCCAGAACGGACCAAGGGAGCCCATCGAAAAGGCGATCAGGAGCGCCGTGGCAAGCCGGCATCCGAGAGACCTGGCTCGCAGCAGCCGGGACAGTCGCGGCAGCCGCAGCAGGAGCGGCCCAAGCGGAAGGAAAAGCCTTTCGTCGTCGATCCGGATTCACCGTTTGCAGCGCTTGCGCAGCTCAAGTTCCAGAAGTGAGCCTTGTCGCGGGTCGACAAATATCTCTGGCATGCGCGCTTTTTCAAAAGCCGCACGCTGGCGGCCGAGGCGGTTTCTGCCGGACGGGTGCGCATCAATGGCGGGCACTGCACAAAGCCCGCGGCGGCCATCAAGCCCGGGGATGTGCTGACCATCGCGCTGGGTAGCGCCGTGCGCGTGATCAAGGTCGTGGCGCCTGGTGTCCGGCGGGGGCCTGCCAGCGAGGCGCGACAACTATACGAAGACCTGACACCGCCTGCACCGGCGCGGGAGGAAGAGGTCCGCGACGAGGCCCCCCACCCTGGGCGCAAGCCGGACCGTCGCGAGCGGCGGGCCATCAGCCAACTCAAGACAAAGCATTTCGATAGCTAGTGGGTGCGGTGCAGCAATGAGAGGGTTGTTGCGGGGATAATGAAGTGCTAGGCGTGTCGCTTGTTCACACTTGTCACCCAGCCATTGCGGGTTCGTCTCATGTCCTATGTCGTCACCGACGCGTGCATCAAATGCAAGTTCATGGATTGCGTCGAGGTCTGTCCGGTTGATTGCTTCTACGAGGGCGAGAACATGCTCGTCATCCATCCGGACGAGTGCATCGACTGCGGTGTCTGCGAGCCGGAGTGCCCGGTCGATGCCATCAAGCCGGACACGGAAAATGGTCTCGAGAAGTGGCTCACCCTCAACAAGGACTACGCCTCCAAGTGGCCCAACATCACCGTCAAGGGCGAACCTCCGGCTGATGCGAAAGAGTTCGAGAATGTGACGGGAAAGCTCGAGAAGTTCTTCAGCCCGAAACCTGGCCAGGGCAGCTGACGGACGCTGCCGACAATTAACCTGTTTACTGGCGGAAAACTCTACTTTTCCCCATTTCATGGTTTTCGCTATTTTATTTTCCCGCCCTGCGCACATTGCCGCTAGATGAATTTTTTGCGGAAACAGGCCAAAAATCTCCTTGCTTAACGCCGGGGTATTTTCGGTTAACCATTTGGCCTGCCTTTATTTTTCACGCTTTTCGTGTTACATTTTCATCACTTGGTAACGCACGACAGAAATCTGCAAGTCGACAAGACGCCGTGGGGATTTGAAGGTCCATCGCTGAAGACGCGCACCGGTTGAGCCTTGGCCAGAGACTTCTGGATCAGGTTTGGCAGTGCTTCGTTTCGCCCGCTGACAAGGCAGGTGAACCGCTCGTCATTTCGATTGCAAGTTTTCTCCGCGACGCTGCCAGGTTGAGCGAGAAAGACACAACTTGATGAGCACGAAAAAGCAGGCTGTCAAAACGCAGGCGAAAGCCGCGAAGGGTGCGGCGAAGATCACCGCAAAGCCCGCAGCCGCGAAACCGGATCTGAAGGCCGCGGCCGGCAAGGCCGAAACAAAGAAGCCGGAACTCAAGGCAGTGCCGAAGACGGATGTGAAGGTGCCGCCCAAGAGCGACGCCAAGCCTGCGGCGAAGGTGGAACTGAAGGCGGTCCCGTCGCCTGCAGCGGCGCCAAAGGCTGCGGTCGCCGCGGCTGTTGCCCCGAAGGCTGCTGCGCCTGCAGCGCCCGTGGCCAAAGCGCCGGTGGCCATCGTGCCGAAACCAGAAAAGAAGAAGTCCGAATTCCGCACCAATGACTGGGTCGTGTACCCGGCGCATGGTGTGGGGCGCATTGTTTCGGTCGTTGAACAGGAAGTGGCGGGCATCAAGCTCGAGCTGTTCGTGATCAACTTCGACAAGGACAAGATGACCTTGCGCGTTCCGGTGGCCAAGGCCTCGGCGATCGGCATGCGTCGGCTTTCCTCTCCGGACGTGGTCGCGTCGGCGTTGCAGACGCTGAAGGGCCGCGCCCGGATCAAGCGCACGATGTGGAGCCGTCGCGCGCAGGAGTATGAAGCGAAGATCAACTCCGGCGACCTCATCTCGATCGCCGAAGTGGTACGCGACCTCCACCGCACGAGCGGGCAGCCGGAACAGTCCTATTCCGAACGCCAGCTTTACGAAGCTGCACTCGCGCGCATGGCACGCGAGGTGGCGGCGGTCGAGCGCATCGACGAGGATGCCGCGGTGAAGCGCCTCGAAGTCGCGCTGCAGCGCGCGGCCTGACACACGCAGGCCCCCTCCTGCTTCAAAGCCCGGGTCCATCGGCCCGGGCTTTTTCCTTTGGGGTTGCAACGGATGCAGCTTGACCTGCAGGTGCAATCGACAAATGATGCCGGCCTCAAGACCCCGTAGCTCAGCAGGATAGAGCGGCAGATTCCTAATCTGTAGGTCGGACGTTCGAATCGTCTCGGGGTCACCATTCCCTGCCTTCCCCACAGGTGCCCATGCGCGTCGGCCTTACGTATGATCTCAGGTCGGATTACCTCCGGCAGGGCTACTCACTCGAGGAAACGGCCGAATTCGACAAGGAAGACACGATAGACGGCTTGGCGCGCGCGATCGGTTCGCACGGCCATGACGTTGATCGCATCGGCAATGTGCGCGCCCTGGTCGAACGGCTCGCCAATGGGGACAGGTGGGACCTCGTCTTCAATATCGCCGAGGGCATGTACGGCATCGCGCGCGAGGCGCAAGTTCCTGCCCTGCTCGAGGCCTACGGCATCGCCTGCACGTTTGCGGATGCGGGGGTGCTGTCCCTGTGCCTTCACAAGGGCCACACGAAGGCAGTCCTGCAGGCAGCAGGCGTGCGCACGGCGCCGTTCGCCGTGATCGAACGCGAAGATGACCTGGCACGGGTGGACATGCCCTACCCGCTGTTCGTCAAGCCGGTTGCCGAGGGGACTGGCAAGGGGATCACGCCGCGCTCCATCGTTCGAGATGCTGCAGCGCTTGGGCCGGCGGTGCGTGAATTGCTGGCGCTGCACAGGCAACCCGTCCTGGTCGAGCCCTATCTCAACGGCCGGGAGTTCACGGTAGGCCTGCTGGGCTCGGGGGCGTCGGCGCGCACGGTGGCTGCGATGGAGGTGCATCTGGGCGCCGAGGCCGAGCAGGGCCTCTATTCCTATTTCAACAAGGAGAACTGGGAGGGGCGCGTCACGTATTCGATCGCCACCGATGCCCAGGCACAGGAAGCAGAGGCCGTTGCGCTGGCCGCCTGGCGTGCCCTTGGCTGCCGGGATGCCGGACGCGCCGACCTGCGCGCGGGGTCCGATGGGCGGGTCTACTTCCTGGAAGTCAATCCGCTGGCAGGCATCAATGCCGAAATCTCTGACCTGCCGATCATGTGGCGCATGCTGGGGCGCCGTTACGAGGATCTTGTCGGCATCATCCTGGATGAGGCTGCGACCCGCGTGAAACCACGGCATCCGCACGGCGCCTGATCGGCAGTACAAGTGGTGAGCCCTGATGCTCGCCAATGAACGCGTCGACGCCAAAGACATTGCGCAGAACGTCGCTCGACAGGACCGTGCGCGGGGAACCTTCCGCCGCCACGGTTCCGCCCGAGACCACTGCGACGCGGTCGCAATAGCGCGCAGCCAGTCCCAGGTCATGCAGGACAACGACGACTGTCGTCCCGCGGGCAGCCTCTGCCTTCAGCACTTCCATGGCATGGATCTGGTGGTGCGGATCAAGCTGGGCGAATGGTTCGTCAGCCAGGATGATCCGTGCGCCCGTCGCCAAGGCTCGCGCCAGCAGCACACGGGCCCGCTCTCCGCCCGACAGGCTGTTGACCGGGCGATGGGCCAGGGGCGTGACGTCGCAGCGCGCCATGGCTTCCTCGATGGAGGTTTCGTCGAGGGCTCGTGCTGCGCCGAAGGGGGCGTGGGGCAACCTGCCAAGCGCCACGACCGCGCGCACCTTCAGGGGCCAATGAACCTCGCCGTTCTGCGGCAGATAGGCGATGTGACGCGCAAGCTCCTGCCGGGACCAGGCGTTGATCGCCCTGCCCTCCACTGCCACGGTGCCCGCCGCCGGCTGCAGCAGACCCGCCAGCACTTTCATGGCCGTCGACTTGCCGGACCCGTTGGGGCCGACGACGCCGACGCAGCTGCCGGTGTCCGCGCGCAGTGAAAACGAACTCAGGATCTGCTGGCCACGCATCCCGACCGCTATGTCACGCAACTCTATCGACATCACGCTGCCTCCTGACGCAGCCGGAAAACCAGCCAGAGGAAAAACGGCACACCAATGAGCGATGTAAAAACGCCCAGCATCAACTCGGGGCCCGATGGAACAAGCCGCACCGCCATATCGGCGATGCTGACGAGAAGCGCCCCGGCCACGGCGCTTGGCCAGAGAAGGCGCGATGGCTCGTGGCCGACAAAGCTGCGGCAGAGGTGGGGCACGATCAGGCCGACAAACGCTATCGCACCCGTGACGGCTACCGAGGCTCCCACGGTCAGCGCCACACCCAGCGTGACCAGCTGGCCCGTTC
Organism: Alphaproteobacteria bacterium; assembly: GCA_040381215.1. Lineage (GTDB taxonomy): Bacteria > Pseudomonadota > Alphaproteobacteria > Micropepsales > Micropepsaceae > SZUA-430. Next base: position 8,014 of record JBEIHO010000022.1, on the reverse strand, counting down.
GCGTGACGTCGATGGCCATGGAACGGGCAACATCCTCGCCAAGAGCAAGCGCATCGAGTGCCTTGCCCGTCTGCAAGAGAACGATCATGCCCAGGATGACGAAGGGCAATGCGAGGATGAGGTCCTGACTGCTTCGATCCTTCAAGGATCCCAGCAACCAGAAGACGATCTCGCTCATCGCGTAGGGATTGGGTGCAAGGTTCAACGCAAGCGCCATCAGGGCGGCCGCGAGATTTGCCAGCGCGACACCCGCGAGCACCAGGGTGTAGAGCGAGTTATGGCGCGCCGAGATCAGGTTCAGGATCGCTGCAGACAGAAGAGCGCCGGTCATCGCCGCCAGAGGCAGGGACAGCGCAAATGCCGTCGAGAGCCCGAAATAGATCGCAACGACAGCGCCCAGCGATGCGAATGAGGCAATGCCCATCACGCCCGGCTCGGCAAGGGGATTGCGCAGGAGCCCCTGAAGGGCTGCGCCGCTCATGCCAAGCGCCGCACCCGACACGATGCCCAGGAGAACCCGTGGCAGGCGAATGTCCTGCATGATGATCCCGGCGACGCCATCGCCGGTGAAAAGACCGGTCACCGCATCAGCCAGGGGGATCGAGGCGTAGCCTATGAAGAGAGACAGCGCGCTGCAGAGCGCGAGCGCCAGCGCAAGACCGGCCATGAGGCCCGCCTGTGAATACTGCCTGAGGGATGCGGATCGCACCTTGAAGTCACCTCCCGCCGGACACACGCACTTCGCCGCGACGGAAGAACCGTTTCACTGGCACACCCCGGCCTGTGAATAGACGACGAGTGCCTGGCAGGTTTCCTGGCTTACGGCTTCATCGCGGGCTTGCCTTGCCTTCCCGAAACCCGAGGGTCCCAGTGGCGTCTGGCGGCAAGCCGCTCGCCGACTACAGTTGCGGGGGCAGCTGCGGCATGGGGCCCTTCGGGCCCGCACCGCATTCCCTTTTCCTTCGACAGGCCACTGGGCAAGTCAAAGCACCAAGCACTTGAGAGCGGTAGCGCGAATCTCAGGGATTGGCAAGCGAGGTGGAGAGGGCCTTGCGCTGGCGGGCGAGGTCAACGACCGCCTCTGCAACCCATGGGCCGGGGCACAGGAGGAGACGGGATTTCATCGGGTGGACAAGGGTCCTGCCCTTCAGTGCGGCGAAGGCCGGATGCCGCAGCAAGGCCTGGGCACGACTGGAGCTTGCCGTGTAGGATTGATCCATGATCAGCAGCTGCGGCGGGTTTGCTATCACAAGTTCGAGCGGCACCGCGCCATAGGCCCCGGCCGTGAAATCGCCCGCCATGTTCTTCAGGCCGGCATGCGCCAGAACATCGTCGGCCAACGTGCCGGCACCGGTCGTCAGGCCATTGGGTTCATACAGCAACGCCGTCACTGTTGGCGGCGGCCGCACGCCGATGCGCTGGCGCATGCCTGCGACAAGCCTGCTTGCGCGGGCAGGCTGGCCCAGGACATCCCCCAGGTCCGTGATGATGCGTTGCACGTCCTGCAGCGAGGTTGGCCATCCAACGAGGTGCACCGGCACGCCTATCGTTCGGGCGAGGCTGTTGGCGTGGCGCCCGGTCTGGACGTCACCCACGACAAGATCGGGCGCGAGGCGGATGACCTCCTCGGCGCGGGCGTGATTGACCTTGTGGCGTCGCCCCTCGGATGCAAGGTTGGAGACTTCCGGATCGCTTGCCAGGCTGGAGACAGACGCGATGTCCGCCGGGTCCGCGAGCAGCATCACGAGCTGGTCGGCGCACACATTCGTGGACACGATGCGCTGCGGGCGGGCCGATGCCACGCCTGCGCTTGCAAGAAGGAGGCAAGCGCCAACGGTGATCATGGCGAGATGTTTGCGGATGGCGGGGCCTGTCATTCCCGTTCTATATTGCCGGGGATGACACGAACGCAAGCGAGTGCACCGCCGTGAGCTACCAGACATTGCTGATCCGAAAGGAAGGGCCGGTTGACTGGGTTACCCTGAACCGCCCCGACAGCCTGAATGCGCTGAACGCGCAGTTGATCGACGATCTCCTCGACTACACGCAAAGCCTCTACTGGGACAAGGCCGTGCGCGTCGTGGTGCTCAGGGGTGCGGGGCGTGCCTTCTGCGCCGGCCTTGACCTGAAGGCGCGGGACAATTCCCCGCGCAGCCCGTCGACGGGCCTCACGTCGCAGCGGCGCATCAGCGAGATCGTGATGCGCATGCGCCGCGCGCCGCAGCCCTTCATCTCGCTTGTGCATGGACCGGCGTGCGGTGGCGGCTTTGCCTTTGCGCTGGCCAGCGACATCCGCATCGCGGGAACAAGTGCGCGCATGAACGCAGCCTTCATCCGCATCGGGCTGTCGGCCTGCGACATCGGGGTGAGCTATTTCCTGCCGCGCCTCGTGGGTGTGTCGGTGGCGTCGGAGCTGATGCTCACCGGGCGCTTCATCAACGCCGAGCGCGCGCTGCGCGTGGGGCTGGTCAGCGAGGTCGTGCCGGACGCGCAGCTTGAAGAGGCTGCGCGCCCCTACGTGGAGGAGATGCTCACAACCTCTCCCCTCGGGCTTCGCATGACGAAGGAGTGCCTCAACATGAGCGTCGATGCGGGCAGCCTTGAAGCTGCCATCGCGATGGAGGATCGAAACCAGATCCTCTGCGCGCAGACGGAGGATTTTCCCGAGGGCATGCGCGCGTTCCTCGAGAAGCGCAAACCGCAATACCAGGATCGCTAGTCGTGGCGCAAAGGTTCCATTACCTGCGCGGCGGCGGAGCGTCGCTGCTGGTCGACCTGCAGCCGGCCGATGGCCTGCTGCCGCGCATCGTGCATTTCGGTGCCGATCTCGGTCCCCTGCCCCATCCCGACGCGATTGGTGCGGCGGCGCCGCAGGTGCTGTGGGGCGCAAGGCTCGATGCGCCGCGTCCGCCTTGCGTCCTGCCGGGCGCAGAGGCTGGGTATTTCGGCACGCCTGCGATCGTGCTGCGGCGATCGCGCCGCCTGCGGTTCCACGAGGCGCATGGAACGGCGCACGGGCTTGTGATCCGGCTGAGCGCGGATGACGACGCCGAGGCGCATGTCACCCTCGAATACAGGCTTTCGGCGCATGGCGTGCTGTCGGTGCGAAGTTCGGTGCAGGGGCTGGACGCGCTGCGGCTTGCGGCGATGACGCTTCCCCTGCCGGGGAGCCTCGCGGAGGTCGTGACCTTCGGTGGTGACTGGGCGCGCGAGTTCGCGCTGCATCGGCAGGTGCTGGGCACGGCCGATGTCGTGCTGGAAAGCCGGCGCGGACGTCCGGGCCATGACCGCTTCCCTGGGCTGTTCCTTGGCGAACGGGGTTTTGGCAACGATCACGGCGAGGTAGTCGGCGTCACGCTGGCGTGGAGCGGCAGCCATCGCATGTCGATCGAGACCCTGCGCGAGGGGCACATCATCGCGCAGGCCGGCGAGCTGGCCGAGGACGGCGACGCCTCGACCGCGGGCTACCAGAGCCCGTGGTGCCATGCTGTCCATTCACGTGCCGGACTGAACGGCGCGATGCAGGCGCTTCACGCGTTCGTGCGCGCCGAGATCCTTCCTGCGAAGGTCGCCGCGCGGCCGCGGCCCGTGCACTACAACACGTGGGAGGCGATCTATTTCAAGCACGACGTGGCGACCTTGCGCGACCTCGTCGATCGTGCGGCGCAGGTGGGTGCCGAGCGCTTCGTCCTGGATGACGGGTGGTTCAAGGGCCGCAACGACGATCGGGCGGCGCTTGGCGACTGGACGGTCGATGCCCTGAAGTATCCGGACGGGCTGAAGCCACTGATCGACCACGTCCATGCACGGGGGCTTGGATTCGGCCTCTGGGTCGAGCCGGAGATGGTGAACCCGGACAGCGACCTTGCGCGGGCGCATCCCGACTGGATCCGCCGGGATCCGGGCGTGCCGGTGCTGATGCGCCACCAGTGCGTCCTGGACCTGGCGCGCGCGGACGTGCAGGCCCACCTGTTCGCAGCTCTCGACAGGCTTCTGGCGGACAATGCGATTGCCTATCTCAAGTGGGACATGAACCGCGATGTCACCGGAAACGGGCACCATGCCCAGGTCCGCGGCGTCCATGCCTTGATCGACCGCCTGCGAGCGGCGCATCCGGACGTCGAGATCGAAACCTGCGCCAGCGGTGGCGGGCGGTGCGACTATGGGATGCTTGCGCGCGCCGAGCGCGTCTGGGTGTCGGATTCCAACGATGCGCTCGACCGGTTCGACATCCAGAGCAACGCGAACCTGTTCCTGCCGCCGGAGGTGGCGGGTGTGCATGTCGGGCCGGCTACATGCCATATCACAGGTCGCACGCTGTCCCTTGATCTGCGGGCTCATGTTGCCCTGTTCGGGCACATGGGGCTGGAACTGGACCTGCGCAGCCTTGAGCCGGAAGCGCTGTCACGCCTGGCGGCGCATATCCGGACCTACAAGACCTTCCGCCCGCTGCTGCATGCGGGCCGCTGGTGGCGCGTCGAACTGCCGGGCCCGGATCATCAGGGCACCGCGGTGTCTGCCAGCGACGGAAACGAGGCGCTGTGCCTGGTCCTGCGGACGGGGTCGCAGGCGTTGGGGCGCGGCACTTCGCTGCGGGTTCCGGGCCTCGATCCGGGCAGACTCTACCGTGTGGCCGTTGCCGGCCCCCACGCCCGTCATGTCGAAGCGTCCCTGCCTCCTGCCTTGCGTAGCGGCAACCTGAGATTGGGAGGCCAAGCCCTCGGGAACCGGGGCATCGAGATCTTCCTGCCGCGGCCTCAGTCGTCGCTTCTGCTTCACGTCAAATCCGACTGAGGATCATTGCCTTGCCAGGGGGTGAAGGGTCATATTGCGCCGCATCATTTTCCAAAGCGGATCAACAACATGCCCAGCTACAAAGCCCCGGTTGCCGACTATGAGCATTTGCTGTTCGACGTCCTGGAGATTGAGAAATACAAGGATCTGCCGGGCTATGCCGAACTCGACCGCGCGACGGTGCGCGACGTTCTCGAGGGCGCTGGCACGTTCGTGTCCGAGGTGCTGCAGCCGCTGAACCAGGTGGGCGACGAAGAGGGTTGCCATTTCGAGAATGGCGTCGTGCGCACCCCGAAGGGCTTCAAGGAGGCCTATCAGGCATTCTGTGATTCCGGCTGGAACCGGCTGGGCGTACCCGAGCAGTTCGGAGGTGCGGGCCTGCCACTCCTGATGACCTTTGCGGTTTCGGAGATGGGGGCCTCGGCCAACCAGGCCTTTGCCATGTATCCCGGCCTCACGAGCGCGGCCTATGCTGCCCTGCTGGGCACGGGCGCCCCATGGATGCGCGAGCATGTCGCGACGAAGATGATCGCGGGCGAGTGGACGGGCACGATGTGCCTGACCGAGCCCCATTGCGGCACGGACCTGCGCCTGATGAAGACGAAGGCGGTTGAGCAGCCCGACGGCACCTATCGCGTCCACGGTACGAAGATCTACATCTCGGGTGGTGACCATGACCTGACGGACAACATCGTCCACATGGTGATCGCGAAGATCCCGGACGAGAACGGCAAGACCCACGACGACCTGTCGACCGTGAACTTCTTCATGGTGCCGAAGTTCATCGTCAGCGAGGACGGCAAGGTCGGCGCGCGCAATGCGGTCAACACGGGCTCGATCGAGAAGAAGATGGGCATCAAGGGCAGCGCGACATGCGTGCTGAACTTCGATGGTGCGGTTGCCTGGCGGCTTGGTCCCAAGCCGCAGGCCAAGGGCGCGGGCGACAAGAAGTCCTCGTCGGAAGGCATGAAGGGCATGTTCGGCATGATGAATGCGGCCCGCATCGGCGTCGGCGTGCAGGGCGTGGCGGTGGCTGAAGTCGCCTACCAGAACGCGGTTGCCTACACGCGCGAGCGGCTTGTCGGGCGTTCGCTGACGGGCGCGAAGAACCCGGAGCTGCCGGCCGATCCGCTTCTGGTTCATCCGGATGTGCGGCGCATGCTCTTGTTCGCGCGTTCGGCTGCGGAAGGCGGGCGTTCGCTTGCTACCCTCATCACGTTCCTCATGGGCATTGCGCAAAGCGATCGCCCGGATGCCGAGCGCCAGGAGGCCGCCGACATCGCCGACTTGCTGACGCCGGTCATCAAGGCTTTCTGCACGGACATGGGCTTTGACGCGGCCAACGCCGCGATGCAGTGCTTTGGCGGTCATGGTTATATCCGCTCGTACGGGATGGAGCAGTTCGTGCGCGACTCGCGCATCAACCAGACCTATGAAGGCGCGAATGGCGTGCAGGCGCTGGACCTCGTCGGCCGTAAGCTGTCGCGCAATGGCGGACGGGCGCCGTTTGCCCTCTTCCGTCTCATCAACGAATTCCTGAGCGCACACGACGGGGCTGACATGAAGCCCTATGTGGAACCCGTGAAGGCCGGGCTTGCCCGCCTGCAAGAGGCCACGATGTGGCTCGCGCAGAACGGCCTGAAGAACCCGGACAATGCGGGGGCGGCGTCGGTCGACTATCTGCGCATGTTCGGCATCGTCGTCGTCGGCTATCTCTGGGCCCGCCAGGCCAAGGCCGCGCTCGTGCGCCTTGAGGGAAAGCCTGCCAATGCGGGCTTCTATGAAGCCAAGCTGTCTTCGGCCCGGTTCTGGATGGAACGCATGGTGCCGGACACGGCGTCGCTGGTTGAGCGCGTCAAGGCCGGTGCCGATGGGCTCATGCAGCTTGATGCGGCGAACTTCTGAGGCGAAGAAGAAAGGTTCACGCGAAAACGCGAAAAGAAGAGAATACGCGAAAGTTTCTCCCCAAAACGCGACAGCGTTTGGGGGAGTGGGTGCGCGCGCCGAAGCTCGAAGAGCGAAGGCGTGCTGCATCCGAGGGGGGCGGCGCCTAGCGTCAAAGCCTAGCTCGCGTTCCCCGTTTCGAACGAGAACGCCGAAGTGGTAGGATCCGCTCGACCACTCTCACGGCTGAACCTACATGAGCGCCAACTCATCTTCTGCCTCTCCGAATACGCTCGGCCTCGACGATGACGGCGACGATTGGGAGATCGTTGTGGAACTTGAGCGTGCGTTCGGCCTGACAATCACCGACGAGGAAGCGACATCGATCGTGCTTGTCGGGCACTTGTACGACGTCCTGTTGGCCAGGCTTGGCCCCGGGTCGGGTGAAAAGTGTGCGACCGCGATGTGCTACTATCGGCTGCGTCGGGCCATTCTGCAGAATGCGCCGAACCTGAACGTTACTCCCAAGACGAATCTTGCGGACATCTGCCAGGGAAACCCGAAGCTTGCGTTTCGCAAGTTGGGGCACATTGCCGGACTAACGCTGGCGAGACCGATGTATGGCTGGATCGGATACCTCGGCATGGCAATGACACTGGTTTCCATTTTCGGCGGATTGTTTGGCGGATTGTTCATCACCTACCTGGATGTCCTTGAGCCGCTTCCGGGTCCAACGCTGGCATTGATCTGCACGGCACTTTTTTGCAGCGGCGTCGGCTTGATGTGGGCTGACCCGATGCAGTTGTCGAGGCGGCTCGACACATTGGGAGACCTTGCGACAGTCACGGCTGCCCTCAATTATGGTCAGTTGATCAAGGAGGGTGCCCGTCACCGACCACAGGAGCTTTGGGAGGCGCTTACTGAAGTGCTTTCGGCTTTTCGGGACACGCTGTCGCCGAAGGACATCCATCGGAATACGTATCTTCTGCAGGCGAGCTTTGACGAGGCTTGCAAGGCGGGAGCGCTGAAACAGGGCTGATGCCTTTCTGGCCGTGGGGCTACCCCCTCGGGTGCAGCACCTGCCGGTGCGCACCCACTCCCCCGGAGCGCTACCGCGCCCCAGGGGAGATCGCGGCGTGAAGTTTCTCCCCAAAACGCGGCAGCGCTTCGGGGGAGATTGCTTCAGCGGCGCGCCTTCACGCGGAGCAGCGTCGTGAGCCCGCTGTTCCACTCGATGTCAGGATAGTGAGCGACGTCGCGGTAGCCCAGTTTTGCATAGAATGCGCGCGCGCGGGAATCGACCGAGCCGGTCGCGAGACGCGCTTGCGGGTATCCT